>CAUHQV010000013.1 GCA_959608625.1 uncultured Flavobacteriales bacterium
GAGTATTTACCTCCCCTCTCAAAACCGGTCTAGAAAAAACATTTATCTGGGCCGGTTATTTATTTCAAGACAAACTGAGAGCAAAAGCAGCTAAAACCAATCCTGCATATAGTACAATCCCCGCCGTACGGTGCCACCACCGGGAAGGTTCTTTTTCCTTCAGGATATGGTATATGACGCCGCCTGCTCCACCGGCAATACACACCAGCACGAGCGGAAAGATGCGGAAGTTCATATCTCCCGCTTTGCCCTCACCGCCGAAAGCCGAAAACAAGGCCAGAAAAACGACCGCCAATACCGCTCCCCAAAGGGCTGCCACCGGCCATCCTCCCTGTTGCGCGTGCTCATTCCTTCTGCCCATCGTTGTGAAAATTTAAAGCAGGTATACCAAAAGTCCGATACTCAGGCTCCGGGTATCGTCCAGCCCGGTGATCTCCCCTACGCGGGAGGAACGGAACATCGAATTCAGGGTATAATCGGCCTTGAGCGTGAATTTGCCGTAACCCACCTGGAGATTGGCAGTAAAGAGCCAGGTCTGGAGGTACGGGAGGTTGTAATAACGCGCTTTAAGATTCCCGTCGTTGCGGGTCGAATAGTCCTTTATCACCCAGGAAGCCGTCACCCCGGTATAGACCCGCCAAAATTTGTATTTTTCGGCCGTAGAACCACGAAAACGGATCTGGAACGGTATATCTAGCGTCTGCATGGAAAAACGGTTGGATTTATAATCCTCGCTGTCCATCAGGGCAATGTGCGGGATCCCGCTCGCATCCTTGATCATCGCCAGGTTGCTGTAATAGTTGTGAAATGAGAATCCCACACCTGCGCCCAGGCCTATATTCCGGCGTTTATTCAATGGTATGTCGCGGATATAGCCCAAAGACAGGGTGTTGGAAAAGGAATACGTCTTCATATCCGAAGGCATAGACGTCAGCACGTTGTATGTCAGGGCGACGAACAGCTGGTCGTCGAGGTAATTTCCTCCTTTGCCCCTCACCAGGTTGCGCACCAGGCTTTCGCTGTCCTGGGCATAGGTGTGCCGGGCCGTCCCGACCGACAGCAGCACGGCCAGGATCAATGCGGTTTTCTTAAAAGTCAGTTTCATCGGGGTTTGGTTTTATAAGGGTTCTAAAATCGTATCAGAATTCGGCGCTCTGGGGATAGCGGGGGAACGGGATCACATCGCGGATATTGCCCATTCCTGTGATAAATTGTACCAGGCGCTCGAATCCCAGGCCGAATCCGGAATGCGGCGCCGTACCGAAACGGCGCGTATCGAGGTACCACCAAAGCTCTTTCTGGCTCATGCCCATCTCGTTCATACGCTCTACCAGCACATCGAGGCGTTCCTCGCGCTGGCTTCCGCCCACGATCTCGCCGATACCCGGGAACAGCACATCCATCGCGCGGACTGTTTTTCCGTCCTCGTTGCGGCGCATATAGAACGCTTTTATCTCCGCCGGATAATCGTACAGGATCACCGGCCGGCCGAAATGTTTCTCGACCAGGAAGCGTTCGTGTTCGCTCTGCAAATCCATCCCCCAACCGGTGATCGGGAATTTGAATTTGTTCTTCTTGGCTTCCTTGCTGTGCTGGAGTATTTCAATGGCTTCGGTATAGCTCACCCGCTGGAAGTCGTGTTGGAGCACGAAGTTCAGTTTTTCGAGCAGGGTCATATCCGAACGTTCGGAAGACGGTTTCTGGCTCTCGGTTTTGATGAAGCGTTCGTCCAGAAACGCCAGGTCGTCTTTACAGTGCTCCATCACATCGCGTACCACGCTCTTGATAAAGTCCTCGGCCAGTTCCATGTTCTCCTCGAGGTCGGCGAAAGCCACCTCGGGTTCGATCATCCAAAACTCGGCCAGATGGCGCGACGTGTTGGAGTTTTCCGCCCGGAACGTAGGCCCGAACGTGTAGACCTTGCCCAGAGACATCGCATACGTTTCCGCTTCAAGCTGCCCGGACACCGTGAGGTTGGTCTGGCGGCCGAAGAAATCCTTCGAGAAATCCGTCATGCCATTCGGCCTTTTAGGCGGGTTGTCATGGGACAATACCGATACGCCGAACATCTCCCCCGCCCCTTCACAGTCCGATCCGGTAATGATCGGGGCATTGAAATAGAAGAATCCTTTCGAAGCGAAATACCGGTGAACAGCCTGCGCCGTCGTCGAGCGGACGCGCATTACCGCCCCGAACACATTGGTACGGATACGCAAATGGGCTATTTCGCGCAGGAATTCCATCGAGTGGGCTTTAGGCTGAAGGGGGTATTCAGCAGGGTCGGCCTGCCCGAGTATCTCCACGGACGAGGCTTTCACTTCGTAATCCTGCCCTTTGCCCTGGCTCTCCACCACGGTACCGTTTACCGCCACGCAGGTACCGGCATATATTTTCTGGTCGGCCGTCAGCATTCCTTCCGGCACTACGCACTGCAGGTTCTTCACCGTCGACCCGTCGTTCAGGGCAATGAACATATCGTTGCGGAACGTGCGTACCCAACCCATTACCCGGACTTCTTTACCTACCTGTCCTCCCGAGAGGATCTCTTTCACATCGGTGCGTCTCATTTGTATCTCTGTTTGTTTTAATTTACCAAGTTACTACTAAAAATACACAATCTTCGTCTTTTGTCCTGCAAAATTGACGATTTTTATCGAGAAAAAATACTATCGCCCCCGAAAATAGCACGGAAGCCTTAAAATAGGCTTGTGTTTTTTATGTTAAAACACATAAAACCATGCGTTGTTGTTATTTTTATGTAAAAACCTTTCCCCGTATTATAATATTTCCCTATATTTGTTGCCAAGTTTACAACGAAGGATATGCAAACCATCAATATGAATATTAATAATCGCTCCAGGAAGTCCATGTCGGGCTACCGGTAGTAAGTAGTGGTTTGTATTCAACGATATAAAATGCCTGCCGCTCTTGCGACGGGCATTTTCTCTTTCGGGGCCAATATACGACAGTTCAGTGTGTGTAATATAAATGTGATGTTATGATGCAGAAAACAACAAAAGAAGGTCTTTACGATCCGGATTACGAACGCGACGCCTGCGGGGTGGGCATGCTGGTGAACATCCGCGGGGAAAAGAGCCACGACATCGTGGAATCCGCCCTCTCCGTACTGGAGAACATGCGCCACCGCGGCGCGGAAGGCGCGGACAACAAGACCGGCGACGGGGCCGGCATTATGCTCCAGATCCCCCACGAGTTCATCCTGCTGCAAGGGATCCCTGTGCCGGAAAAAGGCCGCTACGGTACCGGAATGGTCTTCCTGCCCCGGGACAAAGGGCAGCAACAGGAAATTTTCTGCATCCTGAAAGACCAGTGCGAAAAACTCGGTCTGACCCTGATGCACGTGCGGGAAGTACCCGTCGATTCGGATATCCTGGGGGAAGCCGCCCGGCAGAACGAACCCGACATCCGGCAGGTGTTCGTCACCGGCGGCGATTCGCAGGACGACCTGGAAGTAAAGCTATACCTGCTGCGCAAGCACACAGAAAACGAGATCGCCCGCAGCGGGATGCCCGGGAAAAAGGATTTTTATATATGTTCCCTTTCTACCCGGCGCATCATTTACAAGGGGATGTTGGAAACGATGCAGCTCCGCCACTATTTCCCCGACCTTTCCGACCGGTACTTTACCAGCGCCTTGGCTTTGGTGCACTCCCGGTTCTCGACCAATACGTTCCCCACGTGGAGCCTGGCCCAGCCATTCCGTTTGGTAGCCCATAACGGCGAAATCAACACCGTACGCGGCAACCGCGAGTGGACGACCGCCCGCGAAAGCGCGCTGACTTCCCCGACCCTCGGCCCGGCTTCGGAAATAAGCCCCATCATCCAACCGGGCATGAGCGACAGCGCTTCGCTGGACAACCTATTGGAATACCTCAACGTATCCGGCATGAGTCTGCCCCACGCTATGGCCATGCTCGTCCCGGAGAGTTTCAACGAGAAGAACCCTATTTCGGCCGACCTGAAGGCTTTCTACGAATACCATTCCATCCTGATGGAACCTTGGGACGGCCCTGCCGCCCTGCTGTTCTCCGACGGCCGATACGCCGGGGGAATGCTCGACCGCAACGGCCTGCGCCCGGCCCGTTACCTGATCACCAAGGACGACATCATGGTCGTCGCTTCGGAAGTAGGCGTCGTGAACTTCCCCCCGGAAAATATCCGTGAAAAAGGCCGCCTGCAACCCGGTAAGATCATCCTGGTGGACACCGAAGAGGGCAAAGTCTACTACGACAAAGAACTCAAAAGGCAATTGGCCGAAGCGCGCCCCTACCGTACCTGGCTGGAAAACAACCGGGTGGAACTGGACAAACTCAAGTCGGGCCGCAAAATAGGAGAATCGACCGAGGATTTCCGCCGGCTGCTGCCCGCGTTCGGTTATTCGCGGGAGGATGTGGAGAAGATCATCACCCCGATGTGCACCACGGCGGCCGAACCTACCTCCTCGATGGGCAACGACACGCCGATCGCCATTCTTTCGGAAAAGTCCCAGCCGTTCTACAATTATTTCCGCCAGCAGTTCGCGCAGGTGACCAACCCGCCTATTGACCCGCTGCGCGAGGAATTGGTGATGAGCCTGGCCGAATACATCGGTTCAGTGGGCGGGCAGATCCTCTACCCGGACGAAAGCTATTGCAAAATGGTACGGCTGAAGCACCCTATCCTGACCAACACACAACTGGACATCCTGTGCAACATCCGCTATAAAGGTTTCAAATCGGTCAAGCTCCCCATTCTGTTCGACATATCGAAAGGGGAACAAGGCCTGAAAGAGGCTCTCGATACCCTGTGCGCCGAAGCGGAAAAAGCGGTGGACGACGGAGGGAGCTATATCGTGCTTTCCGACCGCGGCGTGGACGAATCGCATGCCGCTATCCCATCCCTGCTGGCCGTAAGCGCCGTACACCACCATCTGGTATCGGTGCACAAGCGGGTACAAACAGCCCTGGTAGTCGAAACGGGCGAGATGCGTGAAGTGATGCATGCTGCCCTCCTCCTGGGATACGGAGCCAGCGCCGTTTGCCCCTACATGGCGTTCGCCGTGATCGGACAATTGGTCAAAGACCGCCAGATCCAGATGGACTACCCTACGGCTGAAAAGAATTACATCAAAGCGATGCGCAAAGGATTGCTGAAAGTCATCAGCAAAATGGGTATTTCGACCCTGCGCAGTTACCGCGGCGCGAAACTATTCGAGGCCATCGGACTGGGCCGCGAGTTTTCCGATAAATATTTCGGGGGGACAGCCAGTGCTATAAGCGGGGTCGGTCTGAAGGAAGTGGCCGAAGACGTCATGAAAATGCACCGGAAAGGATTTTCCGATCCGGATACCGAACCGGGGGCGCTCCCGATGGAGGGATTTTACAGCTACCGCAAGAACGGCGAACAGCACGCCTGGAACCCGGAAACTATCTCCACCCTTCAACTGGCTACCCGCTTAGGTGACTACGCGAAATTCAAGGAATATACCTCCTTGGTGGATAATAAAGAACACCCGGTATTCATCCGCGACTTCTTCGATTTCCAGAAAGGCACTCCCGTGCCACTGGAAGAGGTCGAAAGCGAGGCGTCCATCCTGCGCCGTTTCGTGACGGGGGCGATGAGTTTCGGCTCCATTAGTAAGGAGGCCCATCAGGCGATGGCCCTGGCGATGAACGCGATCCACGGGCGCAGCAATACAGGCGAAGGGGGCGAAGACCCTGAACGCTTCTCGGCGACCGTCGACGGGGTGTCCCTCCGCTCAGCTATCAAACAGGTAGCCTCGGGCCGTTTCGGGGTCACAGCCGAATACCTGGTCAACGCCGACGAAATACAGATAAAGGTTGCGCAGGGCGCCAAGCCCGGCGAAGGAGGCCAGCTCCCCGGGTTCAAAGTGGACAAAGTCATCGCCAAAACCCGCCATTCGATCGCCGGTATCTCGCTCATTTCCCCGCCACCGCACCACGATATCTATTCCATCGAAGACCTGGCCCAGCTCATCTTCGACCTGAAGAACGTCAACCCGAAAGCCGAGATCAGCGTCAAACTGGTCTCCGAAAGCGGAGTGGGCACCATCGCCGCCGGGGTAGCCAAAGCTAAAGCCGACCGCATCATCATCTCCGGGGCGGAAGGAGGAACGGGAGCTTCGCCCGCCAGCTCCATCCGCTACGCCGGCATGCCGACCGAGATCGGTATCTCCGAGACCCAGCAAACCCTGGTGCGCAACGGCCTGCGCGGACAAGTGTACCTCCAGACCGACGGGCAGATAAAGACCGGGCGCGACATCCTGGTGATGGCTATGCTCGGGGCCGAGGAATTCGGCTTCGCCACGTCGGCCCTGATCGTGCTGGGCTGTGTGATGATGCGCAAGTGCCACATGAACACCTGCCCGATGGGCGTAGCCACACAAAACGAAGAACTGCGCAAACGCTTTTTGGGACGCAGCGAATACCTGGTGAACTTTTTCACCTTCCTGGCCCGCGACGTGCGGGAACACTTGGCCGAACTGGGATACCGGAGCCTGGACGAAGTCATCGGCCGCGCGGATCTCATTCGCCGCAAGCCTTCGGACGGGGTGCCTAAGCACGACCTGATCGACCTTTCGCGCATCCTCCATATGCCGCAGCAGGCATCCAAGAATGCCCTGCGCCACCAGAGCGAACAACTCCACAATATCGCGGACGTCAAGGACCGGGAGATCATTCGCGCGGCGGTTCCGGCCCTGGAGCGCCGCCAGGAAACGTCGCTCGAATACCGGATCGTGAACACCGACCGTTCGGTAGGCGCTATGCTTTCCGGCGAGATAGCCGCCCGCTACGGCGGGGAGGGCCTGCCGGAAAACACGCTCGAAGTGCGTTTCAAAGGCTCGGCCGGACAAAGCTTCGGGGCATTTTTGGCCCGGGGCGTGCATTTCCGCCTGGAAGGCGAGGCCAACGACTATCTCGGGAAAGGGCTTTCCGGAGGGCGCATCAGCCTGATGCCTCCGGCGCACAGTTCATTCGTCCCGCAGGACAATATCATCGCCGGCAATACCCTGCTGTACGGGGCTACCAGCGGACAGGTATTCATCAACGGCCGGGTGGGCGAACGCTTTGCGGTGCGCAATTCGGGAGCTACCGCCGTAGTGGAAGGCGTGGGCGACCACTGCTGCGAATACATGACCGGAGGCCGCGTAGTGGTATTGGGGACCACCGGGCGCAATTTTGCCGCCGGTATGAGCGGCGGGGTGGCCTATGTATGGAACAAAGAAGGGGATTTCGACTACTATTGCAATATGGATATGGTCGAACTTTCCCTGATCGAGGATACCGCTTCGCGCCGGGAACTGCACGAACTGATCCGCAAACATTACCACTATACGGGCAGCCCGCTGGCCGGCATGATGCTGGACAATTGGAGCCGGTACGTCGAAGAGTTCATCTCGGTAGTGCCCATCGAGTACAAACGGGTGCTCCAGGAGGAACAGATGGCGGCACTCGCCCGCCGGATCAACGAAGTGGAACGGGATTATTAATTGAAAAAAGACAGGAGAAAATACGATGGGAGACCCTAAAGCATTTCTGACCGTACACCGGCTCGAAGCGGGATACCGCCCGGTGCTCGACCGCATACACGATTACAGCGAGGTAGAACAGACCCTCAACAGTTCCGACCGCCGCACGCAGGCTTCGCGCTGCATGGATTGCGGCGTCCCTTTTTGCCATTGGGCCTGCCCGGTAGGCAACCGCCAGCCGGAGTGGCAGGACTTGTTGTACAAAGGTCGCATCGACGAAGCTTACAAATTGTTGGAGCAAACCTGCGATTTCCCGGAATTCACCGGGCGCATCTGCCCGGCGCTTTGCGAAAAAAGCTGTGTACTCAAACTGTCGGCCGACGAGCCGGTAACCATCCGCGAGAACGAAGCGGCCATTGCCGAAATGGCTTTCCGCGAAGGGTACGTGCAGCCTGTAAATCCTGTGCGCAACGGGTTGAAAGTGGCCGTAGTGGGAAGCGGGCCGGCCGGACTGGCCGCCGCCAACCGGCTGAACCGTATGGGTTACACCGTAACGGCCTTTGAAAAGGACGAACTTCCGGGCGGACTGTTGCGCTTCGGTATCCCCAATTTCAAACTGAGCAAAAAGATCGTCGCGCGCCGTATCCGCCTGATGGAGGAAGAAGGTGTCGTCTTTAAAACGGGCGTGGCCGTCGGGAAAGATATTTCAACCAAAGAGCTGTCCAAACAATACGACGCCGTATGCCTGGCCATTGGTGCCGAATCTCCGCGCGACCTGCCGGCCCCCGGGCGGGAACTCTCCGGAATCCATTTCGCGATGGAATTCCTAGGCATGCAAAACCGTGTCCTGCAAGGCATCGACATTGCCCCTGGAAAAGCGATAAACGCCAAAGGCAAAAAAGTATTGGTGATCGGCGGAGGCGACACCGGTTCGGACTGTGTGGGCACGGCCGTACGCCACGGTGCCGAGAGCATCACCCAGATCGAGATCATGCCCATCCCGCCCGAACGGCACAACCCCCAGACACCCTGGCCGATGTATCCCCAGGTGCTGAAAACGTCCAGTAGTCACGAAGAAGGGTGTACGCGTCGCTGGTGCTTGTCTACCAACCGGTTCATCGGGGAGAACGGAAAGCTCTCCGGAGTGGAAGTGGAAGAAGTATCGTGGGAAACCCCGGCCGAAGGCGGGCGCCCTGTGTTGAAAAAGACCGGCAAGACGGAAGTCATTCCGGCCGACCTCGTCTTTCTGGCAATGGGATTCGTATCCCCCGTACAGGAAGGCCCGGTAAAAGAACTCGGCCTGCCTACCGATGCCCGGCAGAACATCGCAGTGGACAAATCCCAGTTCACCGGCACGGACAACGTATTTGCCGCCGGGGATGCGGTAAGCGGAGCCTCGCTGGTGGTACGTGCCATGGCCTCGGGGCAGAAAGCCGCCAAAGCCATCGACCGGTTCCTGAAGAAAAAACATCACAAATAAAACTACAAAGAAAACCATGTGTGGAATTACAGCCTTGTTCGACATCCGGCAACAGGAGAGCGAACAGATGCGCCAACAGGCGCTGGAAATGAGTAAACGGATCCGTCATCGCGGGCCGGACTGGAGCGGTATTTACTGCGGGCCGACCGCCATCCTGGCGCACGAACGCCTGTCCATCGTAGACCCGGCCTCGGGGCGGCAGCCCTTGGTGAGCCCCGACGGGAAGCAGGCCCTGTGTGTGAACGGAGAGATATACAACCACCGCGAATTGCGCGAACGCCTGAAAGGGAAATACGAATTCCAGACCGGTTCGGACTGCGAGGTCATTCTGGCCCTGTACCGGGAAAAAGGCATCGGCCTGCTGGAAGACATCAGCGGCATTTTCGCCTTCGCCCTGTACGACCAGGAAAAAGACGAATACCTCATCGCCCGCGACCCGATCGGAGTAATCCCCCTGTACATAGGCCGGGACAAAGACGGGCACGTATTGGTATCTTCCGAACTGAAAGGACTGGAAGGTTTTGCCGACGAGTGCGAAGTGTTCCTGCCCGGACATTACTATTCGAGCAAGGAAGGGAAAATGAAACGGTGGTACCAACGCGACTGGATGGAATACGACAACGTAAAAGACAATCCGGCCGACGTGAAAACCCTGCGCCGCGCCCTGGAAGACGCCGTGAAGCGTCAACTGATGAGCGACGTCCCCTACGGCGTACTCCTTTCCGGCGGACTGGACTCGTCCATCATCTCGGCCGTAGCCAAACAATACGCGGCCAAACGTATCGAGAACGAAGGGCGGACGGATGCCTGGTGGCCCCAGCTCCACTCTTTCGCAGTAGGGCTCGACGGGTCTCCCGACCTGAAAGCCGCCCGGAAAGTGGCCGATCATATCGGCACAGTCCACCACGAGATACATTACACCGTACAGGAAGGCCTGGACGCTATCCGCGACGTGATCTACTTTATCGAGACCTACGATGTGACCACCGTGCGCGCCTCGACCCCGATGTACCTCTTGTCCCGGGTGATCAAGAGCATGGGTATCAAGATGGTGCTCAGCGGGGAAGGAGCCGACGAAGTGTTCGGAGGCTACCTCTATTTCCACAAAGCGCCCGACGCTCGCGCGTTCCACGAAGAAACCATCCGTAAGATCGGGAAACTGTATATGTACGATTGCCTGCGCGCCAACAAGAGCCTGGCAGCCTGGGGCGTGGAGGGCCGTGTCCCCTTCCTGGACAAGGAATTCCTCGATGTGGCGATGCGCCTGAACCCCGAGGCCAAAATGGCCCCCGGCAAAGTGATCGAGAAAAAGATCCTCCGTGAAGCGTTTGAGGATCTGCTCCCTCCCGAAGTGGCCTGGCGCCAGAAGGAACAATTCTCCGATGGAGTGGGCTACAACTGGATAGACTCCCTTAAGGCCATTGCCTCGGCCCAGGTAACCGACCAGCAGATGGCCGCCGCCGCCCGGCGTTTTCCGGTAAACCCTCCCCAAAACAAGGAGGAATACTACTACCGGAGTATTTTCGAAGAGCATTTCCCTAGCGGTAGCGCCGCCCTGACGGTACCTTCCGTACCATCGGTAGCCTGTTCCACGGCCGAAGCGCTGGCTTGGGACTCCTCGTTCCAAAATATGAACGATCCCAGCGGCCGCGCCGTAAAAGGCGTCCATGACAGCGCTTACTAAACCGTTCAACGTTTCAACAGGGATCGGCGCAGAGCTTTTTGCTCTGCGCCGATTTTTTATGAGCCTATCTTTAATTATATAAACCGCCGGCGGAAATAACACTCGAATACTGCCTAATTCGCCCGATAATTGCTATATTTGAGTAATACAGGAAAACACCTCTCTTTCGCCCTCGATTTCCAAACGAAACTCGAAAGGTGTATTGCGCTGTCCTCGCACCTCAACCGGGCGGACGCGGATTTCCGCGGCTCTCCGGGGCGGGAAGGCTAGTGGTAAAAGACACCGCCATCCTGTCCGGAGCGGAAAAAAAGATATTGAAAATCCTAAAAACCCAGTAACCATGGAAAAATACGACACCATCATCATAGGTTTTGGCAAAGGGGGCAAGACCCTGGCCGCCTATATGTCTCAAAAAGGCCTGAAAGTGGCCGTAGTGGAA
Organism: uncultured Flavobacteriales bacterium; assembly: GCA_959608625.1. Taxonomy (GTDB): domain Bacteria; phylum Bacteroidota; class Bacteroidia; order Flavobacteriales; family UBA1820; genus Merdimorpha. Next base: position 11,093 of record CAUHQV010000013.1, read on the forward strand.
AAATCGCCCAAAATGTATGGGGGAACCTGCATCAACATAGGCTGTATCCCCACCAAAACACTGGTCCACATGGCCAAAGATTCGACCAAGATGGGCTTCCCGGATTTCGAGCAAAAAGCGGATTTCTACCGCAAATCCATCGAAAAGAAAGACGCCATCATCGACGGTATCCGGCAGAAGAACTATGACAAACTGGCTGTGGATTCGAAAAACGTCACGGTGATCGACGGGGCAGGTTCTTTCGTCTCCTCCAAAGTGGTACGCGTGAAAACCGCCGCCGGGGATAAAGAAATCACCGCCGGCAGGATATTCATCAATACCGGGGCCGATACGTTTATCCCACACATCGACGGGCTGCGGGAGAGTAAACGGGTATACACCAGCACATCGATCATGGAGTTGAAGGAACTGCCCCGTCACCTGGTAATCATCGGCGGAGGCTACATCGGGCTCGAATTCGCCTCGATGTATGCTTCGTTCGGCTCGTCCGTCACAGTAGTGGAAGGCAACGACACGCTCATCCCCGCCGAAGACCGCGATATCGCCCAGAGTGTAAAGGAAGTGCTGGAAAAAAAGAATGTCACGTTCGTAATGGGCGCCGAGGTCACTTCCCTGCTGGATACCGAAGAATGCACCCGGGTAAACCTCGCCAAGGACGGCAAAACCGCCATCCTGTGCGCCGAGGCCATTCTGGTATCCACCGGCCGACGTCCCTACACTGAAGGGCTGAACCTGGAAGCCGCGGGGGTAGCGCTCGATGCCCGGGGAGCCATACAGGTGGACGATAAGCTCCGCACCACCGCGCCGGGCATCTGGGCGATGGGCGACGTAAAAGGCGGCCTTCAATTCACCTATATCTCGCTGGACGATTTCCGAATCATCCGCGACCAGCTCTTCGGCAAAAACGAAAGGAATACCGAAGACCGCTATCCTGTACCCTATACCGTGTTCATCGAACCGCCGCTTTCCCGCATCGGGATGAGCGAAACACAAGCCGTACAGGCCGGAAAAGACGTAAAGATCACCAAGATCCCGGCCGCCGCTTTCCCCCGCACCAAGACCTTCGGGCAGACGGACGGGCTGCTCAAAGCGGTCACAGACGCCAAAACAGGCAAAATACTCGGATGTACGCTCTTCTGTGCCGATTCGCAGGAAGTCATCAATACGGTGGCCCTGGCCATGGAAAACGGCATGGATTATAAAATACTCCGGGATGCCATCTACACACACCCTTCGATGAGCGAATCGCTGAACGACCTGTTCGACATTCCGGCGTAAAGTATTGCCTTCCGAAAATAAAAGAACACCCCAAGCCATTAAAGGTTCGGGGTGTTCTTGCAAATCAATGTTAAATTCCCCCTATAGGAACATCTAAAACGCCGGGAGATGTGATTTTGTACCGTTATATTCCAGTTGTACAGTGAAAAAAGGACTGATCGCTTTAGCATTGGGCACCCTGGGCCTGGGGATGTCCGAATTCGTGATGATGGGTATCCTGCCCGATGTAGCCCGGAACCTGGATATTTCCATCCCCGTAGCCGCACATTTTATTTCGGCTTATGCCATCGGGGTATGCGTCGGGGCTCCCTTTCTGGTGCTTGTCGCACGCAAACGCCCTCTGAAACAAATCCTGTTGGTCTTGGTCGCTGTTTTCACCTTCGGGAATCTCTTGTCCTGCGTAGCCCCGAACTATCATGCCATGCTGGCCACCCGGTTCATCTCGGGCCTTCCCCACGGGGCCTATTTCGGGGTGGGGTCGATCGTAGCCTCGAAAATGGCCGCCGAAGGAAAAAGTTCCGCGGCTGTGGCGATGATGATAGCCGGCATGACCGTAGCCAATCTGGCCGGCGTCCCCCTGGGCACATACATCAGCCAAACGATCTCCTGGCGGACGACATTTCTGCTTATCGGTTGCCTGGATGCCTTGATACTCTATTTCGTCTGGCGCTGGGTGCCGCGTTTCGATCCGCTTCCGGACACCGGGTTCAAAGGGCAATTCCGTTTCTTGCGGTCGGCCGCCCCATGGCTGCTGATCCTGGCGACGATGTTGGGCAACGGCGGCCTCTTCTGCTGGTACAGTTACATCAGCCCGCTGATGACCAACGTATCGGGATTCGCACCGGATAAGATGACGGATATCATGGTTCTGGCCGGACTGGGTATGTGCATAGGCAATATTCTATCGGGGCGCCTGTCGGACATTTATTCCCCGGCCCGGGTGGCCACGACCGTACAATTGCTGATGGGCTTCTCCTTGCTGCTCATTTTTTTCCTGGCCCAGCACGCCATCCTGTCCGTCGTCCTGATGACTGTCTGCACGGCCGGGCTGTTCGCCCTGTCGGCCCCGCAGCAGATCCTTCTCCTGCGCAATTCCAAGGGCGGCGAGATGCTCGGCGCGGCCAGCGTGCAGGTGGCCTTCAACCTGGGTAATGCCCTGGGAGCCTATAGCGGAGGGCTACCGATAGAAGCAGGCTTGGGATACCGGTATCCGGCGCTGGTAGGGGTAGGTTTTTGTTTTCTGGGATTCGTAATGCTGCTTATCTACTGGAAACGCTACGACAAAAAAGTGCGCCCCCTCAAAATATAGCACCGGGGCAGAACTTTTCAATTATTTAAAGATTCTTTCGCCCCCGGCTAACATTCCCTGCCTAGCTTTACGGGGTTCAAACGAACCCCAAACCCACTACCGATGGCCCTGACCGAATGCCCGGAGTGCGGGACTCCCCTGGGCCGGACGGCCCGGAAATGCCCCCGCTGCGGATTGAAACTGAAAAAAAATTCCCGGCACAAAAGAAAGTTCCTGTATGCTGCCGTGTCCGCTGCAACCCTTATCGTGCTGTCGACCTGGCTTTTCCTGCGTACCGGCAGCGATCCCCGTTTCGAGCGGATCGACACCTGGAAAGGCCCGGATAAAGAAAAAGTGGAAATTTACCGGACGGACAGGCGCATCGAGGAGAGCGATCTGCGCCGGCATGCCTGGGGCATACTCGGAGGCAATTCCGCGCAGGCCGTACTTTACTTCGACCACGACATCCGGCTTTTACCTATCGAAGGGGCCGCTTCGTACCTCGAAGCGTTGGACGCAGCCTGCCGGCAAAAACCGGTAGCGGGCGCCTGGTTTTACCCCGGCACAAAGGACAAAGCCCCCCAAAAAGGATTTAAAATGTACCCCGTATACCCGTTCGGCCGCGAAGAACGGCCGACACCGGTAAACGAATCTGCGCAAACAGAGGAAGGCGAAAAACTGGAACTCTCCCAAAAATTCGACCATTAGGCATCTTTCAGGTCGGCCAGCCAATACGAATAATCCTTTATCGTGCCATCTTCCAATTTTATAGGGTACGTGGCCCGGAATGTCTCCCCTAAAGAGAAAGGAATTTCCGAAGAAAACATCCCGCCCGCATAACAAAAAGTATGATATTCCCCGTTCTCCCCGCATACGTCCGCTTCGGCAGGCAGATCCCGGATAAAATCGCGGTCTATCGTCCGGGCGACAAAACTCTTATCCAGCATTCCGTCCGTCACTGTCACGACGACCGTCCGCAGACCGGAGGCAAGGAACTCTTCCATGATCTCCCCTGAAGTGCGCCCCCACAGGGGTTCGACGACCTCTATCCCATAAGGCGAGAGCTGTTTTTCCCGGTAGGATCGCACGTCGTGCAGGAATATGTCCCCGAATACGAAATGGGCAACACCTTGCGCTTTAAAATGCCTTACGGCCCCTTCCATCGCACTCCGGTAGTCTTCCATGTTTCCCTTAGGGGTCAAATCGACCACGTATAACGGGATTCCGATACTTCGCGCCTGTTTTTCGAGCAGGGATGCCGGGATGCCATGCATGGACGAGCGCCGGGAAGCGCGGTTAACGGTAGTAAGCAAAGCCACGACCTCATACCGGCCTTCCTGCAGGACCTTATACAAAGCGAGAGCCGAATCCTTGCCCCCGCTCCAGTTGAATACCGCTTTTTCTTTCATTTTTCCCAATCCGGGATTTCGATTTGGCTATTGGTAAAAAAACCACTCACCAGCGTAAAATATTCGGGGAGCTCCCCGTGCCGGCTCCACTTCATTTCTATGCCGAGAAGTTCCGAGGCCGTACGGCCCATATCCAGCCCGAAAGCCTCCAGCGAAGGGCGCACTTTGTCCGGATGGAGGCATGGTAGCCCTTCCGCCCGGGTACATCCATCTTCCGGGCACAGCATACAGGTTCCCGCAAAGAAAGCCCTGCTACCGGGATATTTCTTTTCCATCGCCAGCAAACGAGCGTCGATCCCTTGGCGGGCGAGCCGCAATAGCTCCCGGCCCACTTCCACGGTGTTCCCTGTTCGGGTACATTCTTCCCGCACCGCATCGCCCGCAATGACTTTCGTTCCTATGACCCAAGCGGTGCGATATCCGGATAAATACGCCTCGGTATCGAATTCGTACGGCGGGCAAGCCCAGCATGTGCCGTACCGGCCGCATTGGCGGCAGAAGACGATGAATTTTTCCACATCCCGGAACTGTTTGAGATATTGCGGGACTTCCAGCGAGGAAACCGTTGTTTCGGTGCGGAACATGGTCGGTTACTGGCGCTGGCTGTCCTCGGCGGAGACGACGTTCCCCGAATACTGGAACGCCCGGAGGTTGAACATATCCATCACGGCAAACACATGGTCGAAAATGTCGGATTGCACCTGCTCGTAGCGCACCCACTCCTGCCGGGCGGAGAAACAGTAGATCTCCAGCGGGAGTCCGGTGGGCGTGGGTTGGAGCTGGCGTACCATATGGGTCATGTTCAGGTTGATGTCGGGATTGTGCGAAAGCCAGGTCTCTAGGTATTCGCGGAAAGTTCCGATATTGGTCAGGCGCCGTTCATCCAGGATATTTTCCCGGTTGGCGTTGAATTTTTCCAGGTCGGACACTTTGCCTTCTATATAATCCTTGAGCAGGACGGATTTTTTCAGCACTTCGAGTTCCCCTTTGGTCAGGTAATGGATGGAATTCACGTCGATATTCACCGAACGCTTGATCCGCCGGCCTTCCGACTCCTCCATCCCCCGCCAGTTGGTGAACGATTCGGACACCAGCTTGTAGGTCGGGATCGTCGTGATAGTCTTGTCCCAGTTTTGGACTTTGACCGTAGTGAGGTTTATTTCCAGCACGTCGCCGTCGGCCCCGGCGCTGGGCATCACGATCCAGTCGCCCAGGCGAACCATATTATTGGCACTCAGCTGTATCCCGGCTACGAATCCCAGGATGGAATCCTTGAAGATGAGCATCAGCACCGCCGCAAACGCCGTGAGCCCCGCCAGCAGCGTAGCGATCGATTCCTGGGTGAAGATGCCGATCACCACGATCACCGCCGCGCACCAGAAGAAGATCATCACCAATTGGATAAAGACCTTTATCGGCCGGTCTTTGGAGACGGAATAGCTTTCGTAGATCCGGTTAACCCCGTCGAGGATGGCGGAAATCAGCATCACCGAGGCGAAAATGATCCAGATACTTACCAACCGGGAAAAGATGTACATCTTATCCCACTCGATCCAAGTGAGGCCTACCTGCACCGCGATAGGCGCAATAAGCAAGCCCAACCGGTTGAAGAATTTCCGGTCGAACATCAAATCGTCCCACCGGAACGGGGTATGACGCACAAGGCGTATTACGACCCAGGCCAGCCATTTTTTGACTACCAGGTAGGAAAACCATCCGGCCAGGGCTATGATCGCCAGGATGATCGTCACCCGCAAAAAGGCGACCAGCCCTTCGGAGTGTATCCCGATATCGTTCAGAAGAGAGGTAATGTCCATGTTTCTTTTCGTTTTTTGTGATAGGATTCAGGTCGGGGTGGCAAAAAAAGGACTTCAGCCATTTACTATTTTTTCCAAAAATTGCTGCAGGACCAGCGCATGGTTTTGCGTAAGATTTTTGGACGCATACAGCAGAGTGACGATTTTTTCCCCTTTGAGCCGTTCGGCGAATTCCCGGGCCGCAGGGGAGGCTTCGAGTTCCTGCAAATAGCGCTTTTTAAAATCGGTCCAGCGACCCTCAGGATCGACATGGAACCACTGCCGCAATGGGGTGGATGGGGTTACGTCTTTGGCCCACAGATCGTAAAGGAGGTTTTCTTTCCGGATCCCACGGGGCCACAGTTTATCCACCAGTACCCGAAACCCATCCGACGGCTCGGGGGGGAGGTACACTCTTTTTATCTTTACTTGTGTCATAGCGTAAAAGGTTTTAGGGTTCTTTTTAGGGCGTAAGACAAATGTAATCCATTATTCCCGCAAAAACAAACCTTACCGGGAGACTGTAAAATAAGGCTCCCGGCAGACAAAACCTCCTTTTTAAAATATCAGACAGGCAGGGTGATCGTAAACCGGCTGCCCCGGCCCACTTCGCTCTCTACCGTAATCGTGCCTCCGTGCGCCTCGACGAATTCTTTGGAAATAGCCAGTCCGAGTCCGCTGCCCTGCGTTTTGGTGCCCGGCACCCGGAAATACCGCTCGAAGATGCTTTTATGGTAGCGGGGGTCTATGCCCCGGCCGAAATCCTGCACGAAAACAGATACCGTTTTATCGCGCTGCCGGGCCCCGACAATAATGCGGGAGCCTTCCGGCGAATGGTGAATGGCGTTGGACAGCAGGTTGGTGATCACCCAGGCTATTTTTTCGCTGTCCACAAAGAGTTTGGCTATTTTTTCGGGGTATTCCACTTCCACGAAGCATCCGAACCGTTCGGCCAATACCCGGGTCGCCGATACGGCGTAATCGATCAGCTCGATCGGTTTGGTGACTTTCGGCATCAGGGCCAGTTTTCCGGTTTCGAGCTGGGTCATGTTCAGCAGTTCGCCGGTAATGGAGAGCAAACGTTCACTGTTGTCCCTGATGCTCTTCGCCAAATCCTTCTGTTCCCCGTTCAACGCCCCGAGCCGGGTGTCCTCCAGTAGTTTCAGACTCATTAGGATGGACGATATCGGGGTCTTCATCTCGTGGGAAACGGTGGAGATGAAATTTGTTTTCGCCGAGTCGAGTTCCTTAAAACGGGTAATATTGTGCAGGATGATGAGGTTCCCGATAGACTTCCGCTGCTTTTCTCCCACCCGGTCGATATAAAGGGGAATGTTCTCGGTCTGGAAATAGCTTTCTTTGTTGTCCGCGTAAATTTTCAGCGGCTCTTTAGCGGGCTCGGCAGCATAGAGTTCCCGGATCAGGCGGCGCAAAAGGTCGTTGCCCAAAGATACTTCGGCGGCATCTTTTCCGACGACCGCTTCCCGTTTCAGGTTCAGCACCCCTGCGGCAGGATCGTTGACAAATAATATCTTCTTATCCGGCGCCACCCCGATGATGGGCTCGTGCAGGCTGTCGACCACCGCCTCGATACGCTTTTTCTCGGTCATAAGGTCTTCGAGGGTACTCTTCCTGTATTCGGACAGTTTTTCGGCCATCCGGTTGAACGAATCGGCTACGGCGGCGAATTCTTTGTTGCCGTGAAAATCGAGCCGTCTTTCATAATCGTGGTTCGCGATGCCGGTGATCCCTTCCTTGAGTTGTTCGATAGGCCGTACCAATGTCCGTGGAAAGACCACCAGCAACGCCAGCGCGATAATGACACACAGCAGGGCGCTGATGCAGATCCAAAGCAGGGCAGCGTTCGCACTCTCGTCGGCCAGCGCGCTTTTTTCCCGGATAGAGGCCATATTCAGTCCCATGATCCGGTAAAGGTCTGTCCGGATAGATCTTAATTTTTCGGAAGTGACCGTATCGGCGAGGGCGGCGATTTTCGTTTTCAACGATTCGGTCGCCGCAAATTCATCTGTCTCCGTGATGTTATTCTGCTGGAGGGCCAGGGTTTCTTCCAAGGCGCTTACCAGCGCCGCATCCGAGGAAAGACTATCCAGGATTGTCATCATATCCGTGGCATAGCGCAACGAATTGTAGTTATCGGCCAAGATATTGTGGGAAGCCCGGGAAAGCTGCCGGATGTTTTGGACGGATTGGATACCCAAGAGCAGGATCAGGGCAAAGAGTACACCGATACCCAAAGTCAGTTTTTTCTGTATCTGCATATCACGAGAGGATTATCAGGTCGATATTCCGGCGGGACAGTTGTCCCAGCAGCAGCCGGAAATAAAAGGCTTTCAACAGGAGCGAAGGTAAGGTAAATTTGGGTTTGGAGACACACAAGGCGCTTATTTTTTGTTCCACACATACTCTTACTATACTTTCGACCATCCGGTCGGAATGTACCTGAATGATTTCCGCGCCCAACTCCGAAGCAAGCTTGAAATGGTTGATCAAATAACGCTGGTTGGCCAGGGGAATCCGGTCCGGCGATTCCCTGGGGGTCTGCACGTAAAGCACGGCAAACTTGGCATTGTAGCGGGTGGCCAGCCGGGCCGTCTTGCGGATTACCCGGCGGGCTGTCTTTTCGCTGCTGTCGATCACGGCCAGGAATTTTTCGTGGCGCACGCCGATATTCTCAGCCACCTGGCTCTCTATTTTTTTCTCCACACGCAGGGCCACTTCTTTCAGGGCCAGTTCGCGGAGCTGGAGGATATGTTCCTCTTTAAAAAAATTGTCGAGGGCTGTCTGTACTTTTTCCTTCCGGTATATTTTTCCCGCTTTGAGCCGCACGATCAGTTCTTCGGCCGTCAGGTCGATATTTACCACCTCATCCGCCATTTCCAGCACACTGTCGGGCACGCGCTCTTTGACCTCTACCCCGGAAATATCCTGTACCTCTTCGTTCAGGCTTTCGATATGCTGGATATTGACCGCGCTGATCACGCTGATTCCCGCATCGAGGATACGGAGTACGTCCTGCCAGCGCTTGGCGTTCTCACTCCCCTCGATATTGGTGTGGGCCAATTCGTCTACGATCACGATCTCCGGATGGGCATTCAGGATGGCCCTGATATCCATTTCCTCCAACTCCTTGCCTTTATAAAAGAGTTTTCGCCGCGGGATGACGGGCAAACCCTCGAGCTGCGCTTCCGTATCGGGGCGACCGTGCGTTTCGACGTAGCCGATCTTCACATCCACCCCGACAGCGAGCAGTTCCCGGGCCTCTTGCAGCATACGGAAAGTCTTGCCCACTCCGGCGATCATCCCGATGTAGACCTTGAATTTCCCCCGCCGGGACCGTTGGATCAGGTCGAGGAAATACTGTGCGCTGGTATCCTGTTCCATCATTTACAAAACGATCGAAAAGCCCCCGACAAAATGGACGTCTTCTTTGGCCGGATTCCAAATCAGGCGGGTAAAAACGGGAAGGGAAAAAGATCCCGAAAACCAGATGGCTTTCGAGACCCCGACGCCCACGTTGCATACCGCAAAACCGGTCGTCCCGTACATATTGGGGCTCTTCCAGGGGGTAAATCCCACCCAAGCGCTCATATCCACCGTGCGGGCGGTAAAAGAATACGATACCTCGGCATACGTCGAATAACTCCTTTTGCCCGTTTCGGAATCCTTGTCATGCCCGGCCACCATTGTATACCAGGAAAGGATGATCGGGAATTTTTCCCCGAAACAATAACTGACGCCCGTTTCCAGCATATGGGGCGTGTTCTCTCCAAAATGGAAATAATTCCTCGGAGGCACCGTCGATTCGTTCGGAGCGCCCGTCCAGTAATAGTCGGCCACCGTAAAAGTAAACCCGGCTACGGAATACGCCGCCGTCAGGTCGGCCTCTTTATAATCCGAAGCGGTAAAGTCCACCGAACCCCATCCCGTGAGCGAGAATCCCCCCGTTTTCAATGTCACGAACGGCTGAAGGCTCGCCCCGGCATTGTAACTGCCCCGCCAGATATAACTGCTTACCAGGTCTGTCCCGAAGGAAATACCGATTTTTTCCTTTCCCGGGTCCGTATTTTCCGCCTGCCCGGCATAGGTCGGGATTACCATCATCAATAAAAGGGAGATAATAGATAATATCCTGTTTTTCATTGTTTTTTGTATAATTTTGCGTTTAAAACATAGAGGATAAAAAGGGGGGGGACTGTTGCCCTGCCTTTTTCCGGTTATCTCTGCTCTTTGCAGGCCTCGTCCAAAGCCACGTTCAGTTTGAGCACATTCACCTTTTCCGGCCCGAAAAGGCCCAGGAAAGGCTTTTGCGTATTTTCCGCCACAATCTTTTCCACGGCCGCTTCGGCTATCCCGCGTACGGCGGCTACGCGCCCGATCTGCACACGGGCCGATACAGGAGAGATATCGGGGTCGAGCCCGCTTGCGGAGGCCGTGACCATTTCGGCCGGGACATCTGCCCGGGTAAGGTACGGGTGGGCCTGGAGGAACGAATCTATGCGGGTTTCTACCTCTGCCAAATACTCGGGATTAGTCGTGGCTTTATTGCTGCCACCCGAACCGGAGCCGTTGTAATCCACCGCCGAAGGGCGGCCCCAGAAATATTGGGCGGAAACGAAAGACTGTCCCACATTGACCGCGCCTACTACCGCCCCGTCGACGGATACCGTTTCGGCACTACCCCTGCCGGGGGAGAACAAAGCGGCTATCCCCACCAGGACAAGTACATAGAATACGGTCAGAAGGCCGCAGAAAGCGAACGTTATTTTGATGGATTTCCAAAGATTTTTCATGATTCTCGTTTTTTAAAAAAAGACACTGATTAACATATCGATCAATTTGATTCCCACAAACGGCGCAAGAATGCCCCCCAGTCCGTAAATGAACAGGTTGCGGCGCAGCAGCGCCGAAGCACCGATGGGCTTGTATTTCACCCCGCGCAGGGCCAGAGGGATAAGCAGCGGGATAATGATGGCGTTGAATATCACGGCCGAAAGGATCGCGCTTTCCGGGGAGTGCAGCCCCATGATATTGAGGGCCGCCAGCGAAGGAATGGCCGCAATAAACAGGGCCGGCACGATGGCGAAATACTTAGCCACGTCGTTGGCGATGCTGAACGTGGTGAGTGTTCCACGCGTCATTAGCAATTGTTTGCCGATCTCCACGATCTCGATCAGTTTGGTAGGGTCATTGTCCAGGTCGACCATATTTCCGGCCTCTTTGGCCGCCTGCGTCCCGCTGTTCATCGCCACGCCTACATTGGCCTGCGCCAGCGCCGGGGCGTCGTTCGTCCCATCACCCATCATGGCCACGAGCTTTCCGGATTGCTGCTCCCGTTTGATGTATTCCATTTTGTCCTCCGGACGGGCCTCGGCGATAAAATCGTCCACACCGGCCTTTCCGGCGATATAACGGGCGGTAAGCGGATTATCGCCGGTCACCATCACCGTTTTTACGCCCATCTTGCGCAGGCGCTCGAAGCGTTCCCGGATACCGGGCTTGATGATGTCCTGCAATTCGATCACCCCGGCCACGATCTCATTTTGGCAGACCACCAGCGGCGTCCCTCCGTTTTCGGATATCGTTTGAACGAGCTCTTCTACTTGCCGGGAGAACGGATGCCCGGCTGCTTCCACCATTCCCCGAATGGTCTCAAATGCTCCTTTGCGGATCGTACCCCCATTGGGCAGATCGACCCCGGAGCATTTGGTCTGTGCCGTAAACGGGATCATTTTTACCCCGGCGGTATTCAGTTCCCGCATTCGAAGGCCTTGTTCACGGCCCAGTTCAACGATGGATTTACCCTCCGGGGTATCGTCCGACATCGAAGCCAGCATACAAATCTCCACGAACCGGCGCATATTCGTCCCATCGGCCGGATGGAACCGGGTGGCCCGGCGGTTTCCAAGGGTTATCGTCCCCGTTTTATCGAGCAGCAGGGTATCGACGTCGCCGGCCGTTTCCACGGCTTTACCGGATTTGGTGATCACATTCGCCCGCAGGGCCCGGTCCATTCCGGCGATACCGATCGCGGAGAGCAATCCGCCGATGGTCGTGGGGATCAGGCAAACGAACAGCGAAATGAACGCCGCCACGGTGATGTGGACCCCGGCATAGTCGGCAAAAGGTTTCAGCGTGACGCAGACGATGACAAAAACGAGGGTAAACCCCGCCAAAAGGATAGTCAGAGCTATTTCATTGGGCGTTTTCTGCCGCGAAGCTCCCTCTACCAAGGCGATCATCTTGTCCAGGAAACTCTCGCCCGGACGGGCCGTCACTTTCACCCGGATGCAGTCCGAAAGCACTTTCGTACCACCGGTAACGGAACTTTTATCGCCACCCGCCTCGCGGATCACCGGGGCGCTTTCACCCGTGATGGCGCTCTCGTCGATCGAGGCCAGTCCTTCGACGATCTCCCCATCGGCCGGAATAGTGTCGCCTGCCACGCATTCGAACACGTCCCCTTTTTTCAGGGTGGAACTGTACACTACTTTCAAGCCAGTCTCCGCTACGAGTTTAGCCGGAGTCTCCTGCCGGGTCTTCCGCAGGCTGTCGGCCTGCGCTTTGCCCCGCGCTTCGGCGATCGCTTCGGCGAAATTGGCGAAAAGCAGGGTGGCGAAAAGCACCAGGAATACGGCCAGGTTATACCCGAACGAGCCCTGTGAAGCGTCGGCCGAAACGGCGATGTACACTAGCAGCGCGAACATAGCCGCCGTAACGACCTCCACGGTGAACATTATGGGATTTTTGATCATCGTCCGCGGGTCGAGTTTGCGCAGCGACGCGGCGAAGCTTTCTTTGAGCTGCTGTTTCTGGAACAGCGAATTCGATTTATGATTCATGGTTCGATTCGGTTAAAAACTTAGGTAATCTGCGATAGGCCCGAGGGTCAAAGCCGGGAAAAATGCCAGTGCAGCCACGATGACGATCACGGTGAAGGTCATCAGCGCAAAAGTCCCCGTATCCGTTTTCAAAGTGCCGGCGCTTTCGGGAATGTATTTTTTCCGGGCCAAAAGCCCGGCGATAGCCACCTGCCCTACGATGGGCACATAGCGGGACAGGATCAGGATAATACCCATGGCGATGTTCCAGAAAGGCGTGTTGTCGCCGAGTCCCTCGAAACCGGAGCCGTTGTTGGCCGCCGACGAAGTCGATTCGTAAAGCATTTCGCTGAACCCATGGAACGAAGGATTGTTCAGCCAGGCATCCGCCAGGGCCGGATTGTGTGCCGCCAGGCCAGAAGCGATGGCCGTACCCGCCAGGATCACAAAAGGATGCAGCAGCACCACCAGCGTGGCTATTTTCATCTCCCGGGCCTCGATCTTTTTCCCGAGGAACTCCGGGGTGCGCCCGACCATCAGCCCGCTGATAAAGACGGCGATGATCAGGAAGGCGTAGTAATTCATGAAGCCCACTCCTACCCCGCCGAACCAACAGTTGATCTGCATATTGACCATTTGGAGCATCCCGCTGACAGGAGTCTGGCTGTCGTGCATACTGTTGACCGAACCGTTGGAGGTGACCGTAGTGGTCATCCCCCACAGAGCCGCCGCCGCCGAGCCGAGCCGGATTTCTTTTCCTTCCATACTGCCCGATTGCTGCGAAATACCCATCTCGGCGATCTGCTTGCTGCCGCCCATTTCCTGGGCTACCGATATCCCGACGGACAGCAGGTAGGCAAAGAGCATGACCCCGAAGATGGTATATGAAAGTTTTTTACGGCGCAAATAAAATCCCAGGGCAAAGATCATCGCCATCGGGATAATGAGGATAGACCAGCACTCCACGATATTGGTGAAATAGGTGGGGTTTTCCAGCGGGTGGGAAGAGTTTACCCCAAAATACCCGCCGCCGTTGGTCCCGAGTTGTTTGATCGCGATAATAGCTGCCGCAGGCCCTTGCGAAACGGTCTGTCGGGCGCCCTCCAGGGTGGTAAGGGTTTGTTTTCCTTCAAATCCCATCGGTACGCCGTTGACAATGAGCAATGTACCTACGATCAGCGACAGGGGGATCAGGATACGGGTCGTACTTTTTACCAAGTACACCCAGAAGTTCCCGATCTTACTGCCCGATTTGGTCGCCATTGCTTTGAGTACACCGGCAAAGGCGGCCATGCCCGTAGCGGCGGTAACGAACTGGAAAAGCATGATCACGGACAACTGTGTGAAATAGGTAAGCCCCGTTTCGCCGCTGTAGTGCTGCAAATTACAATTGACCATAAAGCTGATACAGGTGTTGAACGCCTGGTCGACGCTTTGCCCGGGATTCCCGTCCGGGTTCAGGGGCAATACGCCCTGGGAGACCAGCAGAACCATTCCCCAGACGAACCAAAACAGGTTTAGGGTCAGCAATGCCCGGAGGAACTGTTTCCAGTTCATCTCTTCGCCGGGGTCGATCCGGCAAAATTTGTAGATCCTTTTTTCCACGGGGGCCATAAAGTCGAAAAGGCTTCTTTCCCCCCGGTACACTTTGGCGATATAACGCCCCAGCGGGTAACTGATACCCACCAGCAGCGCGATTTGGAGGACAACCCCCAATATTTCAGTATTCATGTATTCTAAAAATTAACGGTTAGAATTTTTCGGGCTTCACCAACACATACATCAGGTACAGGAAGATGAAAAGGCTGAGAATAAACAGAGCGGTATACATGTCAGATCTCCTTTATATTTTCCCGAACCAGTCGATGCATTTGAAAAAAAGATAGTAACAAAGGCCGCCCAGGCCCGTAAGCAATGCGAATAGCAAAATCTCATTCATGGTATAAAAGGTTTTATGTTTTATACCTATCCATGCACAGGCTGTGCCAAAAATTTTAAGGAGGAGACAATAATCTGGTTAATAAACATTTATGCAGACACAAGCCATGCCAATAAAAATCCGGCCCTACCAAAATGGTAGGGCCGGATTTTCAAAACGGGGCAATGCCCCGGTCTTTACAGGAATATCACAGTTTGTATTCTTCTATTTTTCGGTAGAGAGTGGTCACACCTATGCCCATCAGGCGGGCAGCTTCCGTTTTGTTGCCGCCGGTATAGCCCAGCATCTTTTTTATATGTTGTTTTTCGATATGGGCCAGCGAAAGATCGGAAGGATCGAAAGTTTGCCCCGCTTCCCGTTGTAATTCCACCGGCAAATCCTCGGCGCGCAAAGTATCGCCTTCGGCCATGATCAGGCTCCGCTCGACGACATTGCGCAGTTCCCGCACATTTCCCGGCCACGGATATTGCTTGAGTAATTCCAGATACCGGGGTTCGATTTTTGCAATCTGTTTTCCCATTTTCCCGGAAAACAGGGCTATAAAATGCCGTACATAATCTTCGATATCCGAAACGCGGTCGGCCAGCGAGGGCAGGCGGATACCGAATACGGACAGGCGGTAGTAGAGGTCTTCGCGAAAATTGCCCTCTTTGATTTCCTGCTGGAGGTTGCGGTTGGTCGCCGAGATGATGCGCACGTCCACTTTAGTGGGTTTGGTCTCCCCCACTTTGATGAACTCCCCGTTTTCAAGCACCCGGAGCAGTTTGGCCTGGAGTTCGACAGGCATTTCCCCGATCTCATCCAAAAACATCGTGCCTCGGTCGGCTTCTTCGAAAAGCCCCTTTTTATCTTTGTTCGCCCCGGTGAACGACCCGGCCTTGTGCCCGAACAATTCGCTTTCCAACAGTTCCCGCCCGAATGCCGAGCAGTTGACAGCCACAAATGCTTTCCCGGCCCGGGGGCTGCCGGCATGGATAGCCCGGGCGAATATTTCTTTCCCCGATCCGGTCTCCCCGGTAAGCAGTACGGCCGCATCGGTCGGGGCTACCTTACGGGCCAGTTCCACCGCCCCCCTGATCGCCTTGGAAGAACCCACCACAGTCTCGAAGGGGAGCTTCGCTCCTTCCTGTCCGACCCCGCGCAGGTTTTTGGCAGCCAAAGCTTTCTCTGCGGCCCGGCCGACCAGGGGGATGATCTTGTTGTTATCGTCCCCTTTGGTGATATAATCGAAAGCTCCGTTCTTTATCGCCTGTACTCCGTCGGGAATATTGCCGTAGGCGGTAAGCAGGATCACTTCGGCATCCGGCGCCAAGTCTTTTATTTTGGATATCAAATCCACCCCATTGCCGTCGGGAAGCTTCACGTCACATAACACCACATCGGGGTCGGCGCGTTGCAATTGTCTCAACCCGGTAGCGCAACTGTCCGCCTGGATCACTTCATACCCTTCGAGGGAAACGATACGCGAGAGCAGCGCACGCAACTGGTCTTCGTCGTCTATGATCAGTACTTTGCTCATATCCAAAATATCAGGGTGACAAAGATAAATATTATCCGGGACGAACCCTAAATCCGGACTCTTTTTCCGACACCGCACCCGTCTTCCCTGGAAAAAAACGAGCCGCACGGAAAAGCATTTTGAACCGCAGAGCAATGGTACCCATCATTTTTTTCCATTATATTTGTTGCAGTAAAGTTTACATTTTAAAGCTATGTCACAGGAAGATAAAGTCCAAGCCTCCGGCGGGGAAACGCGGTTCCACTATTCCGATGTATTCTTCAGTTGTTTTTTCAACGACGAGATAGGATGCGTCCACCAATCCCGCAACCACGCCATCAACTACGTATATTCCGGGGAAATGATCGTGGACGACGGGAAAAAGAAAATCCATGTCCGTAAAGGAGAAAGCGTGTTCATCCGCCGAGACCACCGCGTAACGATTCACAAGAAACCGGTAGACGGAGAACAGTACTGGGGTATCTTCCTCTCGTTCTCCCGGAATTTTCTGCGGGAAATGTTTCAGAAACTCGAGCAAGGCCGGATCCCGGCAAATACCCCGAAACTCAAGACCAGTATGCTGAAACTCCCCAAAACGGCGGAGATCGAAAGCCTGTTCAGCTCCATGATCCCTTATTTCTCATCGGAAGCCAAACCGAAGGAGGGCCTGATGAATCTCAAGCTCCAGGAAGGGCTGATGATATTGCTCGATATCGACGAAAAGTTCGCTCCGACGCTCTTCGATTTCAGCGAACCCTGGAAGATAGACATTCTCGATTTTCTCAGCCAGAACTATATGTACGAGTTCAGCCTAGAGGAATTGGCCAACTTTACGGGGCGCAGCCTGGCCACTTTCAAACGGGACTTCAAAAAGATCAGCGACCTCACCCCGCAGAAATGGCTGATACAAAAACGTCTGGAAGCAGCCTACGAAAAAATGAAAGAGGGCGGTAAAAAAGTCCAGGACGTATATGTAGAAGTGGGTTTTAAAAATCCCTCACACTTCACGACCGCTTTCAAAAGGCAATACGGTATCCCTCCTACCGCCGTCTGAAATCCCCGAAGGCTCAGAAATTGAGCCGGACAGAAAGAAAATCCGAGCCCCTCAGCAAAACCGCTGCGGGGCTTTTGCCTTTATTTTGCCTGTATGGAAACCGCAAATCGCAACCAAAATATAAATGATATGAAAACAATTGCATTAACCGTATTAACTCTTTTAAGTGGAATCATCATGGGACAAACACAAAATGTAACCGTCGCACAGGACCTGAACCGGAAAACCTTCCCGGCCAGCGACAAAATCGAGACCCAACGGATTTCGTTCTACAACCGCCTGGGTGTAAACCTCATCGGGGATCTATATTTCCCAAAAGGCATGGACACAAGTAAAAAACACGCAGCCATCATCATCGGCCACCCGTTCGGAGGCTCGAAAGAGCAAAGCTCCGGCCTGTATGCCCAGACTTTGGCCGAACGGGGATTCGTCACGTTGGCATTCGACCTTTCCCGGTACGGAGAGAGTGGCGGACAGCCTCACAACGTTGCTTCCCCCGAAGGATTTGCGGAAGACTTCAGCGCCGCCGTAGACTTTATCGGGACCCGGCCGTTTGTCGACCGGGAAAGGATCGGAGTGATCGGTATCTGCGGCAGCGGCGCATTTTAGGTCAGTGCGGCCTCCGTGGACCCGCGGATAAAAGCCCTGGCTACGGTCAGCATGTACGATATGGGCCGCGCCACCCGACAGGGGCTGAACGACGTAATCACGATGGAACAGCGCAAAGCGATCCTCAAGGAGATCGCAGAACAACGTTGGCGGGAGTTCGAAGGAGCCCCGGTCGAATACCGGAAAGGCACACCGGAAACCATCGACGAAAACAGCGACCCTGTCGCCCGCGAGTTTTTCGACTATTACCGGACACCCCGGGGACAGCACCCGAGGGTGACTACGTATACCTCGGCAAACAGCACCCCGGCCTTTATGCTCTACTTTCCGTTCGAGCTTATCGAAATGATCTCTCCCCGACCCATCCTGTTCATCGTCGGCGAAACGGCCCACTCCCGCTATTTCAGCGAGGACGCCTACCGGCGGGCCGCCGAACCGAAAGAACTGTATATCGTACCGGGCGCGGGGCACGTCGACCTGTACGACCGGACTGACCTTATTCCATTCGACAAGCTGGAATCTTTCTTTAAAAACCATCTGAAATGAACAATGGACGTATCCGAAAGAAGGAGGAAAGGGGAACTGATCCTCAAAAGCAATCCGGACTATCCTGTACTATACGCAGCATTGTCGGGGTATCGTAGACGCTCAATGTTCCTTCTCATACCACGGATCGGGCACGCGAAGTGATCAGCGAGTTAACGGGCGGCACTATGCTTGAAGATAATGTTTTCATTGGCCCGGACAATGTATGAATCCTGAAAAAGGAATTCTACCGGAAAATCATTAGTATCCGCCTAAATTATTATTGGGAAGCAGATGCTGCCCGTTATTTTCAAGATTATACCCGGGAACTTTTTTGGAAAATACCGGAAATCCGTGGGGGTACCGGGTACGTACAGCGATCCCTAGACCAAAAAGTTCCGGCGCTAAGGGAAGAACACTATCGACAGGATTACAAAAGCACGGGCGAAAAAGATGGGTCGTTGAATATATTGGCGTAAGTTCCTGTAACCTTGCGCCCTTTTTTCCCGTAAAATAGATTGCAGACTTTTTACAAACTCGGTTTTGTCCTGAATGGTCAAAAAACGGCTTTTTATGTCAATTCTTGAAAAATAAAAAACCATGTAAATCATATATTTACATGGTTTTACAAGACTAACGGAGAGAGCGATCCCTTTCTCCTGTAATTATTCTGAAATCATCTTTTTAAGGCTTCATTTTTGACAGCTTAAACTTTCTACAAATATGGGGTTCAAGCCCGCAACGGGTTTTTTCCCGATATGTCAATATTTCTGCTTTAGAATGCCGGAATCAATAAAATCAGGCCGACAGTCATCCCATGCAAAAAGGGAACCGCTTTCAGCGGTTCCCTCCCGTCATACCTAAAACAACAACTCTACTCTAAGCAGATACGCCGGGAACTAAAGCCGGGCCATAGTTTTGCGACAGTCTATGATCCCGTTAAAAAACAAAAAAATGGTAATGAAAAATAGGTTAGGGTTACTAGTATTATCTTGATATTTCATTTATTGCATAGGGTGATTGCTTACACATGGCATCGAATTTTAGTTATTCCGGACGCACCGCAACGTAAAGGCCGATCTTTTACTGGAAGAAAAGAATACAGAGTTGTCCGGAGAACTTATAACCGGATACCACATGTCTTCTCCCCCATTACCTTGTGAACTGGTGGAGGATGACAGGATCAAAAGCGCAGCTCCCGGTTCCTGAAGACTTCCGTCATTGCTTATCCGGTGTCCGGCTGCCGGAAAGAACAGCGAAGCATACTGGCGGTCGCTGCCCACGACAGGATTATAGAAAAGGGCCCCTATGTAGCCCACGTCTTTCGTCTGCCACGAAACAGCGGTATTGGGTTCTCCGTACTCTCCGTAAGAAGGGTTATTATGGGCCCTCCGGTCGAAAAATCCGTCTGCATAAAAACCCCATCTAATGTTGGCAGGGCCCGACGAATTCCCGACGGGAGGGCTGCTGTACAAAGACTGCCTTAGTTGCGACGTGGCTATTTGGGCGTCGGAAGCGTTTGAAGCATAGGCGTTGGTGGGCCCGTCATTAGGCCTGTGGTAACCGTCCGGACAGCTTTCGTACGTCCCCGAAACATTGGGTTCCCAGAAATTGGGATTGGCAGTGGTCGCCCAGGAAGTAGGCGCACCGATAGGTATGACCGGACTATAGGCATAACGCGCATTCCCTATGGAAGCCCATTGGAAGAACGCGCCCGCCTGGGAAGGGTAATCCGTGAACTTGGAGTTTGCCCTGTTTGCCGCTATCTGGACATATTGTTGGGTGGTCAGAGTCGTGGCTGTAGTATTGTAGGGAGAGAAACGGACTGCCGCTGCGCCCCGGGTACCTGTGGCATTGGCATCGGTCGGGGCCATCAGATAGTCCGGGTTGTCGCCCTGGCGCAGGAAGATCAGGTGGGGTTTCGTCGAATTATTATAGCGCACCAGCACTAACGCGTAACGCGCCGGCTTGTTTTCGGTAGGCGCATAGGCCGAGGTCAGCCCGATCCGGAAGTAAATTTCGCCGCCGGCAGCGGCAGTTCCATTGGCCGAGGAGAAATAACCCGGGACATTATACAATGCATCGCTCCCTGCATTGTTCATATCCGCCGGAGTTTCACTTGTGTTATTCCAGGTAATTCCCGCATCGGAGGACTCAGCCGTACTGAACACAATATCCCCCGGCTTCCATGATCCGTCCGTCCACAGCACCGACGCATCCCAGCTCCCCGCCTGCGCGGCGGCGATAGGCATCCGGATAATCCGCTCACCCTTCTGCCCGGCTTTCCAGAAAGCGCCGACATAGGTGTTTGAAATATAAGAATCATAATACGTTACCCCATTGTTGGGCAACTGAACCACATCGATCAGGGCGGCGGGATTGCCGTCCTGGGTAATCGTCCCGTCTACGGTTATAGAACTATTGTTGTTAGGATTTGGGGCAAACCGCCATACATACAAAGTCTGGTTTCCCGATCCTGTATACGAATTGCCGGGCAACAACGGGCCGCTACCGTCCATATTCTCGACCTCCGCGGGAGAAAGGAGCCCGGCCGCCCACTGTTGTAAATGGGCCAGATTGTCGCAAATGACGAATCTGGAACTGGCGGAAAGCGTCCAATCGACCGGCGAACCGTTCGACACCGTCACTTCGAACTGGGAGAACCCTCCCGTAGGGGGCAATACGATCTTGTCCGGGGAGAGCAGCAGGACGGCATCGGGGTGAACCGACAGACTGTAATTGATGCGCTGTCCGGCAGCCCATACACGGCCACCCAGATCGAACTCCACTTCGCGCCCGTCGTCGATACTAACGATCAACTTGGCGCCTGCAGGCAGCGTCTGCGGGATCATCATCAGGTAGCCGTCGCCAGTATTGACCAACTGGGATGTCGAACCCAGATCCGCCCCGTTCACTGTAGCCTCGAAATTGCCTGCGGATGCAGCGGATGTATTCCACGAGAAAGTCCCGTCGGCCAGGGTTGTCAGCGTTCCGCTGGTCTTGGCCCCCTGTACCTCTATTTTGGTGATTTTTCCCTGCCCGACGGCTTTAAAACCGATGCTGGTCAGCACATGCCGCATCTGGAAATTCACAGGCGAAGAGCCCTGCGATTTATTCAGATCCGCCCTCAGGGCGGATACCATCAGGTCGGGCTGATCCGAGCAATTGGTAGGCACCGTATACGAAATGGAAGGTATACCCGACGTAGCGTTCACGGTAATACCGTTGGCCGCATTCGCATAGGGCGAATAGGAGAAAAAGCTCACGTTGGCATCCGCCGCACCGGGCCAGTAGACCGGATTGGCATAACTCCACGCACCTGCGTTATTAGTCACCAGGACATGGTTCATGAAATTAGGGGTGGTTGTCGTGTCCTGCGCCGCCCAGTTATTGGAAGGCCCGTTGCCGGTATAATAGGCGAATACCCCCATATTGGGAATGTCGGCGGCCGATCCGATCGGGGTTCCCCGGGTAACGGAAGTCTCGTCGCTGGCCGCAAACCCGATCGACCCGCCGTGACCCGTCTCCCAGCCGGCCTCTTTCGAACAGGAAACCGCCAGCAGGGAAATGACCAGGCCCGCATATATAATTTTGTTTTTTTTCATCGCTGTAAATTCTAAATTCTTAGTGACCGGAGGAAGTATCACCCTCCTCCGGCCTATGCCCTGTCAAAAATTAGGGCTGCACCAAAGGGATATCCGAACCGCTGGTCCACGGGTTCACGTCGGCCGAGAAAATGATCTGGTCGCCGAAAATATTCTCTCCTTCCGGATCGGTGGAAAGATCGGATATGATCAGTTTCACATTGTACAGCTTGCCCGGTACGAAAGCATCGGTCTGAATGTCATTCGTTACAATGGTATATTTGCTCAAACCACCGTTGTAAACAGCCGTATTGGTGTCCTTCGTGATGACAACGCCACTTACAACCTGAATTTCACAACCGACCGAATTTTGCGGCATGATCATAAAGGGAACGCTGCCCGATACTGCGGAGCCCGAATAGGTGGCCGGTCCGCCCGACCGTGCACCCCAGGTAAACGGAGTGGCCATCGGATTGACCGTGGCTGTGGTCGCATTTACCAAAAGGCTTGCCGTCCCGCCGGTAAAAGAAACGCTGTACCCGGCATCTTTCAGTTCATCGGTCAGGTCTACGGTGATCGTTACCTTGGAAAGCATATGCGCAAACAGGAAATTGACAACTCCTGTATTTGCTTTGGTCGCATTTAAAATCGGTTCGGCGATCGTAAAGTCTTCCTTGGCATCGGCCGGGACGGTATAAGTGATCGAAAGGTTGGGATAAGCGGACGAGGTAGCCGCTACTGATGCCGGGGCCCACGAATAAAAATCGACGGTACCGGAAGTGGGCCAGTAATGCGCGCCACCCTGGGGATCGTTTGTAAGCCCGTTGATCACGTCGTTGATATACCAACCGGTAGTCGACCCGGTCCATTTTGCATAGACCTGATAACTGGAACTCGCATCGTTTGCCGCCCGGGTCGGCCGGTTGTTGAGATTGGCAAACTGGATCGCATTGGAGCTCGCAAGGTCCAGGGTTTCTTCTTTCGAGCAGCTCGTCAATGCGACGATAGCTGCTGCTGTGATTAAAAATTTCTTCATCTTTGGTTACTTTATTTTACATTACTATTTTTTACACTGCTTTTTTCATTTTTCCTAATATCGTTCGTTACCTATATCGGTAACTGCTTTTCGGGAGACTCCCCTCCCTTTTTTGTTTTTCTATGCTAACTCATCTTTTGCAAGGGTTTTTCAAAGGATTTTAGTTATTAATTGGTCTTTAGCGGGACATCGATCTCGTCCCAGTCTATGAGTTCCGTATCGAAACCGGAGCCTCCGCCTCCCCCTTCAGGTTCTACGTCGGGTAATGCTTCCGGCAGCTCCAGATATAGTTTCAGAGTAGTCGCTCCGTGCCCCTCGGGCAGGAATTCGATCAGGCCGGTCACATCCACGACCTGGTTTACCAGAGTCCTGTCCTTATCGACCAAAACGAAGAGGAAGTCCAGCAGAACGGGACTGTTCCTCTGGGGGTCAATATCTGCCGGCTGTTCGCCCAGAAGCCCTAACGTATACACCGTCGTTGAAATGGTGCCGTCTTTCACAGAACCTGGATCATACGTCCGGCCGTTCATCGTGAATTGTTCTGTCGCCGGAAGCAGGGTATTCCTGTCCGCATCGAAATTGTACGACTCGGCCACTCCCCGTAAATCGACCAAGGCCGGCATACGGGCGTTATTCAGACCCCTGACATGAACCGTAATATTGAATTCATGCACTTTACGTTCCGGCAGCAAACCTACCAAGGCATTGACAGATGCCTCCAATGCAGGATTGACGGGCCCGGAAGAATTCGTATATACGGCCATTTCCTGGGTCACTTCAAAATCGTCCACGATCACTGAAGCGAGAACCTCCGGCTGGCGGACATAGGTGTCGCCGGCAATCCGGGTACGGGGACTGGGATCCGGAAGCAGATAGGCTTCCAATGTGGCCAGATTTTCATGCCCTTTGATGCCTATGCCATTGATCTGCCCCCGGATCTCATTGAAAATAACGACCTTATACCGCCCGACAGGCACATTCACATAAGACTGTATAACCTTGTCACTATTCTCAAACCGGTGTTCCAGAGCTAATTTCCCATCGCCACGGTTATAGAATAATGCCGTAACGTTCTGGGGGTCTATGTGGGCTTTCGTCCACACGCTTCCTATCGGGATTTTGGCATACTGGATGCACTCCTCGTCCAACGGACGACGATAACACGAATACAGAACCGACATACAAGCCAGTACCAATAAACTATATTTATAGAACGATCTCATCGCTTGTTTCCTTTTTTTGAATTATGGCCGATCATCCATACCAGGGATACTTTTGCCTGGGTAGGACCCACCCAATTGAAATTCCCGGATTTTTGACGGATCAGGTGCCAATCGCCATCTATACATTTTTTAGGCACGTATTCCCGATAGTGGCTGCCTATATACCCTATTCCCAGCGAATATTCCATCCGTAAGTTCCGGCCGATCTTATGGGCAAAACCACCGGTAAAGCCACCCGTGAAGAACTCGCCCTGACAGCCTTTGGTCTTCCATTCCACATCGTAGATGCCGCCGCCGCCATACATACCCGTGAACCAGCCGGTCATCTGCTCCCGCCCATCGCGGTCGCCCCACCAGTAGCGCGCCTCCAGGTTGCCGTTCATGATTTCCAGCGCATATTGTTTCTTCTCCCACAGCCACCATGGGAACAGCCATTCGACGGCCATTGACCATCGTTGGCCTATGGGTATTTCGACAGCTACATTGAGCGCCGTACCCAGGTCATATAAAAGATTGGTTTTTAAAGCAAATAAGGGCTTTCGGGTTGAAGTACCCAGCCAAGAGGAAAGATCTGAAGTTATAGTACTCTCTTGAGGAGTTTCGTCGGGGTTGCTTACTACAGGTGGGATAGTTTGATCTTTAGTAAATCTGGACTCGAAAGAATCCTTTTCCTCCGGCGGGGCTTTTTCCGGTCGGTCTTCGATTTGGGATAGGCTTCGTTCGACCGGTTCTTGTTTCACATAAAAAACCAGACTGGTCGCCGAGCGCATATATCTCGAGAAGTTATTGATAATGTAATTTTCCGCCGCGCCATTCCCCAAGCGTTTAATTTCCGCCAGCATCAATCCGTCGCTCAAAGACGAAGACAGAATATGGAGGACTTCTCCCCGGTAAGGGACTGCGCGGTCTTGCCGTACCCGTTCGCGAAGTTCAGTCCAATTGAAAACCGAAGAAGCAATGTGAATCTTCGCAGAATCGACATGCGGGTGTTTCCACCGAATGTAGCTTTTTACGGCCAAAGCCCGTTCGTAGGACAATCGCGAATTGGTCTGGAAAGAACCGATAACCGAGGCTCCTCCTTCTATTACGATCGAATCCAACGCCGACAATGTCGCAGGCGTCTGCAGGATTCGATCCAGTTTATTCAATTCAGGCGCGTTGGTACGGTAATCCCGCATGAGCAGCGAACTGTTATTGGCAAAATAAAATACCAAAGAATCCGAATCCCCGGAGCGAACCTCCGGAGGACTGGCGCCGAATAAACCGGCCGTAGATAAAAGCGATATCGCTCCCATCAATATTGCCATATGCCAGCTGTTCTTTTTAAAAATATGCATGTTTTTGATTTCCTTATTGGTTGTTTAAAAGGGCGAAAAAATCCCGCGACAGTCAGAATGCCATCGCGCGGAATCGTTTATCGCTACATTTTGTTGAAATGAAAGGGTTCGACCGTTATTAAGTGTTGTCTATTCCTTATGCCGACTTTTCTTTTTGAACGGCACCAACCTTTGTAGCCACTGGTGTCGAGAGAGACATCGTAACTCCCCAAAGCCCCTGCTCCCGTCGATCGCCAAGCTACAAGGCGGACAAATCTTCACCGGATCAAAGGAAGTATACCTACCCTCGTCCCGATTCCCTAGTATGTTGAAAAGAATATATTGTTCCATCGTAAATCGTCTTTATTTCCTCGACTGCAAAAATAAAGACGATTAGACCCGACAACAAGCTAATACAGAACAAGTTTTTGAATAAAAGAATACATTTTATTGTAAAATTAGACCCTATGTCAGCCCGGTCATTCCTGGGAGCTGTTCCTGATCTGTTGGGGGGTGGCATTGAAGTATCGTTTGCAATAGCTGTTCAGGTGGGCTGGGTCGGCGAAACCAAATTCCATAGCGATAGACTTGATCGGGATCGACTTATCCAATAGCCGGGATTTGATCTTATACATCTTTTGTTTCTGCATCCATTGATAGGGAGAAACGCCTAATTTTTTAGTGAATATTTTCTTGAAATTGGACAAACTGTATCCGCACAATTCCGCCAAATCTTTTACAGTCCGGGCCTTTTCATAATTATTGTATACCAATGTGCTGAAAACAACATCCTTGCGCAGGATCGGATAAAAAAACCTAATGATCTCTTCCGGCGAATAAAAGAATTTATATACGATAAACAGTTCGATGGCTTTCGCTTCATGCAAATAATCGCAGCATACCCGGTGCTCCAGGTAAAACATAACCGATTCGAGAAAACGAGACATGTACATATTGATTTCCAGCGTATTGAACCGATATTCCATTTTATTTACAAGATCTCCCAGTTTCTCGAAATTCACATCGTTGCAAACCTGATAATGTGTCGAAAATTTGAATACAAGTATTTTGGTCTTTGCCAATGCTGCTACACGATAGCTTGTTTTTATGGGCAAAAGCACTATCTCGTTTGTTTTACATGTATACCGGGTTTTTCCGTCGTCAACCTCTATTTCGCCGTCCAAAATAAACAAAAGATGCCCATCGTCCGAAGATAGATGAATTTCATCTCCAAGCTCTGTACGACTGATCGCAAAACTCCGTTTATTGTTTGATTTGGCGAGAGAGCATCCTTCACACATGGAGCTGACTTTATGGTTGCAATTCATAGTATTAAGTAGATTGGTTTGTTTTGATAGAACGAATATATTCAGAATTTACATATCAATCGGCGCATAATTCGTAAAATTGTTCGTTTTTGCGTTTTTCGAAAATGGACTCTAACTTCTTTTATGAGGAGAATAGTTTCTTTGTTGTTCTATTTGAAGAAAAAACAAAATCAACAATTACAAGATATTTTCAAATTCAGAAAAAGGCTGCGTATTTCTAAAAGAAAGCGGTTTTCCTACCTCGAAAACCAAGATGTATCGCCTTGCTTCGCGAGGAGGAGTCCCCTGCGTAAAATACGGCAACAAACTTGTCTTTTCCCATACGAAGCTAATGAACCGGGTGTTGACTATGCCAAAAATATTATGCGAGTAAATTCTATTTTTGCTGCAGACGGATGAAAGAAAAAATGGTAACATCTTTTATGCCATTCCCCGATACTCCTTGTAATTGCATCAACTACCGCTCCCTATCCTCTATCGAAAATAACCCGTCAGATGCAGGGATTCGGCAAACAAAAAGCCTGTTTCATCTTTTTAAGGGCCTGAGACAGGTGATTGGCGACATTTTGTTTCGAAATATTCAGCCGTTCGGCGACCTCATCATGTGACAAATTATCCCTACGGATCATTTCGAACACCTTTCGCTGCATAGGAGCCAATCTTTTCACCACCGAATCCATCAATAATTCGTCTTCCCTGGCAATCAGGATATCCTCGGCCGTTTGATGGTCCCGTTCGTCCATATCCTGGTTTTTTTGGTATTTATCGATGACCGACAACCGTTTATACAGGTTCATCACGGCATTCCGTGCGATGGTGTACAATAATGTCCGGATATTTTTCGAAACATCGAGGCTCCCCCGCTTCTCCCACAGAACCAAAAAGACATGTTGTGAGATTTCCTCGGCTTCCTCGCGAGAACGCAACAAGCCGTATAAAAAGCTCTGTATAGGGCCTCTGTAATACATGTACACCGCCTTATACGCCTGATGATCGCCTCGGCGCAGGGCTTCGAGTTGCTCTATGGGGATCTCCCCGTTCTCAAGAGACGGTTTGTTTTTCAGCTTAGTCAATAATCATGTTATATATAGGTTCGGGGTAATCCGACCCTTCTTTACTATCAGTAAAAAACGACCGTTTAAAACAGAAGGTCTTTCCGGCGGTTTTTTATAAGATAATTATGACAGAAATAGTTTGTAACTTAGTTATTACGAGCTTATTTATTGTTTATTTGCTACCCTCTTTGTATTTTTGTAATCAGAATAATAAATAAACGGTCGTTAATAAAGTATATTTTAACCCGTTTATACTTTAAAAACAGTGCTGAATTTTCCAGCCTTATTTTCGGTGAAATAAAAAAGCCTGCTACATAAGTAGCAGGCTTTTAATCGGTTTTTGAAAGAATAAACTAAATTTCAATCCTTTTAGCCTGTCGGATATGTTCGAGGTTTACCGGCGCATGAACATCACCTGCCGCTTCTGCCTTTCGGAAAAAAGCCTCGGCGCGTTCATAATCACCTTTCATCATATAGCATACCCCGATATAATTGAATGCTTCGGGATTATCTTGCTGGTTTTCGAGCGCTTGCAACGCACTTTCGTAATCGCTATCCATCATCGACCGGATGGCTTGGTTGATCCGAGTGACGCCAATGTTTTCAGGGCTGTCGGGATCTACCCAAGTGGTACGACCGTTTTCATCTGTAACGGCGGTGGCAATAGAGGCCGTACGGTCTATGTCGTAATAAACTTGCAGGTAACCGGCGTTCCGCAGAGAGGGATAAAAGTTTTTCAGCATATAGGCATACGGCTTCCCTCCATCGAGCTGTTTTAGCTTGTTCTTGCGGATTTCCTGATCGATAGTATAAGCGTCAATGATATCCAACACTTCCTGGCGGTATTCCATATCGGATGCTGCGACCAGTTTACGCAGACCGTTCCAGTCCTCCCGTCCGTTATACAGTTCGAATAAATTTTTATTGTCCGGTATGTTGAGATGATCGACCAGGTATTTTTTAAACGACTCCGCCCGTCTTTGCGCCAAGGCCGTATTGCCGGCCAAAGTGCCTTCCGGAGAGGCATAACCGGCTATCATGATTTGTTTGAGGGTAGCATTCGGATCTTGTTCGATCAGGCGAAAAGCCTGCCCTACCGCATCGAGCAATTCTCGGTTGCCGACGATGTCCATGTCAATCTTGTGCGATCCTACGGTAAATCGAACAACGGCCGTACCTTTATCCCGCTCATTAAACAGGATATTGTAACGATCGGGATAATCTTCCACAGGGTGCAGGAAGGGATTTTCGAGTGAATATTTTTCGAGGTCAGTCAACCGATATTCGAGCATCTTTTTATTATACGCCGGATCTATCGGGTAATACAGCAACTTGTCGGCGGCAAGTATTTCGCTGGGCCGATCATTTTCGCAGTTACATCCCTGAATAACGATATCCACCGAAAGCGATACGGTATACATCCATTCCCGATAAGGAACCTCTGCCTGGTAGCGGATGATCTTCGGGTTGCCTTTTTTGATGACGTAGCCGGACTCCCCCGCTCTCCGGTTTCGGATTTCGTACAGATCGCGCCGACGTCCCGTCACTATGATCTCATCCAGCTGTTGACGGTTTGCCCCGTTGTGCAATACGGGCGTTATGATGGCTTTATAATTTCGCTTGAGTTTTTCCGCGTTCACGTCCAGGGACACCTCTACGGTTTCCCCGGTTTTTCGAATACGGACGTTTTCTATGACCACCCCGACGGCCATTCCGGCCCATACGTCGACCGTGAGAAGCAGCGAGAGGATTATGAATAAATATCTTTTCATCAGAAATTCAGATTTGATTAATAAATCATGTACGTCAGGCTGAGTCCGAGCTTAGTCGGTCCGAAATAGTTCTTGTGTCCGGAGTAAATTTTGGGACTACAATCGCGGCAACGGTATTGGTCGTAGTTTGCCCGAATGTATCCCAGACCGACTGTCCCTTCGAGCCCCCACCGTTTGGAGAACATCCATTGGTAGCCGTAGCTTATCCCGCCGCCGAGGTAATAACCGTCGTAGCGCAAATTTTTACCGTTTTCGGCCATCCCGAAAGGAAGCTTGACTTTGGAAATATTAAATTCGCCACCGAGCGCGTGCAGTCCGAAGAAATGCCCGTTAAAACGTTCGCAGAGCCAATAACGGAATTCGGGTTGCACCAGCCAATGTTTGATTGATTTACCGTCGTTCCATACGAAAGGATTATAATTTCCCGTGATATCAAGGCTTGTCGATTTGCCCAAACCTATTTCTAAACCTATGTTGGGAGTCAGCAAGGCGTCGTAAGCGACGTTATTTTTCACTATGACCTTTTGTGCGCTGGCCGAAATTCCCAGAAAGGCAAAAACGAACAAAAGGATGATTTTTCTGCTCATGGTATTCTATGTTTGTTTACCGGATCGATTAATTCTTGTACTTTGATGGTTATTCGGCCCGTAGTGTGATGACGTTGGACGTTTCCCGCATGATCCGTCTGAGATCCCGAGTGGCCCGGCGGTCACTGCTTTCCTCGATCTCGAACAGCATCAAGTGGTCGAGGCGTGTCCCCGGAATCATATACCACTGACGCCACCCGTGGGCCAGTCCGCTGCCGACGGCTTCCGCCTCTATCCGTCCCGTTTTGCCATGCGTGGCCGGATCGTGATTGGAATGGCGGAGCGCGTATGCACTCACGACAAATAATTCCTTGCCGTTACCCAGTTTGGTCGCATAACCGGATCGCTGGAATTGACGTCGGATGAATTCCGTATTGATCAGATAGTATTCGTAGGTGATAGAAGTATATACGTTCATATCATCATGGAACAACTTGACCGTACGCGCCGCCGCGTCCTGTTCGAGCGTAGCTCCCGTCACCCGGAAACGAACTGTCTGTACGCCCGGCGCGGTCGGAGTATAATAATAATAGCCCCCGCCGTCATCGCTGAATCCGGACATATCCGCCGGTTCCAGGTTCGGAGCTTCGAACAAAATCAATGGCTGACGGGCAAAAGCATCTTCACTCATGTAAAAAGTGAGCAATGCTTCCTGTCCGATACCATATCCCACGCAATTTTGCAAATAGGTACTGTGATGACCATTGATGGATACCAGGGCGAGCGATGGGCCGATATAGGCGGTTTTGAAAATCGGATTTTCAATCGTAACCATTTCGCCGGTGTGGTCTTTCGAATTTTGGAAATGGATCGTTTGCACTCCCGGTTGTGTGGCAGTATAGATATAGCTGATGCAACCGTCCGCATGGGATTCGAGCAGCAGATCATTCCGGCTGGCGTTGGTCGGTTCCAGATACTTGGCCGTAACGATGCATTGAAGCGGGAAAAAAGCGGACGGGATATCATCGGGAATATGGAACGTAAGTGTCTTGGCATCTCCTTTGTTCACTCCCGAAGGCATGGATATCGGATCGAACACAAATTTCTCGCAGGCTATGACCGTGACGATACGCGCCAGTCCGCCGGCAGAAATACGTATCTCCGCTTTTTTAAAACCTTGGTCAACGACTTTTACATCCACATACGCTTTTCCGGCATTACGGTCGATAGATAGGTTAGTCAATATTCCGTCTTCGTCCGAGAGGATCAACGGTTGGCGGATATCGCCATTGGTCACAATATTGGCTTTTTCATACTTGATGTCGAGCTCCAGCCGCTGTGTCGCCGAACCATCGCCCGGATCGGTCATAATATTGATGATGGGACTGACGGTCAAACGGTCGGAACCGTCCGATATTTCGGAAGATTCCCGGATAATCTCTGCGTAAATATTGTTGATCGGCGGTGCATCGAGTGCGCTTTTAATGCTTCCCGAACCGATATTTCCCGGAATGTAGTCGATGATCCTGATCCGAAAATGTGTGTTGCGCACGATTGGATATGCATTGAGCTCATCATCGATCAACTGTATTTTGTAATATTTTTTGAATTGGCCGCCGCCGTGGAGGATGACCACCGTTTGGTCATTGTATTCGTTTTCGCTTTCAAAAAGATATTTCGGGGCTGTATCGACCGCCGTGGGGGTATCCGTGAATATATTCGGTTGGGCCGGAACCGTGGGATGATCCAAGGCCCATGTAAACGGATCGGCAGCAGCAGGATCGAACGGAGCAATCGTCCCGCGAGTCGCGTAATTGTATAGGGCAAATCCCTCGATGGTGAATTGTTCCCTCTGCCCCTGCTCTATCAGATCGAGCAGGTTTTGGTCTATTTCAACGGTCACTTTAGCTTGGTTACGCAACAACTTTACCACAGGAGGATTGTCAAAATCATCAATTTGCTGTCGATCCCACAGCACCCATCCGTCGGATTCGAGGCTTGGCACGAGTGTGTTTTCGTGCTTGCCCAGCCAGGAGCGCTCATCGAACGTACTCCAATCGTAGTTGGCGATAAAATGGACAATACGGGTATGTCCCGATATTTTAGCCCGGAATGTGCCGGATTGCAGATCCGACGCTTCCGAACGCCCTACGAATTGCCCATTGGCATCAAATTGCAACAGGACGATATCGTCGACCGCATTTTCAACCGATCTGGTACGCAAGGTCATATAGTCGGACAGAGAATAGGAAAACAGCTTGTCTGCGCCTGATGTCGGCTTGGAATCCGTTTTCTGATCCAGCTTTTGGCAGGAAACCAAAGCCGCAATCAGGGAAAGCGCGGTGATATAAAATCTTGTTTTCATCATTTTTCTTTTATTTCATTTTTCCATAATTACAATGGGCGGTCGATATCGCGGACACAGCGTACTTCCGCATAGCTGGCGCTTTCACCGTTAGTCCCTCCCGAAGGGTTCAGAATACGGAAGGCCGCATTCGACCCCGGATCGGCCGTCCAATAGCGGTGCCGGTCGGTGATGTCCTGTATTTCGCATTTGCTCACGTTTTGCAAGACATCCAGCAAAAGCATTTCGGCGTAGGTGGGCATACGCCACCCTGAATAAGTTACCCCATCGGTATCCGTTTCGGAATAATTTTTGCACCGGCTTACCGCAGCCCAATAGTCCACTTTATCCGTAGAGGACGACACCCGCGAAGCGAACATGAAATTCGGAGAAATCATCCACCGGTTATTCGTAGACGGATCGGTATAACCGTTTTTATCCAAAGTCGGATAACCGACCAAACAACGGCCATATTCCATTTCCTCTCGCCCGTCGTTTACAGGATTATAGGGGTTGGGGCCGGTATAGAGCTTTCCGGTCAGGTCTTGGTAATACCACCGGATATGTGCGTCGCCCCAACTTCCTCGGGGGGAAACATCGGGCATGGGAATAGTCCGCAAATCGGCCTGTTTGATATTGACCGTGTACATATTTCGGTTCAATGTCCCATTCACATCCTGCGAAGTGATGTGCCCGATCCATATCGGGGGGTATTGTATCACGTTTACGTGCTGAACGATACCGTCGCTGTTCTCCACGTCGAAGTCTATCGTTCGGGGAACGAAATTGTCAGGAATGGCGCTGGAAATTGTGATGGTACCGTTGTGCACGAAGGGCTCCTTGGCGATGGATACTCCGTAAACGGGAACATCGCTTCCTTCGACGGTGACACGCAGGTTTTTGATCTCGATATTGTCCGAAGACGACTGGAAACGCGTCGTATAAGTGTCCGTGTTGTTCATCACTATTTCCTGTTCATCGACATAGAGGTACATGATGTTCTTGATCCATACGTCTACATCGTTCGTACTCCAATCGATTATCCTGTAATTCAC
Organism: uncultured Flavobacteriales bacterium; assembly: GCA_959608625.1. GTDB lineage: Bacteria > Bacteroidota > Bacteroidia > Flavobacteriales > UBA1820 > Merdimorpha. Next base: position 44,568 of record CAUHQV010000013.1, read on the forward strand.
GTTGTCCAGTACCACGGCTTCCGGAGCACTGTTCCCTCCATCCCCATTTATATGCGCCGTTATGTCGTAGATATAATTGCGCCGCAACCGGTACAGGTGAGCCGGATCGCCACCGGAGGCGGAAAGGCGATAATTAACCGGTATTTTATAGTATTGGGTTACAGTCGAAGCTCCCTTTTGCACTGGAACATTCAGGTAAACGAAAGTTTCATTTGCCACGGATTCGTTCCAATCGTTGGCATACGAATACAATACGATTTGCCCTGGCGTACCTGAAACCGTTTCGACTCCGGTATAAAGCGGTGTCGAAGCGAGTGATGGGCTATGGATATCTCCGCTTTCCAGTATCCGGGCATCCGATGCGTAGTTCACCAGTTTTTTCGTCACCTGGCCTACGGGCTGGTACCCCGTGCCGTAACTAAGGTTGATCCTGATCTTGGCGACGGCCCTTTTGAGTGATACCTCGATGTTTTTGTTGGTTTTTGTCCCATCATTCAGTATGGTCGAAAGCGATTTCCCGTCCATCAAGAGCGACGTTTGCACTGCGTCGGGGTTCAGGGCCTCACTTACCAGAGCTTGTTTGAGCTGGGCGAGCGTTTTAGCCCCTTCGGCAGCCGTATTTCCGTTCGCGATGACGTACACCGTATAAAAACTATTGGCCGTAAAATCGCTTTGCTTCTTTGCGAGGCCATAACGGGTCATTCCGGAAACCGGCGTGATCCGTTGGTAATGTATGCAATCCTCCTGGCCGTCCTGATAGATAAAGACGTCGAGAGTGACGATCAGATTTTCATGGAGCGCATCCTCTCCCGGTTCCGGGGTCTTGGTAAGTACTTCTTTTGTCAGAGTGAGTTCGATGCTCAGATCACCGCCTTCGGGATTGGAATAGTCCGTCTGCTTTGCGCACGAAACCGAAAAAGCAAACAAGGTTAGTGTCAGAATAGATAATATGCTGTATTTTAGCGTCATGACATTCGTTTTATTGTATTTGTTCAATCAGGATATCGGTTTCAGTTCCCGGATATTTTCGCCCCTGGCTGAAACCGCCACCCGCGTGATCGGGATTGATCCTGACTTTTTTACCGTCTATTGAAATATAGAACTGCGTAGTGCGGCGTTCATTTGCCAGAAAACGTTTAACAGGATCTATTTGTATCCTGTAAGGGGTTGTGCGTGCAATGCCCTGCCAGTCGCATCCTCCGCCCGATTGGAGTTTGAAATCAAGCCCGTTAGTGAGACTGGCTGTCCAGATTGCTCCTGCCGGGGCTGTAAATTCAAAGTCGTACAGGGCCGGATCGGTCTGAGAAATTTGTCCTTGGCCGGCGGCGGAATTTGCCGCAGAAAAGGTGAAGACGGGGTCTTCATACGTTATTTCGGAAAGTTCCGTATCCCATTCCAACACGTCTATGCGCAGGAACAACATATCGTTGGGTTCCCCTATCACCGCCTTTACCCGGTACACCCGGTTGCGTTCCAGGTCGTACAGGCCGGCCGTGTTCTTCAGATATCCGCAATAGGTCACCGGGGCCCCGTTTATTTTTACATGCAGCAGAAAATGCGGGGATGATGACTCATCTGGATGCGCAACCCCCGGATCGTCTTCGCCCGAAATATGCTGATAGCTGTAAAACGATTTTTCGGCATCGGCCGGAGCAAGGCCCGCATAATCCGCATCATCCGGCACAACAGCGAGGTATTTTCCTGCTGCCGGGGTGTATGTTTCCGTGCGCCGGATCGCTCCCAGGGGCATAGCAGGGCTTTGATACTGCGCATTACTGCGGATCACCTGATTGCAGAAGTCTACCGAAACTAATTCCACCATATCGCCGATCAGTTGGGCCGCTTTGTATATGTGCAGGTCTACCCGGCCCACGAGCCGTTCCATTTCCAGGGTTGCCGTCACGGATGTCCCCGTCATATCTACCTCTTTTTTCCCGATCATCGGCAGATCGTCCGCAGAGAAAGCCGTAGAACTTATTTCCAATGCATCAAGAGTAGATTTGGATGTATTCTCCGCCAAAGTTGTCGTTTGCCCTGCCACGCTGAAATGATGATCGGCATAATTGGCAAGGGTATAGACGGCTTTTTTATCTGCGGTAACCCGTACGGATCGGGCGTAGCTAGCGGCTGATGTTTCCGGGGCAAAGCTCGTTTTCAGTTCGGAAAATTCCAGATCACCGCTCTGATGGTTGAATACATAGACGGCAAGGTTGGTAAATTCGTTTTCTTGGCCTATCACCAGATCGTCGCTTCCACCGCTACGGGTAGTAAACGTCAATCCCAATTCGGCGTCCAGGGGCATATCGTTATTCCCGGCGGTTTTGCTGCACGCAAACACCAAAGGGAACAAGAGGAATAATATAGCTGCTGTACTGGACAAATGATTCTTTTGCATGGGGTCTTTATTTTTGTTCCGGATCGATGTTGCCCTCTTCCCAAGGGGCTATCTCGACCGAGGTGTTGTTAAACCGAAAGCGGATAGCGATTTCCGCTTCGTCCTTGTCATCTACCGAAATAGCGTGTTCATTCATGAAATCGGCCAAACGAACGGTTTTGTAACACACCGTTCCGCCAACATTCGACAGTTTCAGCTCAATATCGTTCTCGTCCGAAAAACGGAAAGCGTATACGGTTGCCGTATAACTCCCAGCCTGTGTATCATAGGACAGATCGGGACGGTAGATACTGGTCAGCGAAGCGGTACTTACCCCGTCAAATCCCATTTGGGGATGCAGGTTGCTCACGTCCATTTCAACGGGCGTCCCGGCCGGCGACTTTGTATCGGTCGGAGCAGCAGCCCCCATAATGTGTATGCGCAGAGGAATATAGGCTTGTTGGAACTTCATTTCTTCATGGCGGTACTCGCTTTGGATGACCGTTATCTTTTTGCTGGCATAATACAGACGATCGTTTTCCTGCCGAATGACCGGATTTCCTGCATAATACTCCCCATTGCCCAATGTAGCAACCGATAAGGTTCCTGTTTCACGGGCTTCTGTACAATCGGTGATATTGGTCCAGGCCACCAAATAATATTCCCCATCGGGTAAATTGAGGTTCATGCCTTTATGGACCGACAATGCAGCATTATCCTTGGTACGGCTCATGACCAGATTGCCGGTATTATCGTAGACGAACAGGGTGACCTGATCCGTTTTATCGACAAACCGACAAGCCTGTTCAGGGCTGTCGCCGTAGTAACAGAACGTAATTTGCGTGCGGTCACAGTCTTCTCCGGTTCCGTCATCCCGAATGCATCCCGATAAGGTAAAAGCCAAAAGCAGGATAATAATATGATGATATCCTTTCATTTTCGATGAACATGTATCTGTTAATAAAAGGGGGAGGTGGCCTCCCCCAACAACTCAAATAATAAGGCAATGAACTATCGCTGCTGAAATTCGGGATCGATGTCCTCTTCCAGCCAATCGGCGATCACGACTTTGAGTAATATATTGTAAGCCACCGGATTGATATCGGTATGCATAAATTGCGGCTCGATCTCAATGTTGACGTTATATATCTTGCCGGCTTCAAAGACCACATCGGTCCCTGTGCTGGTATAGTTTATTATGTTGACGAATTTAGCCAAAGGCAACAGACTGGGATTGTAGGCATTGTGGTTGTCACTCGTGATGGTCGTAGCGGTCACATCGCCCAGATTCAAGTGCAGGTTCGGAACCTGATCGGGGAAAAAGTTGAATGCGAAGCATTTCTTGTCGTCCGGATTGGCCGGTGTATTAAACTCCGCCAGATCATAAGGCGTATAGACTCCGGCAGACCATTGATTGTAGCTGGCAAAAGCAGCTTCATCCGTTTCGGTTGCATCCGCGCCAAAGAGCCATTTGCCTTCCTTGACTCTTTCAAAAGCAGTCGTGTTTTTCATCAGAGAAGCAGTCACGGCCGATCCGTTGAATTGCTTGTAGAAATTATTAAGGTAAACACCCAATAATTTTCCGTCCAACCCGGTCCACTCGATCGAAGCCGTTTCTCCGTTGGAATTGTTGGTCACTGTTTCGGACCCGCTTTCCACGAAAGATACAGTCTTGATCTGAATGCGAGCCATAACCGGCTTGATAGTCACAGAGCCCGTATAGGTATATATATTCTCCTGGTTCGCATTTTCGACGGTTATGCCGAATGACGACAAGGCAGCGCTCCCACTGTAGAGCACTTTGCTTCCCTGCTGTTGGTCAAAAGTGCAGGCAACCGTTACGGCATCGCCAACTGCTCCCGTGACATAAGTTTCACTGCCTTTTTTATAGTTCCCGTAAATAGCTACATCCGACGCATCGGCGCCTACGTTGGAAATAAGCAGACCGGCATCGGTAAGCTTATCCCAGTCGGAACCACCCGTCAGGTCTTTATTGACCTCTACTTTCTTTAAGATCTTCCCGCCCGGATTGGTCACGAAGATGACGATATTGTCCACATCGGCTGTTTTGGAAAGAATATCCGAAGGCGAAGAGGCTCTCGTTTTCATTGCCCCCATAGATATGACCACATGCCGGCCCGTGGCCGTAGCATCGGTATCCTGACTCGTTTCTTTGGAACACGAGGCCAACAGCCCTAAACTCAATACTGCTGTAAATAAATAGCTTAATCTTTTCATGTTAATGTCCATTAAAATAATATTAGATAAACTTTGTAACGCTGGCGGGGTTGAGTTTTTCGGATTTCAACCGCCTTTTACTTTGCCCACCATTCTTAATACAACCTCAACGACAAAACATATAGACCCGTTTTACCCTTTTTATCAGCTAATTACGCAAAAAACAGCGGGCTATTTTCGTTTTTTGCAAAGGCGCGGCAACAGGGAAAGACGAAGTTTCGAAAATCGGTTTGTGCGTCAAAAAAACATTGTAATTTCAGTGGCGCCCGTCCTTTTGCGGCGATGAATCTTTTGGAGAATTTGCTTCAGCAGCCGGATCGTTTGACTCCGGTGCAGGTTATGGCAGATCGGGGGTAGAAAAAATAAACCATCGACATTGGCAAATAAGACTTCCGAAATGCCATTAGCCGGTTTCTGCGCTTCTTCGGGCGCGCTTGCATAAGATAGTTTAACGCCTACGGGAAGCCGCAAGGCCCTTGCAGTAATACGGGAAAAGAAGAGAAGAAGGACGGTCGGCATATCCGGCGACGTGATCTGATCCTGTCTTGATTCAGAAAAGCATGCCCGGCAATACTGTAAAATAAAAAAAAGTAACCATCAAAAAAATGCCGGGCATGCGGTCCAGACCTGAAAACGGGATGTCGCTTTCTGTCCGATGGGGATTCCGAGCCTGGCGGAAATGAAGAGGCGCGGAACAACATCTGAACTATCCGCACTCAGGTTTTCGACGACCTTCCAGAGATAGAAAATGCTGCCCGCGCCCTAGACTGTTTATCAAGGGCAGGCAGTCGCATTTTCTTATTCCTCTGGATTCTAATTGTCGAAATTTGAGTGCCGGAGATTAAGAAGCAACTGCTTGCTTTTCGTTTTGTAACGCGCATTGTCGCTACAAAGGTATGTGTTTTTATTTCATTGGCCTTTGATTAATCGTATCTACCAGCAAATATAATAAATAAACCATATATGGTGTGTTAATGTTTTTGATTTACACAAAATATTTCTTGTTTCTGTCGGGAAATAGAAAGCATATTTCTTGAATGTCTGCCAAAATCACCTAAAGTGCTATTTTGGAGTAAGAGATTATTTGTAACTTCTAGAAAGAGTGGGGAACATTTAAAAAAGCAAAAACAAGCCCATATATGGGAGAATATAGCGAATTAACATCATCTTTAATTAAGCTTCTTAATGACGAACTGCTCAAAGAGGGCGGTACGGTCATTATAAAAGAAAAGGAAGATGTTGCCGCCGCCAGTTTCGGCGGCCTACTCAAGGAATTGAGAAAGAAACGGAAAATTTCACAGGCTGAACTTGCAAAATTGGCAGGAGTGGGCGTGAATACGATCATCGGTATTGAGAAAGGAACCCGGAATCCGACCGAAGAGATGATGAAAAAGATAATCCATGCGTTTGATCTAGATTTTATCTATCTGACGAAGAAGAAATAACTTCATAATAGTAACTAAAAGCCCGCCGAATGGCAGGCTTTTTTGTTCTTAGGCCTACTCGGTTTGCAGCCGCTCCCTCAGATTGTCCATATCCCTCCCCTCTTTGGAAATGACGATCTTCACATAGTGTTGCCTCATCCGGATATTCGTATGGCCGAGTATCGAGTTTACCGTTTCAATGGCACGTCCAAAAATGAAAATCCCTGATAATCTGACGATTTCAGGGTTTATAAAATAAAGTGCCTCTGGCACCGCGGAGAGAGAGGGAACAAGTCCGCTCTATTTTCCACTCTATATCAGTCAGTTATAAACCAAGATTTTCCGTACCACCGGATAGCCCACGCGAAAACTACTGCACTTCGCCCTGTATTATACTAGTATATGAAAGATACTAATTTCCTTCTTTATACACAATAAATTTTGCGTAAACTATTTACCAATCAATTCGTAGTTGGTGCTTCTGCCCCCGCTGGCCTCCTTTTGTAAAATCCCTTTCTCGATCAGATCATTTATATCACGCAGAGCCGTATCTGGAGAGGTTTTTGTGATCTTCGCCCATTTGGATGAGGTTAATTTGCCATCAAAACCATCCAATAGTTTATTAAGCATCAAACGTTGACGGTCATTGATCTGTACCTGCCCATAGCGATCCCAGAATTTCGCTTTGAACAGAACCAACTCCAACAGTGTCTCGCTGGATAAGATGGCTCGTTCAAGGCAAAGGAGAAACCACTCCAGCCACTCTGTAATATCACCATCGCCCCGTTGACTTTTTTCGAGGATGTCATAATACTCATTTCGCTCAATCAGTATTTGATTGGACATACTGTAAAAGCGCTGCGGACTTTTATCACTTCTGGCTAATTGCATATCGGTTATCGCCCGCGTAATGCGACCGTTGCCATCATCAAATGGATGTATGGTCACAAACCAGAAGTGAGCAATCGCCGCCTTTAACACGGGATCTATTACGGTAGATTTATTGAACCAATCGAGGAAAACGGAAATCTCCTTTTCTACGACATCGGGATCTAGCGCGGTATAGTGAATTTTTTCTTTGCCCATCGCGCCGGAAACAACCTGCATTTCTCCGCTTCGGAGCTTGCCGACTTCAATCTTATACATACCACTGTATCCGGTTGGGAATAATGCTGCATGCCATCCAAAAAGGCGCTCTTTAGAGAGAGGTAGCGAGTAGTTTTGAGTAGCATCTATCATCATCTCCACTACCCCGTCTACATTGCGCGATGAATTAACCAAGCCGGACATATCAAACCCTAGACGCCGGGCAATCGACGACCTTACCTGATCCTTATTTAGAACCTCCCCCTCTATTTCCGAGGATTTCAAAACGTCCTGAGTAAGCGTGGTGAGCATAGCTTCTTCCCTGAAAGAAAAGCCAAGGCTCTCCATTTGCCCCATAAGCCGTCCTTGCAAATGCCTAACGTTGCCCAGCAAAGGGACTATCGTTGCATTGTCCCACTTAAAATCCGTCCAATTTTCACGTTGATAAACAAACATAATCTCTGCATATTATGCGGTAAATATACGACTTTTTCTCCGCATTGCAAATTTCCACCGTAAATTATGCGGAGAAAAACGGATTAAAATCCGCAAGATTGGTTATATTGGACTGAAATATGTTTGAACCACCACCTAAAGTGCTGATAACTAGATGGAATTTATCGTGTTTAATCAGAGCTAAATCATTACATTTGCAAAATACATCAAAAATTAGACTGATGAAACAGATAAATAAGTTAAAAGTCGTACTTGTGGAACAGAATAAAACCGGAAAATGGTTGGCGGAAACGTTAGGGAAGAATGAAGCGACTGTTTCCCGTTGGTGTACTAACGAGTCACAGCCCTCGCTTGATACGCTGGTAAAAAAGCTGATGCATTGAAAGTGGATGTGAAAGACTTGCTTGTTTAGACAATAAAATCTAAATAGAAAAGAAATATGAAGATATCAAAAATAAAAGTTAATAATTATAGACTGTTAAAGTCATTTGAATTAGATGTAGAGGAAAAATTCTCACTGGTTATTGGGAAAAACAATACAGGAAAAACTTCATTATTTTCGGTATTAAACAAATTCTTGAATCCAAGTAGTAGAAAAGGATTCCTATATAATGACTTTAATACTGACTTTAAAAAGGTCGTTGAAAATTCTGTTGTCAACGCTGAAATAGAGAAAGACAAATGGCAAGACCTGATGATGAGTATGCTTGTGTACATTGACTACGAGGAGAAAGACAATTTGGAAAATATTTCGGAATTGATTCTAAACTTAGACCCAACAGATTATACCTTAATTCTTTCTTTTGACTATTTTCTGAATTATGACAGTTACCTGAGGTTACGTAAGGATTTCGCCGGATTTAAGTCTGATAAATTGCCGGAGAGAGGATTTGATTTCTTCTTAAATAAAAATGTTGCATCATATTTCAAGAAACGTAACAGGGTATTAGAATCAGAAAATGAAACTAACAGTATTGAGATTGATGATATAAGAGTTCGCCGAATCATCAATATACAAACAATATCCGCCAAAAGAGATATTGACAATGAGGGCTCAAATTCAGAATCAGGAAGAGCATTATCCCGTTTTTCTGCTGAATTTTATAAATCCAGAGGCAGCGTAAATACAATTGATTTATCTGATTTTCAGAAGAAATTACTTGAAACCGATAAAACTTTTAATGATATATATAAGGTTATCTTCAAGCCTGTTACAGATAATATCAAGAAATTTGCGTCTCATGGTAGTACCGAGCCGTTATTGGAGATTATTTCTGATTTGCGGGAAGAAAAATTGTTACACGACAATACTTCTGTTATATACAATCAGGATGGACATACATTACCTGAAGATTATAATGGATTGGGATATCTCAACCTTTTCGCTATCATTTATTGCATCCATATTAAATTAGACCTCTTGAAAAAACATGGGATAGAAAATGAAAAACCATCCGACATCAATTTGCTTTTCATAGAAGAACCAGAAGCACACACGCATCCACAATTACAGTATGCTTTCATTCGGAATATTAAAGAGATGTTGGAACAAGAATCGAAAGGTATTGTATTACATACTATTATTAGCACCCATTCATCACATATTGTATCACAAAGTGAATTTGATGATATAAAATATTTTTATAGGGATTTCAAGGATAATAATATACTTGTTAGAAACCTATCCGAACTTCAAAAGTTATATATAAATGAAAAAAATAAGGAAGAAGACAAGGCCATACAAAAGAAAAAATTCCAATTCTTAAAACAATATTTGACATTGGAGAAAGCAGAATTGTTTTTTGCGGACAAAGCCATTTTTATAGAGGGGGACACAGAGCGAATATTGATGCCTGCCATGATGAAAAAATTAGATATGGAAAAATCTAAAGAAGAAAGTTTTCTTCCCCTCATGTCCCAAAACATATCTATAATTGAAGTTGGTGCATATGCACACATATTTGAACATTTTCTAAGATTCTTAGGCATAAAAACACTCATAATTACCGATATTGATTCTGTAAATGATTCCGATACTGCTTGTCCTGTTTGTATTGGAAAGAAAACAAGTAATGCGTCCATCAAGCATTTTTTGGAAGGTAAGACATTAGATAATCTGAAAAAACTTTCGGAAGAAGAAAAAATTTTGAAGTTTGAAGCGGGAAAATGGGTTTGTGGTGTCAATGGACATTTACGAATATCTTTCCAAACGGAACAAGACAGTTATCATGCCCGAAGTTTTGAAGATTCGTTTATTGCCCTAAACTATGATTTCATAAATGATAATAAGGCTCATTTTAATGGATTAAAATGTCGAGATGATTTTGACAAAGGTAAATATGCAGAACATCCTATTTATAAGATAACAGAAAAATGTATCGCTAAAAAGACAGTTTTTGCAACAGACATACTTTATTTTAGTAACGATGATATGAGCAATTGGAGTACACCACAATACATAAAGGAGGGATTGGAATGGCTGGCGTAGTAATTGACGATATCAAGAAACACATTGATAATGGCAATAATTTTTTGCTTAGTGGAGGTGCGGGTAGTGGAAAAACATATACACTGATGCAAGTATTAGGCCTTATACACGAAAAGAATCCTGTAGCGAATATTGCTTGTATCACTTATACTAACGTAGCGGTAGATGAAATTAAGTCCCGTTCACCATACGAAAATTTAAGGGTATCAACTATTCATGATTTTTTATGGGATGTTATCAAATCATATCAGCCAAACATAAAAAAATCTCTTACTCATTTAGTTGCTCTATATTCCACAGATGACAAAGCCGGAATAAAATATGATGGAGAACAAACCTTAGATATTACTTATTTTTCAGACAAAACAATTGAGTATAGAGATTATCGTAAATTGGAAGAAGGAATTGTATGGCATGATGATATATTAAAAATTGCTCATCATATGTTTGACACATATCCTTTACTTTGTAATATCATTAAAGATAAATTCCAATACATTCTTGTTGATGAGTATCAAGATACCGATAAACAAGTAATTGAAATACTTCTAAATTTTTTTCAACGAAATAAAGACCGACAGAATCTACTGGGCTTCTTTGGTGATTCTATGCAGTCGATATATGATACTAAAGGTGTAGGAAACATCAACCCTCATGTGATTACAGGTCTTGTCAAAGAAGTTAAGAAAGAAGATAATTACAGATGTTCGGAAAAAGTGATTGAGTTGATTAACAAGGTCAGAAATGATGGAATTGTTCAGAAAGCGGCAAAGGATAACAAGATTGGCAATATTACATTTCTATATTCAAATAGGGATAATGTAAATATCAAAAATATAAAACAAGAAAATACCATTTTCAAAGATTGGGATTTTAGTGATACAGAAGAAACGAAGGAATTATATCTTACTCATCGACTCATTGCAAAGGAATTTGAATTTGAAGAAATCCTTAGTAAATACCCTTTTGCTGATAATTTATTAGGGGATGAAACAAGAAGAAACATATTTTCAAATCACTTATTTAAAATACAAGAAATCATTTATCTATATGACAATAAAAGGTATAATGATTTGATTAATAAAACCAATTTCAAAATCAGAAAATTATCAGACAAAACAGTTCTTAAAAATAAAATAGAAGAATTGCATGCAAGAACAAAAAATACAATCGAAGAACTAATCGACTTGGCAGATAAGCATGGCTTAATTATCAGAGATGATAAGCTCAATGACTTCATTAAAGAAAATGAGGATTTTTATAATGCTGTAAAAGGGTTGGACAAGAAACAAATAGAAAAAGTTTACCACTATGTTGAAGGACATTCGCCCTATTCAACCCAACATGGCGTTAAAGGCACTGAATTTGAAAATGTTTTTGTTATCCTTGATAATGGTCGGTGGAACCAGTATAACTTTCAATATCTGTTTGAATCAACGGCAGGGAAAGAAAGTATTATTGAGAGAACACGCAAAATATTTTATGTTTGTTGTTCTCGCTCAAAAAATAACTTAGTCGTGTTTTACCACAAACCTACTCCTGCAACTATTGCTAAGGCAAAAGAATGGTTTGGATGGGGAAATGTATACGAAGTTTAGCCCTTTTGATATTTCAGTTTTAATAAAAACATGAACGCGTTCAACCTATATAATGAAATAAAACAAGAATACAGTAACTTGTTGCCCAACAGAAACACTATGTTGGTGATTTTTCATTTATATCAACGCATAGAAAACAAGGAACTTGAAACAATTTTTACAGAAGATGATATTCTTAAATCCATAAGATATGTTAGAAAAAATGATATAAAAACGGAACAGACTGAACAATTCAACCAGACCATAAGGTCTCTGCAAAAATTCTTCCTATGGAGAGATGAGAACAAAAATATTTATAGTTTTCGCCCATATGCAGAGCAACTGTGTGGCGAAATCGCCAAAGTATTATCAGACACATTCAATCCAACGGAAATAGAAGAAGACTTCAAATTCATTCTAAACAAATTAGATACTGAGTCATTCAAGAAGTGGTATGAATATACATTTGATACGTACCGAAGAAAAGTTAGTGCTCAAACATCCGTATTAGACAGGAAAGTGGCAAAGGCAATTGTGGAGTTTCGTACAGAAA
>CAUHQV010000014.1 GCA_959608625.1 uncultured Flavobacteriales bacterium
TATCATTCGTATCGTATCGCTTCGATCGGGTCCAGCGAGGCGGCTTTGCGGGCCGGGTACCAACCGAAGAAAATACCGGTGAGCGAGCAGACGGCAAAAGAGAGTATCACCGACCAGGGCTGGATGTAGACGGGCCAGCCGGCGATGAACTTGATGGCCATCGAAGCCCCTACGCCCAGCAGCACCCCGATAATGCCGCCCATGATGCTGATGATCACGGCTTCGATGAGGAACTGGAGCATGATATGGCGCCCCTTGGCACCGATGGACATCCGCAGGCCGATCTCCCGGGTGCGTTCGGTCACCGAAACGTACATGATGTTCATGATCCCGATGCCGCCCACCAGCAGCGAGATCCCCGCGATGCAGGCCAGAAGGATGGTCATCATATTGGACGTGGAACTCATCATGCTGCTCAGTTCGGCCTGGGAACGGATGTTGAAATCGTCGTCCGCCCCGGCTTTTATCTTGTGGTTGGTGCGCAGGATCTCGCTGATCTCGGCCATGGCGTTATCGGTGTCCTCCTCGGTAATGGCCGAAGCATAGATGGATTGCAGGTAGGTGATAGCCAGGATGCGTTTTTGCACGGCGGTATAAGGAGCCAGGATAAGGTCGTCCTGATCCATACCCATTGAGTTATACCCTTTGGCGGTCAGTACGCCGATAATGCGGAAGGGAATCTTGTTGAAGCGGATAACCTTTCCGATGGGATTAGTCCCGGCGGGGAAAAGGTTGTCCACCACGGTTTGCCCGACGATGCACACTTTAGCGGCATTGCGGATGTCGGTTTCGGAGAACATATCGCCGTCGCCTACCGAATATTTGCGGATGTCCAGGTATTCGGGGCTGACCCCGTATACCGACGTGCGGGCGTTCTTGGCCCCGTAGATCACCTGTCCGGAGGAGCTGACAGAGGGGGATGTCTTATCTATATAAGAAGTTTGGGTGGCGATGTCGGCATAATCTTTTATTTTCAGCGACTGCATGGCCGACGGGTCGAGCCGTACCCCGCCCCGCATATCCGCTCCGGGGTGTATCATGATCATATTGGAACCCATTTCGGCGATCTGTTCCCGGATGCTTCGTTTGGAGCCCTGGCCGATGGCCAGCATGGCGATGACCGACGCCACGCCGATGATAATGCCCAGCATGGTGAGGAATCCCCGGAACTTGTTGCCCGAAAGGGCCCGCAGGGCGATGCGTATGAGGTTTTTGTAATTCATGTCGTAGGACCTTTAGTCTTCCTCTTTCGGAAGGGTTTTCAGCGCCTCGGCTGCCGATGCAATCGAGGGATTCGTTCTGTCTTCGGTGATATGTCCGTCCCGCAGCACGATGTTCCGGCTGGAGAACTGCGAAAGTTCCGGGTTGTGCGTGACGAAGATGATGGTGCGTCCCTGGGCGTGGAGCCCTTGGAGGATGCGCAGGATCTCGAACGAGGTGCGGGTATCGAGGTTTCCGGTCGCTTCGTCGGCCAGGATGATAACCGGGTCGTTCACCAGCGCCCGGGCGATAGCTACGCGCTGCTGCTGTCCGCCGGACATCTGGTTCGAGCGATGGTGCAGACGGTCGGCCAGTCCGACGGCCTCGAGGGCTTCGGTCGCTTTTTTGCGCCGTTGGGATTCTGAAATGTCGGGGTTGTACAACAGGGGCAGTTCGACGTTTTCCAGGGCGGAGGTCTTGGGCAGCAGGTTGTATGACTGGAAGACGAAACCGATCTTGCGGTTGCGCAGGGTGGCGCGGGCGTTCTTGCTCATCTGCCGCACGGATACCCCGTCCAGGAAGTATTCGCCCAAGGTAGGAGTGTCCAGGCAGCCCAGGATATTGAGCAGAGTGGATTTTCCGGAACCGCTGGTGCCCATGATGGTGACGAACTCCCCTTCGGATATGTCGAACGATACCCCGCGCAAGGCATGGACGGTTTCCGAACCGACCTGAAAATCCCGCCGGATATCCTGAAGGCTGATGATGTTCTTTTTCATGGCTTGGTGTGGGTTATTTCTTGTTCCGGTTGCCTCCGGGAGGGGTCGGCATGAAGGGGTTGGTCTCTCCCTGGGCCTCCTGAGGGGAGGCTTGGGTGTTTTTCGTCCGAATGGAGACCACCACCTCGTCGCCGGTTTTGACCCCGGAGAGTATTTCGGTGGAGATACCGTCGGTCACCCCGGTGGTCACCGCTACTTTTTTCAGGCCGTTCTTTTCTTTAACCCACAGGTGTTTTTCTTCAGGGTTGCCCATGGTGGCAGATGCTGCGGCGCCGTCCGGATTGAAACGCAGGGCCCGGGTGGGCACGGCCAGTACGCCGTGTTTATCCAGCGTGTAGATCGTGACGTTGGCCGTGAGGCCGGGCAAGAGTTTCAGGTCGGGGTTGGGAGCGTCTACGACTACCTCGTAGGACACCACGTTCGATTCGGTAGTAGGCTGGATGCGCACCTGGGTCACTTCGCCTTCGAACGAGTCGTCCGGGAAAGCGTCCACGGTGAAAACGGCCCGTTGTCCTTGTTTCACTTCGCCGATCTCCGCTTCGTCCACGTCGGCTATCACCCGCATTTTACGCAGGTCGTTGGCAATGGTGAAGAGCTCCGGGGTATTGAAGCTCGAAGCCACGGTCTGGCCTTCCTCTACCGCGCGAGACATTACGACCCCGTCGATGGGGGAGTAAATGGAAGTATAGCCGAGGTTCTTGCGGGCCTTGACGATATCGGCCTTCGATTTGTTGTACGAGCTGAGCGACCGCTCGTAATTGTATTTGGCCTGTTCGTAGTCCGTGTCGGAAATGAGCTTCTGCTCCCAAAGGCTCTTCTGGCGGGCGAAGTTCTTGTCCTGGTATTCGTATTCGGCTTTGGAGGACTCCAGGCTGGCTTCGGCCGAGCGAAGTTCCGCCGCCATAAGCGAGGTGTCTATCTGGGCCAGGATCTGGCCTTGTTTGACCACCGAATTATAATCCACGTAGATATTGGAGATAATACCGGAAACCTGCGCGCCGACCGATACCTGGTTGATGGGTTCGATAGTACCGGTGGCTGTCACGGTGGTGGAAAGCGAACTCTCGGAAAGGGTCATAGTGTTGTATTCCCGGGCCGCTTTGCTTTCCGAACAGCCGGCCAAAACCAGCATCGGGGCGAGAAGAAGGGTGGTTTTAAGAATTGTATTCATTGCCGTATTGGGTATTATAATTCGATCGGTTTGTTCTGGTAGAAATTGAGCAGCTTGATGGACAGCACTGCTTCGTATTTAGCCTGTACGGCCTCCATCTGGGCCGAGAGGTAATTGCTTTTCTCCTGGAGGAGTTCGACGGTATTCTTCATCCCTTTCTCGAACTGCGTGGACACGAGGTCGTAACTGGTCTGGGCCGCCTTGAGTTTTTCTCCCGCGGCTTCATACCGGCTTTGCGCCGATACGGCATCCTGCCACAGGGATTCGACGGTGGTCAGCAGGTCCTTTTTGGTACTCTGCAGGGAGATGTCGGCCGAAAGGCTTTGCAGGCGGGCTTTCTCGAGCGCGGTTTTCGCAGAACGGTTGTTGAAGATGGGGATGGAAATGGACAGGCCTACGTTCTCGCTCAGGCTTCGGTCGAGCTGGCGGGCGAAGGCATCGCTCGAGGTGGTGTTGTGCCCGGTGCCGATACCGGCGCTGAGCGATACCGAAGGAATGGCCGACGCTTTGGCTATTTTTTCGCCGATCTTGGCCGATTCGACCCCCAGGGAGGCGCTTTTTACTTCCGGCATCGTTTCAAGAGCGGTGTGATAGACGGCTATCGACGAAGGGATGTCCTGCGCAACCAGGTCGTCCCCGATCTCCGGGAAATGGACTTGGAAATCGTATCCGGCCTCGAGTTCCAACAGTTGTTTGAGGTCGAGGATGCTTTTGGACAAGGTGTTCTGGGCGGAGACGAGTTGGTATTTGTCCGAGGCGTATTGCGACTCGATCTGGGCACAGTCGCTCAGAGCGATGGAGCCGGCCCCGTACAGTTTTTTGGCGCGCTCCACCTGAGAAAGCGAGGTTTCTACCGTCGTCTGGTTTATTTTTACCGATTCGCGGGCGTAAAGGATCTGCAAATAGGCCTGGGTGACGCGGATCTCTATGCTGTTGCGGGTTTTGTCCACGTCGTAAGAGCGGGCGTCGGCGTCGGTTTTTTTCTGCGAGAGGGTGTTGTTGAGTTTGCCTCCGTTGTACAGGGTCATAGCCGAGGACAACTGGTAATTTCCGGAATAAACATAAGCATTCGAGTTGCTTTCCGTATCCCGGCGGGCATGGGAGAGTCCCTGCGAGATGGAGGCCGAGAGGGAGGGCAGACGGTTGGCGGAGGCTTGTTTGATGTCCGTCTGGGCGGAGGAGAGATTGACTTCTGCGCTCTGGACGTCCAGGTTTTTCTCCCGGGCGTACCGGATGCACTCCTCGAGGGTCCACTCTTTGGCCTGCGGCGCCTCGCCTTGGCAGTAGGCGTACAACGACAGAGGGAAAGTAAGGAGAAGCAATAAGGTTCTTTTCGCGTTCATGTTTTGCCGGTTTTACGCAGCAAACATAGAAAAGGGCATGCCCTCTTCGCAAAAAGAATAGACCGGAGAGAGGATTTAAAGGATGAAAAGGCCGTTTTTACCGACCGGCGGGATCACGAAATCAGAGATAGCAGGCCTTGTACCAGTCCGTATCGTAATAGTACGAATTGTACTGGGCGTACGTGTCGGAAGGGATGTACGAGGAAAGCCCGCAGCACCGCTCCAACCGCAGGTCGACGAAGTAGTCCGTATGCGCCTGGTACAGGATGGTCTTGTCCAGCGCGGTGCGGAATGTATTGTATTGCTCCATGCTAGCGACTTGCTTTATAAAGTCGTCCAGGTCGTACATGAAGGGCCTGATATACGGGTCGTAATGCTGCACGTTCCCCAATGGCAGCGAAGCGACGGCCGCATTGTCTTTTACCACAGCCCGTACGGCCAAGAGCAGCTCGTTCATTCGGGAAGTTTTTACCAAAGCTACCGATGCCGAACGATAGACTCCGTTCTGTTCGTTGTAATAATCGAAGAATTTGGTGCTAATGCTCCTGCAAACGGTCTCTGCTGGTCTGGAAGATACCAGGTCGGGTGTGATCCGCTCGTACGGCATACCGTCCGCGATGACTTCCGAAGGATAAGTGATGATGTAGGCGGCTTTGGTGCGCAGGGCGTAGACTGTTTCCACCCCGCCCATCATGCAGGCGTCGGTAATCAGGAAATCGAACACCCCGGAAGGAATGGCTGCTGCCAGATCGGGGATCTCTATCTGGTATTTTTGGGAATTGAATGTCTGGCTGCCGAAAGTACGCGTGGGAGGATAGGCTGCCGCCCCCAGGGTCATCGTTTTTACTGCCAGGGGAAATCCCTGCGGGGCCCATCCGTTGGCGTGCGACCAGAGTATCAAGCCGTAACTGACGGCGGGGAAATTTTCCAATACGTCCGAAATGACGGAACCGAGGTTCGCGGCGGTAGTGGAATTGACACCCGGGTATTCTTTGATGGTCTGGGAGCCGTCCTTGGTTACGCGCAGCAGGCGGGGGGTTCCGGATCCGTTATCGAAATAGACGATCAGATTGTTGTGGCTGCGGACCGACTCGAGTCCCCTGACCATCGCCTGGAGGTTTTGGTTGGCGTAAGTGCCCAAGTCGTTCGCGGCGGCGATATACACCAGCACGGTGCGGTCGGCAGGGCCGTCGTCCCCGGATTTCGAACAGGAGAACAGGGCGGCACAGGCCAATATCAGCAATAAGATTCTTTTCATTGTCAAGCTCCTACGGAGGGTTATCCGGACAAAGATACACATTTGTCCCGGGAAAAACAGAAAGCCCCGGCGGAAAATGCTATATTTGTAGAATATAAGATATGCCTCGGCCATTTCCAAACATGCTTGAATGGCGTTCGGCTTTTGCTGTATTTTAATAATTCAGGATGCGCCTTGGCATAAAAATCAAGCGAGCTTGATTTTCTGCGCCCGGCTTTCATTATATTTGTAAAATTACCAACCGACATGCCTCTATGAAAAAACTGTTCGCTCTTTTTGCCCTGATAGGCTGTGTGACTCTTCAGGCAGCTCCTACGGAAGAGAATGTGACCCTGAAGGTCAGCGATAAGGTTCAGATACAGGGAACCCTGCTTTTGCCCGAAGGGGTGAAGGGATCAGTCCCTTTGGTGATCATCGTGGCGGGCAGCGGCCCGACCGACCGCAACGGCAACAATCCCCAAATGGAAAATAACAGCCTGCGGATGACGGCGGACAGCCTGGCGGCAGCCGGTATCGCCTCCCTGCGGTACGACAAGCGGGGGATAGCCGCCAGCCGGGTCGAAAATTTGAAAGAAGAAGAGTTGATCTTCGACGATTATGTGGACGATCTGAACGGTTGGGTGGACATGTACGCGGGGGACAAGCGCTTCTCAAAGATTGTCGTTTTCGGACATTCGGAAGGTTCCCTGATCGGCCTGGTCGCTGCGCAAAACAACCCCCGGATCGAAGGGTTCATTTCCGTGGCGGGTTCCGGCCGCAGTATGGATAAACTGCTCAAAGAGCAGATAGGCCGGCAGTCGGCGCAGGCGCTGGCTTTTGTCAATCCTATCGTCGATTCCCTCAAGGCGGGTAAAACGGTGGGGAACGTGATGGCGCCGTTCAATGTTTTGTTCCGCCCGTCGGTGCAGCCATTCCTTATTTCCTGTTTCCGGCACGACCCGGCCGTACTTATTTCCAAAGTGGAATGCCCGGTGCTCATCGTGCAGGGTGACAAGGATATCCAGGTTACGGTGGCCGATGCCGACAGTTTGTCTGCGGCCAATCCTTCCGCCCGCAAGGCGGTGATCGCCGGGATGAACCATGTACTCAAAACGACCGACACGATGGATATGCAGGCCCAGGTGATAAAGACGTATATGGATCCGACCTTGCCCCTGAGCCGGGATTTCTCCCGTATCGTCATCGCTTTTGTAAAAGACATCCAATAATCCGCCGGGCCGGCGGCCCGCAAAATAATGCATAAGAAAATGAAGAAAATACTTTTACTGGTATGGGGATCGGCCGCTTTGCCGCTGGCCGCCCAAAGCGAAAGTGAGGATCTGCTCCCGGAGTGGACATTCACCACCGGGATAGAAGGGGCTGCGCACGATGAACAAGGCAATATTTACGCCTGCAACTTTGGACAGCAGGGAACGATCGGTATCGTGAAGGATGGGAAAGCCTCCCTTTTCGCCACACTTCCCGAAGGGTCGGTAGGCAACGGGATCGTCTTCGACCGGGCCGGGAACATGTACATAGCCGATTATACGGGCCACAATATTTTGCGTATAAAGAAAGGAGGGGACGTCCCCGAAGTATTCGCGCACAACGCCTCGATGAACCAGCCGAACGACCTGGCTATTTCGCCGGTCACGGGTATTATTTACGCGGCGGATCCGGACTGGAAAAATTCGAAAGGGCAAGTGTGGATCGTCCGTCCCGATGGGAAAATGGAACTCCTGGAAGGGGATATGGGGACGACCAACGGGATCGACGTGAGCCCGGACGGGCGCCGCCTGTATGTGAACGAATCTGCCCAGCGGAACGTGTGGGTATACGACATCAAAGCCGACGGCACAGTGGAAAATAAACGCCTGTTCCAACATTTCGACGATTTTGGAATGGACGGGATGCGGTGCGACAGCAACGGGCGCCTGTGGCTTACCCGGCATGAGAAAGGGACTGTCGCTATCTTTTCCCCTCAAGGGAAACTCCTGGAGGAAGTGCCGCTGACGGGTAAAAAGTGCTCCAACATCACGCTTATCGAGCTGGAGAAAGATATGGTGGGTTATGTGACGATGGCCGACCGGGGATGCTTCGAAGTGATATACGTCAACAAGCACCAGTTGAGTTTTTAGTCGGCATCGCGCCGGATAATAATAAAATAGATTGGACTAAAACGGTTTTGAACTATGAAAAAGATAGACCCGAAAGAAATAGCGGATAATCCCATAAAGCTGATAGGCGAGGACTGGATGCTGGTCACGGCCGGCACGCCCGGAAGTTTTAACACCATGACCGCCTCCTGGGGCGGGGTGGGGCACCTGTGGAACCGTCCGGTAGTGTTCGTTTTCGTGCGCCACGAGCGCTATACGTATGGATTTACGGAGCGGGAAGAGGGTTTTACCCTTTCTTTCTTCGATCCCAAATTCCGCAAGGAACTTTCCCTGCTCGGCACCAAGTCCGGTCGGGATTCCGATAAGATATCCGAAGCGGGACTGACCCCTATTCCGGCTTCCAACGGGAGCGTAACTTTTTCGCAAGCCCGCTTGATACTGGAATGCAAAAAATTGTACGTGTCCGATCTGGAAGAAGCGAAATTCCTGGATCGTTCCATCCTCGGTCGATTTTACGATACGGCCCACGGAGGCCTGCACCGGGTGTACGTTGCCGAGATCACAGCCGCCTATCAAAGGTAATCGCCGGATTTCCGGGAAAATCCACGGGTTTTACCGGCGGCTGCCGACAAAGCCCGGTTTTTTAATCGGGGTTGTAGATGTTCCTAAAGCTATTTTTCTCTTTAAGCGATAAAAATTTATCGATAAACGATAAATTTTATTTGTTTTTCAGAAAAACGTTTTTACATTTGCAGGGTCGTTCAGGTAAGAGCGGCGCAACCAAATGAAAAATAAAAAGAGCATTCATGCCGGCTTAGCCGGATTTTACGATACCGTGGCGGGGATTTTGGCTTTTCCCGCGACGGTTATTTTTTCGACTTTCACTTTCATTTCATTTATAGTTGATTATTGGCTGGGTTCGAACGGCTCCGGGGCGGGGGAACCTCTCCCGGAGTTGTGTCCGGCCGTGTAAAAAAGAAGGGAATACAATACTAGAAAAGACGATGGGCAAACAAACTAAAAATCTCGAACGTGTAAGAAAGCTCTATTGGGGGCTTTTTATCATGGTATTGTGTATGGTCGCCCTGACCGCCCTCGGATTTTTCCACGGGGCTGTAGCCGGGGCCAACATCAGTGTGAAGACATTCAAGGAGCATAATCAGCCAGTCTTTACGACCGTCGATTTCGATGTGAAGGATGGCCGGGAGTTGTCCGACTACGGAGCGTTGGCCGGTACGTCGCCCGATAGCGGTACGGCGGTCTATTCCCGGGTCAATTCCTATAACTTGTTAATGGTCGGCAAAGAAGCGTCGGAAATATACACTCCGAAGGTGATCGGGGCCGAAGTGTTGATATTGGGCGGATTCGGGTGCCAGATCGCCGTATTCGTCATCCTGTTCATGATATTGGGCGCGATCCGTAAGGGATTAAAGAAGGGAACCGTATTTTCCCGGTCGGTAACACGGTATATGAAGTTGTTGGGTATTATGGTCATCGCCAGTACGATCGCGTCGGATGTGGCCCTTTACCTGATGCACCTGAATTCTATCGACCTGCTGGCGCAGTATTGCCCGGATTCGGGATTGGTGCTGGATGCGGGAGTCCCGGTAAGTTCCGTGTCGGAGTTGTTCATCGGGGTGGTGATCATGTTCCTGGCCGAGGTATTCAACATCGGCTACAATATGGCGGAAGAGCAAAAACTGACAATATAGAACGGGTATGGCGATCGTTGTGAACATAGATGTGGTAATGGCCCGCCGGAAGATGTCCCTGAACGAACTGGCGGAGCGGGTGAACATCACCCCGGCCAACCTGTCCATCCTCAAGACCGGAAAGGCTAAGGCTATCCGCTTTTCGACCCTTTCGGCTATCTGCCGGGCGCTCGACTGCCAGATATCCGATATTTTGGAATACGTACCATCGGAAGACGACCGGGACGAAGAGGAATAAAAAAAGAAACAAACAACAACAATAACACAAAAACGACTTTTCGACATGTTCTTTCAAAAAGCTTTTATAGGGAAAAATAAATGGTATCTGTATCTGGCCGTGTTGGTGTGCGTGTTCATAGCTACACAGTTGGGCAGTATCCCGTTCGTGATCTACAATGTGCTGGCCAATCCTGAAGCGGTCGCTTCAGGCGATTCCGAAGCGTTGTCTGCCGTACAGGATAATATCGGGTTGGCGCTGATGCTGCTTGCCTTTGCGGTGGCATTGGGTGCATTGTGGTTGTTCGCCAAACTGTTCCAAAAGAAAAAATTCTCGGACTATACCACGGGCCGTCCCCGCTGGGATTTCCGGCGGGTAGGTTTCGGAGCGTTGGTCTGGAGTATCCTAACGGTAGTGATCACCATGCAGCAGGTGGCTTCCGATGCGGATGTCGTGCTGAATTTCCAGCCGGAGAAATTCTATCCGCTGCTGGTCGTAGGCTTGCTTTTGTTCCCGTTCCAGACCGGCTTTGAAGAGGTCCTGTTCCGGGGCTACCTGATGCAGGGTTCGGGATTGCTTTTCCGTTACCGCTGGATCGCTTTGCTGGTTACTTCGGTGCTGTTCGGGCTGATGCATTCTTCCAATCCCGAGATCGATACGTTCGGTTTCTGGACGGCGATGCCGCAGTACGTCATCATGGGCCTGATCATGGGATTCGTAGCCTTGAGGGACGACGGGATAGAATTGGCGGTGGGGATGCACTTTGCCAACAATCTTCTGTCCTCCCTGCTGGTGACCAGCGACGGGATGGTATTCGATACGGCAGCCGTTTTCCGGGATCTCTCTCCCGAAGTGTCCTGGGTGGATACGCTGATCATGGCCGGTGCCGGTGTGGTATTTATCTTGGTGTGCCGGGCCTGGTATGGTTTCAAAGGGAAAGTGAATATCTGGCGCCGGATACAGCCCGTGGATGTTATCGAGGGATAAGTTAATATCCCCTAACAAGATATAGGATTACTCAATTAATAGTACATTTGTCGTATAACACACTAAAACAAATAGTTTATGAATCTTTTGAAAAAGACAATCCTGCTCTCGTCCGCACTGATGCTGTGCGGCAGTGCAGCGTTCGCCCAGGATTTCAAGTACGATCCCAAGGCGGAACTAACGGTAGACCCCGCCGTGAAAGTAGGTAAGCTCAAAAACGGATTTACTTATTACATACGGGAGAACAAGCTGCCGGAAAATAAAGTGGAACTGCGCCTGGTGGTCAACGCCGGTTCGGTACTCGAGAAGGACTCCCAGCAGGGGCTTGCCCACTTTGTGGAACATATGGCCTTCAACGGTTCCAAGGATTTCCCCGGCAATGCCGTGGTAAAAGAGATCGAATCGATGGGTATCCGCTTCGGGAACGACCTGAATGCCTATACTTCGTTCGACGAAACGGTATACATGCTGCCGATCCCTTCCGATAAATTCGAGAAAGGGATGCAGATCATGGAGAACTGGGCGCAGCACCTGGCTTTCGAAGGAAAGGAGATCGATGACGAGCGCGGCGTGATCCTCGAGGAAATGCGCCTGGGGAAAGGAGCTATGGAGCGCATGCGCGACAAATTCTTCCCGGTGATGCTCTACGGGTCGAAATACCCGGAACGCCTCCCCATCGGTAAAGAGGATGTCCTCAAGACTTTCCCTTACCAGGAGATCCGCCAGTTCTACCGCGACTGGTACCGTCCGGACAATATGGCCCTGGTGGTAGTGGGCGATATCGATCCGGCCGTGGTCGAGAAATCCATCAAGGAACATTTCGGCAAAGCTAAGAACCCGAAGAACGCTCCCATGCGCGAGGAGATGCAAGTCCCCCACCACAAGGACTCCAAGGCTATCGTGGTAACGGACAAAGAAATGTCCGGCACACAGGTGCAAATAATGTTCAAGCAGCCGGCCCGGATAGACGAAACCCAGGGCGACTATGTGGAAGGCGCCATGAAGAACCTGTATGCAATGATGCTTTCCCAGCGTTTGAGCGAGATCGCCCAGAAACCGGGCGCTCCGTTCATGTTCGCTCTATCTGCGTATGGTAACCAATTGCGTCCGGTAGATGCTTTCCTGGCGGTAGCCGTATGTGCCCCCGGCGGATCGCTGGACGCTTTCAAAGCCCTGCTTACCGAAACCGAGCGCGCCCAGCGCTTCGGGTTTACGGCCGGTGAATTGGACCGTGCGAAAGCGATGCTCCTGAGTTCGTATGAGAAGTCGTACGCCAACCGCGACAAACGCCTTTCGGGCGCTATGGTGGACGAATACAAACGCGCGTTCCTGCAGAACGAGCCGATCCCGGGCATAGAAGTGGAATACAATCTGGTAAAAGCGGCCCTGCCGACCATTACCATAGACCAGGTGAACGCCCTTTCCAAAAACCTGATCACGGACGACAACCGTGTCGTATTGGTATTGGGTCCTGAAGGACAGCAATATCCCACGGCCGAAGGGCTGGTAGCCGCATTCGATGCGGTGGAAAAAGACCAGACGATACAGCCCTATAAGGACGAGATGACCGTGACCGAACTGATGAAGCAGGCCCCTGCCCCCGGCAAGGTAGTTTCCGAAAAGAAATACGGCAAATCGGGCGTGACCGAATGGACGCTGTCCAACGGCGCCAAAGTCGTACTTAAACCGACGGCTTTCAAAGACGACGAGATACTTTTCTCTGCATTCAGCTGGGGTGGACGTTCGCTCTATGGAGCGGCCGACGATATCAATGCGGTCAATGCTGTCGCTATGACGGACGGCGTGAACGGTATCAAGGATACGGACCTGCAGAAACTGATGGCCGGTAAGAACGTGCGTGTGATGCCGTTCATCAGCACGTATACGGAAGGAATGAACGGGAATTTCGTGAAGAAGGATATGAAGGATGCTTTCGAACTGATGTACCTCAATTTCACGGCCCCGTATTTCACGCAGGAAATGTTCGAGGTGAACAAAAAGAACTTCAAGGATAACGCCGCTACCCGGATGGACAATCCGGATGCTTACAAAGCCTATAAAAAATCCGAGTTCCTGGCTAACGGCAACCCGCGCGCCCTACCTGCTTTCTTCCTGCCTGAACAGTACGACAAGATGGATCTGGGCCGCATGGAGCAAATCTACAAGGAGCGTTTTGCCGGAGCAGACGACTTTACGTTCGTTTTCGTGGGCAGCTTTACGCCCGAGCAGATCAAGCCTTTCGTGGAGACTTACATCGCTTCGCTGCCGGCCAAAGGCGTGAAGGAAGAATATAAAGACCTGAACCTCGATTATCCGAAAGGCCCGGTAACTACTACCATTAGCAAGGGTGTAGACCAGAAGGCCCAGGTGGATTTCTACTGGAAGAAAGATGCGAAATACGACGACAAAACGGCTTTCAACTTCTCGGTATTCAACCGTATCCTGATGATGCGCCTGATAAATTCCCTGCGGGAAGAGATGGGCGGAACCTATTCTCCGGGCGCCGGAGGCTCGGCTACGTTCGTCCCGCGCGATCAGGTGACTTTCCGCATCGCGTTCGGTTCGAACATGGAAATGTACGACGCCCTTCAGAAGCGCGCGCTTGAAGAACTCGGCAAAATACTGGCCGAAGGGCCGACCGCCAAGGAAGTGACCGACCAAAAAGCCCAGAATGAAGTGCAGTGGGCTGAAAATACGGAAAAGAACGATTTCTGGCTTTCGAACATTGCCCAGTCCTACCAGCAGGCCGGCAATCCGGACGATATTCTCGAAGAGAAAGTATGGATCGACGGACTCAATGCCAAAGATATTTCGGATGCCGCCCGCAAGTATATCGACAAAGACAATTATGTGATGATCCTTAGCCTTCCTGAAAAGAAGTAAGCAAGGATCGAGATAAGTGATCGGGCAGCCGGCGGAATTCCGCCGGCTGCTTTTTGTTAGGGGGATGATGCGGTAAAAAGAGCAGGGGAGAATAGCTTTGAGCAGGAAGATTTGGATTTACGGCAACACGGAATGTGGCAGCCCTGACAAACAAGAATACGCCCGGCTTAGCCGGGCGTATTCTTGTTTGTCAGGCGGGACGATGATCACCAATCATCGTCGTCCTCGTTCCCGTCGGAAGCTTTGATGGCTCCCACTACATTATTTGCAAAGGCATTGAAGAATGTCTCGAGATTTGTCTTGGCGGCCGCGTTTTTGACCTTCCCATCTTTTGAGAACACAAAATAGGCATCTACCCCGTCCTGTGGCAGGGAGGTGTACAGTTTTATTCCGTCTTTCGAAACCATTTCTTCAACCACAGGGCCGTCTATCCGCAGGCGGTCGTCCTTAAAACGGAGGCCTATCATATATTTGGCTGTATAAAAGCGTTTGAATACGCCGGCCAGCGCCTCTGTCTGCGTCGAACCCGATATTAGAATCCGGCTGTCGTCCGGCATCAGGGCTACATCGTAAGAGGGGTTGGTTTGCAGGTAAGCAGCGATTTTGTCGAACAATTGCTGCTGCGAATAGCCGGGAAAATCGAGTACGATGTATTTTTTGGAATTGTCGCTCGCACTGACAAATCCTGCCGGGGCCAACTCGAAGTATTGGGCACTGGCGATCATCGGCAGGCACAGGATTATCAGGGAATAGAAAAATTTCTTCATAACGGTATTCTTTTTTGTGGTTTTCCGGATAGGGCAGATACTGCCATTTAAAAAACGGCCCTTGTAAAAGGGCCGCGGCAGTGGAGTCGCCGGGAGTCGAACCCGGGTCCAAACAAGCAACCTCAATGCTTTCTACACGTTTATTTTGTGATTGGTTGTCAGGCTGCGGCATGGGCACAAACACCCTTGTCCGCGGCTTACGTCCCGGTGAGGTTTCCGACCTGCGGTCGGGACTCCCGCAGGCTTGTTTCCGCTTTTACGGTACCCCTTTATCCGACGCCGCAGAACAGGGCTTCGGAGAGGCATCCCGCCTCCGCTCCTTGAGCGGACGTTGGCATTAATCTTTCATGGAAAGATTAAGCAGCAAGAGCGTAATTATTTTCGCCAGTTATATTTCGAAGAGCAGGATTAACGGGCCGTACTTCGTGAGCCCGACGTGCTTACATATCGGCCGACCTTGCTGTCAAAGCCAAAAACCGACCCCTGTAATTACCGCAAATATACATAAAAATCGACCGGGATGGCAATTTTAACTATCCGTACGGCGTTTTTAAGAAAAAAGATAGGATTTTATTTGCCGTTGAAAGCGTTCATGGTGCGCTCCGTGCCGGCCAATGCAAAGGATTCGATAAGTTCGGCGGCTTTATTCAACCGTTCGTCCATCGCCTTTTTTTCTTCGTCCGACCATTTTCCTAATACAAAATCGACCTGGCCTCCCCGCGAGAAATCCGAGCCTATGCCGAAACGGAACCGGGCATATTCGTCCCCGTTCAATAGTTCGGATATGTTTTTCAGGCCGTTATGCCCTCCGGGGGAACCTTTGGCTTTCAGTCGGAAAGTGCCGAAAGGCAGGGCAAGGTCGTCGCATACCACCAGGATGTTTTCCCGGGGGATCTTGTTGTCGTTCATGTGATAGCGTACGGCTTTTCCGCTCAGGTTCATGTATGTGGAAGGTTTGAGCAATACCAAAACTTTGTTTTTGACCTTTATTTCGGCGGTAGAACCTAATTTGTCGCTATGGAATCCTACCCCGTGTTTTTCCGCCAGGTGGTCGAGGATCTGAAACCCGATGTTGTGCCGTGTTCCGGCGTATTCCGCGCCGATATTTCCCAATCCTGCTATAAGGTATTTTTCCATATTCCTTGTTTTACAGGCAAAGTTACGGTTTGGCGTGTGAAAACGCAATGGGAAAAATAGGCGGCCGGGCTTATCGGCAGCACTATGGGTAAAAATAAAGACAACCCCCGGTTTCGAACACTTTCCGCTGAACCGAGGGCTGCCATAATGTTAAAATCGTCCTATTTTAACGTGTCTTTATCTCTGTATCTTTGGGGAAGATCCAATCCGCGGGTTTATTCCATCCGCTCCATACGAAAACGGTGGTTAACCATTCGTTTTTTGTGCAGTCCACTTTTTCCAAAGCTTTATTGTTGCTCAGGTCGAGTGTTTTGATGGGGTTATTCTGGCACTGGAGTTCCTTTAAGGCAGGGCTGTTTTCTACCGATAGGATTGTCAAGGCCGCGGCATTGCATATCAAGCGCTCTAATTTGGTGTTTTTGGACAGGTCGATATGGGACAACGGATTATTCGAGCAGTCGAGGTAGGTCAGCCCCGTGTTTCCTGTCAGGTCAATATCGAACACGTTACTTTTATTAAAATCCAGGTACTTTAGAGATTTTAGGCCTCTGAGGTCCGTCGTGGAATATTTTAATGCAGTGTAGCTGCATTTGAGCGTATCCAAAGGAATATTCCCGACGGTGAGTTCTGATACTCCGGTGTAAGAGCAATCCAGCACGGTAAGTTTGTGGTTCTTACTAACATCCATTTTAAGGATGGATAGATTGTTCTTTTCGTCGGCGTTTATGAATTTCAATTTGACCAGTGAAGTGAAATACTCTATACCTTCGATGGAACTGATGCTATTTCCGTTCGGGTTACCGTCCGCGTCCACGGTTTCGGGGTATTTGTATTTGGCATCGATGGACAGTTCTTTTACATTTTTGATCTCTCCGTATTGGATTATTTTGTCATTGTTGGTGTCGTATAATTTGAACAGATACTGTTCAAATGTAGCATCAGGCACTACAATTGCCATATTATCAGTGTAAGTGATTTCCTTGTTGTCTTTCGAACATGCCGCCGCCGCCCCGGCCGCCAGCAGGATAGTTAAGAATTTCAGAGTTTTCATTTCGTAAATTGGTTTTCCCTCCCCGTCCCAGAAGAAGAATTTGTGCAAAAAGAAAGCGTGGGACTGATAGCCTATCTATCTATCGGGTATCTGGTAAAACCTTGGTCGTAAATAAGCCGCAGCCCACGCCATGAGTAATGACGTGAGGATTGATGCGCTTATTCTCCGACCTAAATTTACCAGATTTCGATAGAGAGAATCAAGCTAAACACTTTCTGTGTTCAAGTCAAGATGTCTGCTATCACATGGATAGCGCAACAAATCTATACAGATTTTTTCAGAAAACAAAAATATTGATATTTATTTTTTGAAAACAGGGGAATGTGGCCTAAAAAAAGACGCGTTTTGGGTCGGCAATTCCTTTCATTTTTGTGAAATACCGGAACAGGGAAGGATTGGGATATTTTATGTTTTTGAAAAACAATATTTTACTCGAAATGTTTTTTTAAAATGGGAAATTCCCCGGAGGGCGGGGAATATTGTGGAATCGTTTCGAAAAAAGTGTGTAAAGTCCGTGATGGATTTTTGTGTTACCGATCCGGTAAGATCACTTCCCGGGCCAGCCTTCCGGCCAGGGCGTACCGCGAGTATTTTTCCAAAGAAGGGTGCGTGGGAAAAGAGGAGTCTTTCCCGGCCGTATAGCCGGCATATAGTTGATTTATCGCCTGTTTTAGGCCGGATTTGTCTGAAAAATCGAGGGCGTATCCCGCCTGGCATTCCCGAAGGATATCCGCGGCATCGCTTTTGGCGAACCCGGCCAATAAGATGGGGCGGCGGGCAGCGAGGTATTCGAACAGTTTTCCGGCGATATACAAGGCGCCGGACGGTGTGCGGTTCATCAGCAACAGCAGGACGCGGGCCGAATGCTGGGAACGCACTACCTCCGCATGGGGCGCATAAGGCGTGTGTATTATGTGGTTTTCCAACCCGTTTTTGCGGAGAGAATCGAATGCGGCCGCGCTGACGTTGCCGGTAAGTTCGATTTGCAGGTCATCGGCAAAACCGGGATTTTCACGCCGCAGTTCCGAGAGAACTTCCCAGAGCTCGTACGGGTTGCGGTCGGCATTGAGGGAGCCTATATGGCAAATGGTGAATTTTTTGTCCAAAACCGCTTCCGCCTCCGGGCTGTCGGCCGTATCGTAGCCGTTGGTTATCACATGCAAATGGCCTTTGACACGTGAACGGTAGTCTTCTGCCATGCTCCGGGTGACGGTAACCACGGTGTCCGCTGTTTTCAGGACTTCGCTTTCCAAACGGAAATGCTTTTTCCGGGCCCGGCGGGTGAGGGGGAGGTGGTGGAAATAATCGATCTTGGTCCACGGGTCGCGAAAATCGGCGATCCACCGAAGGGAAGGGTCGTAGCGCTTAAGCCCTAAGGCTATCATGTGGGTGGTATGCGGCGGCCCGGTACTGATGATAGTATCGATGCCTTCTTTCTTCAATATCTTTTTGAGGCGGCGTACGGATGGACGTATCCACAGCATGCGGGCGTCGGGGATGAACACGTTGGCGCGTATCCAGGTCATCAGGCGGGATTTCCAATTTTTTTTCCCGGAGGAATCGATGAATCCGGCGCTCACTTTCTTTCCTGGGGAAAAGAATGCGGACGGTTCGGTGATCCGGCCCCGGTATATTTTGATCCCTTCCGGGACTTCCGCCATGAGGCTTTCGTCGATTACGGGATAAGCAGCGCCTTCGGGGATGTAAAGGACGGGCTCCACCCCGAAGTCCCGGAGATATTTGACGAATTTAAGCCAGCGCTGTACACCCGGGCCTCCGGCCGGAGGGAAATAGTAGCTGATGACCAGGACTTTCTTCATCGGTTAGTTGTCTGTTTGCGAAGCCTGGCATTTTTCCCGGCGGGTATACCAGATGGCTCCGGCAGTGCCCAGAAGGAGCAGCAGGGAGCATACCAAACTGATGCGGTCGCCCCAAATCACTTCCTTGGGTTCGAATTTGAATTCCACGGTATGCCGGCCCTGGGGGACGATCATCGCCCGCAAGACGTAATTGGCCCGGAAATAATCGGCCGGTTTCCCGTCCAGGTACGCATTCCAGCCGTCCGGATAATAGATCTCCGAGAATACGACCGGGGAGTCCGTGGCCAGGTCGGTCTGGTAGACCAGGTGGTTCGGTTGGTGGGAGGCCAGTTTCACGCGGTATACGGCCGAGGAATCGCGGGCGAAAGGTGTGAAAGCGGCTGCTTGTTGGAACCGGGCGTCGGCTACGGCGATACGGGAAACGTCGAGCGAATCGAGTGCTTCCAGTTCCCGGTTGGCATTATCGGCAAAGACGATGCTGTCTACGGCCCAAGCGGCGCCCAGGGCCATCGGGTTCTGCTGGATGGACAGCTGGCCCGAATCGTCCTGCGGGGGAACGATGAAGTATTTGGTATTGAGCATGGACAGAACCCCGTAATTAAACCGGCTGATCTGATGTTCCCACAATTCCTGGTAACGTTGGAGTTTGGCGGCGTGGTATCCGCCGAGCGAATTGAAATAGTAAGAAGTCGAAGCGTCCTGCATGGGGCTTACCGCCAGGTTCAACACCCGGAAATAGGTCGTATCCCCGGCGAGCTGCTGGGAAACGATATGGGCGGCCGATCCGGCGAAGGGGTCTTCCATCGTAAAGCGGTTGACAAAGTTCCCGTCGTTCAGGTAGCGTTTGTCCACGCCCCATAGATCGGCTACCACCAGGATGCAAAGTCCGAATACGGTGATGTTCCGGCTGATCTTCTCCTTATAAGCCAGCCACAGCAGTATTGCGGCGGCACCAATGAAGATTGCTGAGCGCACCGAATCCGCCGTGAGCAGGTCGTGGCGGTCGGTCTGCAAAGCCGAGGAAACGTATTGGGGCACCACTTGGAACAGGCGCCCGTCGTTCACGCTGGTGAACGAGAATACGACGTTGGCCAGCAGGATGAAAAATACGCACAGGCCGGCCGTGAGGGCCAGCGAGGTGTAGAAGCCGCGTTTGCGTTTCAGGTTAGGTAGTTCCAGACGGTCGGTGGAGAACCATTCCTTCAGGGCCAGTACGGCCAGCATCGGCAGGGTGATCGACGAGACAATAAGGGCCGAGGAAGGTGTGCGGAACTTGTTGTACATCGGAAAATGGTCGATCATCCAGTCGGCAAACCACATAGCATTGCTGCCCCAGGCCATCAGGAAACTGAGTGCGGTCGCCGCCACGAGCCACCATTTCATCGGCCCGCGCACGATAATGGCTCCCAGCAGGAATAAGAAGACCACGATAGCCCCGACGTAGGACGGCCCCGAGGTGAAAGGCTGGTCGCCCCAGTAAGCCGAGGACGAAGAGGCGATAGCGCTGTAGGCCTTGGAAAATTCTTCGGGCTGTTCGTACGAGAATTTCTGGACGGCTTTCAGGTAGTTGGACTCTTTGTCGAAATCGAAGCCCGAAGCGCCGCCGTACAGGTTGGGCACCATCAGATTGAACGTTTCACCGACTCCGTAGCTCCAGGCCAGCAGGTAATCCTTGTCCAGTCCTTTCTGGGGCTTGCCGGACTGCTGCACGAGTTCGCTGCCCCCGCGGATAGTGTGCTCCTGGTAAGACCAGGTACTCCACAGGCGTCCCGCATTGAGCCCGACGCCCACCAGGGAAGCCAGGATCAATACGGCGGTCGCTTTCCAGAAACGGGCGAAATACCCTTTCAGGTAGCTGACCACCATGTAAATCAGTACGTATATCGCCAGGGCCAGGCCCAAGTAATAGGTCATCTGCGGGTGGTTGGCGTATACTTCCAGCCCCATGGCAAAAGCCATCATGATGCCGCCCCACAGGTATTTCCCCCGGTAGGTCAGAAGGACGGCCGCCACGACCAACGGCAGGTAAGCGATGGCGTGCGCCTTGGAGTTGTGCCCGGCCGCCAGGATGATGAACAGGTACGAGGTGAACCCGAACATCAGGGCGCCGAGCAGCGCTTTTTTCCAGCCCATGCGCATCACCAGCATCAAGGCGAAAAAGCCGATGAAAAACAGAAAGAGATAATCCGCCGGACGGGGGAGGAAGCGCAGGGCGCTGTCCACGTATTTGATAAAGTTATAGCTGAAATCGGTCGTGATCTGGTAGTCCGGCATTCCGCAGAACATCCGCCCTGTCCAGTAGGGATCCTGACCGTTGTGATCGGCCCGGTACTGGAGGATTTCCTGGGCGCTGCCCGCGAATTGCTTGATGTCGCCCTGTTCCAGTACTTTTCCCGAAAGCACGGGGCTGAAATAGGCCAGCGACACCAGGGCGAACAGGACGATGCACCCGATGACGGGCAGGTATTTTTTGAAGGAGTTTTGAGATTGAATCTTTTCCATATTCATAAAGGGATAACCGGGGATGTTAGAGATTGGTTTGAAGGAAGGCGGTGATTTTAGTAAACAGATGCAGGCGTGTCATCCCGCCGGATATGTTGTGGTTCTTGTCCGGGTAGACCATTTGTTCGAACGGGCGGTCGGCCGCTATCAGCAGGGCTGAAAGTTCCATCGTATTCTGGAAATGCACGTTGTCGTCCGCCGTACCGTGTATCAGCAAAAAGCGGCTCGAAAGGTCTTCGGCATAGGTGAGGGGGGAATTTTTATCGTACCCTTCGAGATTTTCCTGGGGCGTCGAAAGATAGCGTTCCGTATAGATGGAATCGTAAAAACGCCAAGAGGTCACCGGAGCGACGGCCACAGCCGCCCGCCAGATATCCCCGCCGCGGGTGGCAGCCAACGAAGCCATGTATCCTCCGAAACTCCAGCCGAAAATACCGATCCGCTTCGCATCTATGTAGGGTAACCTGCCGAGGGCTTCGGCGGCTTTCTTTTGGTCGTGAAGCTCCAGTTCGCCCATCCGTTTGTAGATGGTTTTTTCAAAGGCGGCTCCCCGGCCTCCTGTGCCGCGGTTGTCCACACAGGCGACGATATAGCCTTTTTGGGTCAGGTAGGCGAACCAAAGGTCTTGCGAAGTGTACCAGGTGTTGAGTACCTGCTGGCTTCCGGGGCCGCCGTACACGTACATGAGCAGCGGATAGGTCTTCGTGCTGTCGAAATCGGCCGGACGCATCGTCCACATCTGCAAGTGCTGGCCGTCGTCCGTAGTGAGGGTCGAGAATTCTTTCACCGGGATGTGCAGAGAATCCATCCGGGCTTTCAGGGCGTCGTTATCCCGGAGGATTTTGACGACTTTCCCGTTCCGGGGGTCGTTCAGGGTATAGAGGGCCGGTGTCGTCGCGCTGTTGAAAGTATTGATGTAGTAAGCAAAACCCTTTGAGAAAACGGCCGAATTAGTGCCTAAGGCTGAAGAAAGGCGGCGGATTTTTCCGTTCTTGAGGTTTACGGCACAGATGTCCCGGTTTTCGGACCCTTGCGAGGTGCTTTGGAAATAGGCTGTTCCGGTCTTTTCGTCGATGCCGTAAAAAGTGGTGATCTGCCAGTCGCCCCGGGTTATTTGCCGGGTCTTTCCTTTCGGTTCCATCAGGTAGAGGTGGGCGTACCCATCCCGCTCGCTGATGAAAGCGACCGAGCCGTCCTTTAAGAATACGGTGGCGTCGTTCAGGTTGATATAAGCGTCGTCCTTGTCCTGGTAAATGAGCTTCGTCTCCCAATCGGGAAGGCTTACCCCGTAGACGTCCAGCCTGTCCTGCAGGCGGGGCATGACGTAGAACGCCAAACGATCTTGCCCGGCTGTCCAGCGGATGCGCGGGATGTAGAACTCGTCCTGGTGGGGTACATCGACTTTCCGGGCGGATTTTTCGTCCAATGAATAAATCCAGAGGCTCACGTCGGAGTTACGGGCGCCGGCTTTCGGATATTTGAATGTGTCGCGGTTCGGGTACAGGCGGTTGTAGATGTCCATGCCGTAAACGGGCACTTCACTCTCGTCAAAGCGCACGTAGGCCAGGTATTTGCCCGAGGGACTCCAATCGAACAGGCGCACTACGGCGAATTCCTCTTCGTACACCCAGTCCGAGGTACCGTTGATGATGCTGCCCGCTTTTCCGTCCGAAGTTACTCGAATTGTCTGTCCGGATGCAAGGTCTTTGTAGTAGAGGTCATTGTCCCGGGAATAGGCCACTTTGGCGGCGTCCGGGGAGAAAAGGGCCTGCTGTATCCGCCCGGGTGCCACGGCGGTCAGGGATTTGTCGGCCGTATCGTACACATAGTACAGGGCGGTATAGGAACGGCGGAAGATGCTCCGGGCGTCCGTGCCTATCAGGATACGGGATTCGTCGGGGCTGAGTTGGTACGAGAATATCCGTTTCCCGGCCAACGGCGCCAGGTCTTCGCTCGAGAACAGAGTGGCGGTTTTTTCTCCTGTCGCGTAATCGTATTGGTTGATCCGGGTCGTACTTCCGTCCCTTTCCAGCAGGGTGTAGTGCCGTCCGTCCGCGGTGGAGCGCAGGGCGTCGATCCCTTTGGCGGAGAACATCGTACCGGTATATATATCCTTAAGGGTCAGACTGTCGTGCCGCGGCGTGGTGGCACCGGAGAGGGCCGATACTCCGCAAAAGAAACAGATCAGGATTTTTTTCATCTGTTACAGGTTTGTATAGTGCGAAATTAGGTAAAATACGGACATTTTCCGGCACTTTCGGCGGGCAAAATTACGGCAAACGGATTATCTTCCTTAATTTTGTACCTGTAGATGCCGGGTGGCAGCCACGCCGATCCGGCTTTTGGGCACGACAAAAGAATAAATACACGACAAAGATGATACGATCGATGACAGGTTTCGGCCGGGCACAGGCCGACCTGGGAGGAAAAAAGGTAACGGTGGAGATCAAATCCCTCAACGGGAAGCAAATGGATATGTCTACCCGTATTCCTTCCTATTACCGCGAGAAAGAACTGGAAATACGCAGTTACGTCACTTCGCGCCTGGTGCGGGGGAAAGTGGATTTCCTGCTGTACACCGAGGCTTCCGATGCGGACAACAGCCACGATATCAATGCTGCTACGGTGCAGTCCTATATGAGGCAACTGCAGCAGATAGAGCCTTCCGTTACCCCGGCCGAGAGCCTGGCGCTGGCCATGCGCCTGCCGGATGTATTCAAATCCGAGCGGGAAGAACTTTCCGAGGCGGAATGGGATGCCGTGATGAAGGTCATCGCCGAAGCGGCCGATGCCCTGGTCGCCCACCGGACAGAGGAAGGTACCGTGCTGGAAAGGGAGCTTACTTCTTATATCGGAAATATCCGTTCGCTGTCCGCTCAGGTAGAACCGTTCGAAAAAAGCCGGATCGAACAGGTCAAAGAGCGTCTGCGTAAGAACCTAACCGAAGCGGATGTCAAGGTGGATGAAAACCGGTTCGAGCAGGAGGTCATTTTCTACCTCGAAAAACTGGATATCACCGAGGAAAAAGTCCGGTTGAACCTGCACCTGGATTATTTCCTCAAGACGATGGACAGTGAAGAAGACTGCGGGAAAAAACTGGGCTTCATCGCCCAGGAGATAGGCCGCGAGATCAACACGACCGGGTCGAAATCCAACCAGGCCGATATGCAGAAGTTGGTCGTACGGATGAAGGACGAACTGGAAAAGATCAAAGAACAATCCCTCAACGTACTTTAAGACTATGGCTGCCAAACACAAAATACTCATCTTTTCAGCTCCGTCCGGATCGGGCAAGACGACCATCGTGAACCGCTTGCTTTCCGAAGGCATATTGGATGCCGAATTCTCCGTATCCGCCACTTCGCGTGCGCCGCGTAAAGGGGAAACGCATGGAAAAGAATACTATTTCCTGTCTCCCGAAGAATTCCGCCGCCGGATAGAAACCGAGGAATTCCTCGAATGGGAGCAGGTGTATGCCGATACCTATTACGGAACCCCTCGTAGTGAGCTGGCCCGTATTTGGGAAAACGGCCGGGTGGTGGTGCTCGATGTGGATGTCGTAGGAGGGCTGAATATCAAGCGGATGTATCCTGAAGAATCCCTGGCGATATTCATTATGCCGCCGTCCATCGAAGAGTTACGCGCCCGCCTGGAGGGCCGGGGGACGGAAACCCCGGACAAGGTCGATATGCGGATCGCCAAAGCGGAGCGTGAAATATCCTTTTCAAAGGATTTCGATGTGATTATCGTCAACGGCGATCTGGAAAAGGCGGTCGAAGAGGCCCGGGCGACAGTATTGGATTTTTTAAAGAAATGATTCCTGTAGGAAGGCGCCGATGAAGACATTTCTGCTGTTAGCCCTGGGAGCAGTATTCTCCTTCACCCCGCTCGCCGGGCAAACGGCCGAGGATTCGGTGACGATCCGCGGACGGGTGACTGATTATTTGGGAAATCCGCTGGACAGCGTATCCGTATTCTGGCAGCGTCCGGATTTTTCGGTCGTAACCGAAGTCCTCATAGGGGCGGACGGGTATTACAAGGCACGCATACCGAAGGGGCGATATTATGCGATGGGGGCCCTCAATATGTCCGGATATATCGTTACCGGTTCCCGCCTGCCGGAAAAAGACCTCCGGCTGGAATTTTGGGCCTGGAATTTCATCGCCGACAGGGATACGACGTTCGATATGCGTTACCATCGTATGGAAGCCTATGGGATCAATGTATTCCGGGTACAGGGGGCTACGCCCGGCTATACTATTTACGTGCGGCCGATGAGCCTTACCCGCGCCCTGGACTGGCGCAAAAAGCAGACTTCTCACAGCCCGCTGGCGCCGGAGCCGGATCGTTTGGACGTGGAAGTGAGTATTAATGGGGAGGTGGTGCCCGTGCGGATGAAGCAGAAGGTAAAAGAATACTTTGAGCCGGGGCAGACGGGTGACGCTTACCTGCTTTGGGTGGAACCCCCCAATGAAAAAAGCGCTACCCCTTATGATATTTTTCGGGTCGTACTCACCGACCTGGATAATGGGGACAAGGGCGAAGGGGTTTGTTTTTTGGAAAAGAAAGATTTCTTACATTAAGATACATACCCGCCGGATTATGGGAGACGGAAAAAAGAAAACGGGACTCTATTTCGGGTCGTTCAACCCGGTGCACGCCGGGCATCTGATCGTAGCCGAATATATCCAGCAGCACACCGATATCGACGAGGTGTGGCTGGTAGTCTCTCCCCACAATCCTTTCAAGGAAAAAAATACGCTCGCTTCCGATTATGCACGGTTGGAAATGGTGCATCTGGCCCTCGAAGGGTTCGAAGGCCTGCGGGCATGCGATGCGGAATTTTACCTGCCTAAGCCCAGTTATACGGCCGACACTCTTTTATTTTTGTCCCAGAAATATCCCGACCGGCAGTTTTGCCTGATCATGGGGGCGGATACCCTCATTGGGTTTGAAAAGTGGAAGAATTATGAATTCCTGCTCAAATATTTCCCGTTCTACCTTTATCCCCGCCCGGGCTATGCCAACGACAGCCCTTTGTTCACGGCGGCCGATGTGACGGTAATGACGGGTGCGCCGCAGGTGGAGATATCGGCTTCGGCGATCCGGGAAGATATAAAGGCCGGGCGGAGCGTGAAGGCGCTTATCCCGCCGGCTGTGCTGGATTATATCGAACGCAGCGGGTTGTATAAGTAAGACCGTATTCCTGTCTCGTAGTATATACAGAAAAGCCCCGCGTTTAAACGTGGGGGCTTTTCTGTAATGACTTTTTGATTGCTTATTCGGCTCCGCCTTTGGGCAGGGTGAAGCGGAACCGAGAACCGTATGTCAGTTTGCTCTCCACCTCGATCTTCTCCCCGTGGGATTCAATGATATGTTTGACGATGGAAAGCCCCAGCCCGGAGCCTCCGTTGTCGCGGGAACGACTCTTATCCACCCGGTAGAATCGTTCGAAAACGCGGGCCAGGTCGGCGGCGGCAATGCCGATACCGTTGTCCGATATTTCGGTGACGATCTTATCCCCGGCTTCATAAAAGCGAATCTTCACGTAGCCCCCTTTCTCCTTGGAGTAGCGCACGGAGTTTGTCACCAGGTTGGTGAGAACCTGTTCGATACGCATTTCATCGGCGAAAACCAGGATGGGTTCGTTGTAATCCTTGTCCAGAGCGACTGTCACTCCGCGTTCGAAAGCCTCCATATCGACCATGCCGATAATGTTTTCGGCCAGCGCTACGATGTCGAATGTTTCCTTTACAGGGACGTTCCGGCCGTTTTCCAGTTTGGTGATGGTGTCGAGGTCCTTTACGACGGATACCAGCCTTTCCATTCCTATCGAGGCCCGTTTGATATATTTGGACGTGAGCTCCGGGTCGTCCAGCCCCCCTTCCATCAGTGTGAGCAGGTAGCCTTGCGTGGTGAAAAGCGGTGTCTTCAGTTCGTGGGCCAGGTTGCCGATGAATTCCCGGCGGAACGTGTCCCGGTCGCGCAGGGTGTCTTCTTCCACCTGGCGCTTTTCGACAAAATTGCGCATATTCTCCTGCAGGCGGGACAATTGCTCCGATACTGTGCGTGAGCCGTCATACCGGGAGAACGTGAAGTGGTTGTGGATGTCCCGGATCTTACGGCTCAGCGCCCGATCGTGCAGCGGGATCACTACCCAGCACACTACGATATAGAACAGGACGATGATCGCGCCCAGTGTATATGTCAAGGCACTGTCGGCATCCATATACAGGCATACACCCAGTACCGCCGCCACCAGGACGGCGAAAAACAGATGAGGAACCGATTTGGATAAAAACTTTTTCATGGTTGTATGTGTTGCCTGCCACGTAATCGGACAGGATTATTTGTCTTCGAATTTATAGCCGACCCCTTTTATGGTCTTGAAACTGTCGTCGCCGATCTTTTCCCGCAGTTTACGGATGTGAACGTCTATCGTGCGGCCGCCGACCACCACTTCGTTGCCCCATACCTGGTTCATGATCTCTTCCCGTTTGAAGACCCGTCCCGGGCGGGAGGTGAGCAAGGCCAATAGTTCGAATTCCTTGCGGGGGAGTACCATTTCCTGACCTTTGTAGATGACCCGGTATCCTTCGCGGTCGACCACCAGGTCACCTACCGTATATTGGATATCGGCATCCCCTGTGGGGATATTCGCCCGGCGGAGAAGGGCTTTGATCTTGCTCATCAGTACCTTGGGCTTTACCGGCTTGGTAATGTAATCGTCCGCTCCGGCCTCGAAACCCGCCATCATCGAATAATCCTCGGCCAGTGCCGTGAGGAAAACGACCAACGTGTCTTTCAGCTGCGGGATCTGCCGCATTTTTTCACAGGCCTCCATTCCGTCCATGCCCGGCATCATCACGTCGAGGATGATCAGGGCGGGGACTTGCCTCCGGGCGATGTCTATGCCCTGCCGGCCGTCGGGGGCGGTGAAAACCGTATATCCTTCTTTTTTCAGGTGGTACCCGACCAGTTCGAGGATGTCGGGCTCGTCGTCCACCAGCAGTATTTTCACATCGGAATTTTTCACGGGATAGCGTTTTTGGTTGATTGATCCGATCAAAGGTAAAAAAAATGCCGGACTACCGTTAAATTCCCCGATTTGTTTACGAAAAATTTAAACCGCCTTTACATTCCCAGGGTTATTCGCGGTGATAATCTTTGCGCAGGGCGAGGGCTTTCTCTTCGGCGGCGCGCATTTCGGCGGCATCGACATCCGTTTTATCCTTGTAACCCAGGTAATGCAGCACCCCATGCGCCATCACCCGGTCGAGTTCGTTCCGGAAATCTTCGCCCAGGGCTTTGGCGTTGTCGGCCACACGTTCCACGCTGATGAACATCTCCCCACTGACGATATAGTCTTCCCGGTAGTCGAAGCTGATGATATCCGTATAGGTATCGTGGTCGAGGTATTCGATGTTGAGTTTGAGGAGCTGTTCGTCGCTGCAGAACGTGTAGGACAGTTCGCCCACTTCACAGTCGGCCTCTTCGATTACTCCGGTGATCCAGCGGGTGTAAAAATCTTCGTCCTGGAGCTCGAAGACCGTGTCGTACAGGTACTCTATCATTTTTGGGGAGTGATTATAGAGTATTCAGTTCGACGGGATGTCCGTTTACGGTGAGCGTATACCGGATATCGACCGATTTTTCCAGCATCTTGGCGACCGAGCAGTATTTTTCGACGGACAGCCCCACGGCGCGGAGTACTTTTTCCGGGGAAGCATCGGTATCGATGTCGTAGTTCAGCACGATCTGGGTAAAAGGGGTCGCAGCGTTGCCCTGTTCCCGCTCCCCGTGTACCCGTACGTCATAGCGGCCCACGGCGGCTTTCTGTTTTTCCAGGATCATCAGGATATCGATGGACGAACAGCCGGCTACGGCCTGAAGGACCATCTCCATCGGGCTGGTGGCTCCGGGGTAGTCCGCCGGACGGCCGACCATGATCCGGGCCCCGTTTTCATTCGTGGCGGACATCAGCAGCCCTTTTTCCAGAGTAAGAGAAATATCCATATATTATACGTTTTTTTACCTACATGCTTGCAAATGTACGCAATAGTTAAATACTTAGGAGCCTCTATTACATATGTTTTTCTTTGCAAAAAATATTTAACTGTGTTAAATCCGACAGATTATTGCAAAATTGATTTTTCGATGATAAAAAAATTCTATATTTGCCACAGCTAAAGTCAGTAATTTTAGTTTTTCATAGTTATAGTTTTTAGGTTTGGGTTAGTTTTATTTGAAAGGCGCATCTTCGGATGCGCCTTTGCTTTTTATAAGGATGTCTACAGGCCGCCTACAACGCCTCGCTCAGACGGAGCAGGTCGGTGTATACCCCGCGGGCCGTGACGGCCGCCCCGGCGCCGGCGCCCTGGATGACCAACGGATTTTCCCCGTAGGATTCGGTGTATATCTCGAACATCGAGTCGCTTCCGCGCAGCCCTCCCAGCGGAGTGCTTTTCTTCACTTTGGCTAGTTTGACTTCCAGCGTGCCTTTTACCGCATCCAGGTCGCCTACGTAGCGGAGCACTTCGTCATCGGCCAGTGAAGCCTTGCGCCGGGCATACTCCTGGTTCATCAGGTCTTTTCCGGCCAGGAAGTCCTCGACCGAACCCTGGCGGAGGGATTCCGGGATGAGGTTCTCGATCTTTATATCCGAGAACTCGCTGCGCATGTCGATCTCGCGGGCCAGGATAAGGAGCTTGCGGGCCACGTCGTTCCCGCAGAGGTCTTCGCGCGGGTCGGGTTCGGTAAAGCCTTTCTCCATCGCCTCCCGCAGGATGTCGTAGAACGGTTTGTCTTCTTCCGAGAAGTGGTTGAAGATATAGCTGAGCGTGCCGGAAAACACACCCCGGATGCGCAGGATCTTGTCGCCCGAATGGTGCAGCTGCCGGATGGTATCCACCAGCGGCAGGCCCGCACCCACGTTGGTCTCGTAGAGGAACGTTTTGCCTTTCTGTTTGAGCAGGCTGCGCAGGGACGCATAGAAATCGTACGAGATGGTGTTGGCTACCTTGTTGGACGATACCATGTCGAACCCTGCCGAGACGAACTTGGGATACAGTTCCACGAACTTGCCGGAGGCCGTATTGTCTACCACGACCACGTTTTCCAGGTTGTGCTGTTCGATATAGTCGATGATCGAATCGACGGTATAAGGCTCGGCCTTTTCGTCGAACGCTTTGCGCCAGTCGCCCGATATGCCGTGGTTGTCCAGCAGGGCTTTTTTAGAGTTGGCTACCCCGAAGATATTCAGGCGCAGGTTACGGCGGGAGAGGATACTGTCCGCCGTAGAAAGTACCTGGTCGATGAGGGTTCCCCCGACGTTTCCCCGACCGAAGACGATGACGTTCAGTTTTTTCGTCATGCCGAAAATATGGTTGTGGATGACGTTCACTGCCTTTTTCAGGTCGGATTTGGCCACGACCAGGGACAGGTGCTCCCCGTTGATCGTGTTGTTGATCAGGTAGGGAACGATGGCGTTCTTACGCAGGGCGGCGTAGGCCTTGTCCAGGAAATCCACATGGCGCCCGATGATGGAGATGACCGCCACGTTCTTGTCGATGAGGATGTCCGAGATGTCTTTGACGGCTATTTCGCGGTCGAACTCGGCGGAAAGCACCTCCCGGGACAGTTCGGCTACCGAAGCGTCCACGATGAAACCTATCCCTCGCTCCGAGGAAGCCTGGGAGACGATCTTGACGCTGACCCCGCGGCTCGACAGGGCGGTGAAGATACGGGCGTCGATACCGACCTTGCCCAGCATCCCGCGTCCTTCTATGCTCACTAAGGCTACGTCGTCTATCACCGAGATGGCTTTCAATCCTTCCCCGGCGCCGTGCTCGGCAATCGTCGTGCCCTGGCAGGCAGGGTGGAAGGAGTTGAGGATGCGGATAGGTATCTTTTTCTCGATAAGGGGAAGAATGGTCTTGGCGTGGAGTACGTTCGTGCCGAAATTGGCTAGTTCGTTGGCCTCGCGGTACGAAAGCAGGGGAATGATCTGCGCGTCCTCCACCATGGTGGGATTGGCTGTGTATACGCCGTCCACATTGGTCCAGTTCTGTACCTCTTCGGCGCCCAGGAAGCTGGCCAGTAGGGTGGCGGAATAGTTGCTGCCGTTGCGGCCCAGGGTCGTGGTCTGGTTGCCCAGGGTTGTGCCGATAAAACCGGTCACCACTTCGATCTGGTCTTCGGGCGAATCCTTGAAGAAGTCCTTCACGTTCTTTTCCGAAACGTCCAGCAGGACACTGGCCGAGCCGTATTCCTCGGTGGTCTTGATCAGGGTGCGGCTATCCACGAAACGGGCTTTGAACCCGCGTTTGCGCAGCAGATGGGCGACCATTTTGCAACTCAGGATCTCGCCGAAGGAAAGGAAGCGATCCTTCACTTTCTGGCTGTACTCGCCCAGCAGGGCTACGCCGGCCAGGATCTGTTTCATTTCGGCGAATTCGGTCTTCATGTCCACGCTTTTCGAAGGGGCCTGCTGGCGGAGGCAGAAATAATCGAACGCCGGCATGTAGTCCTCCCCGCTTGCCGCTTTGGAGAGCATATCTTCCAGCATATCCGTGGATTTGCCGCGGGCCGAACAGATTACATATACCTTTCCTTTGCGTGCCTGCTCGCTGATGATGTCCAGCGAGTGGTCTAGGGGGGAGCCTTCCGCTCCCGACAGCGATTTACCGCCGAATTTGAGTACTTTCATTTTTTATGGTTTTGTGTTTATCTATTTTTTTATTTTTCTATCGGGATGGTTTATATATCCAAAAAACCGGCGTTTGCGGGAGTCCCGAAAATGCCGGCAGGTTTTTTTTACGTATATCCGATTGATTGGCGCGTCTTAAAAAAACTCTCCCAGCAACTCCCGCATTCGCGTGAACTCGATCAGAAATCCATCATGTCCGTGAGGGGTGACCAGTTCCCGGTAATGCGAGTCCTTGCGCATTCGCATGAGCATTTCCTGGGTGTCGCGGTTTTCCTGAGCCGGGAAATACAGGTCGGAACTGATGCCTACCTGGATGATCCGTCCGGCAAAAGGTTCGATCGCCTTTTCGAAAGATTCGCGCCCTTTGCTGATGTCGACCGTCATGATAAGGTGCATCATAAAACGGTAGGCGTCCGGGGAAAAACGGGACTGGAGTTTCTCGCCGTGATGCCGCAGCCAGGATTCCACGTTGGGAATGCCCAGTTCCGGGTTGACCGTACGGGAAAATTTGGCGTTGATGGACTCCGGGGAGCGGAAGAACAGCATCGTGAGCATCCGGGCATCGTGCATGCCGAAGTCGCCGCGGGCCAGTAGCTGGAGCTGGAGCGCCGAAAGGGCCATCGTCCAGTCCGTAGCTTTCCAGTCGCCGGCTACTACCACCGCTTGCCGGGCACAGTCGGGGAATTCGGCGATGGCTTCCCATACCAGGCACCCGCCGAGCGAACCGCCCATGATGGTGTGGAATTGTCGTACGCCCAGGCTTCGGGAGGCCAGGATAAACATCCGGGCGATGTCGCGGGC
Organism: uncultured Flavobacteriales bacterium; assembly: GCA_959608625.1. Classification (GTDB taxonomy): domain Bacteria; phylum Bacteroidota; class Bacteroidia; order Flavobacteriales; family UBA1820; genus Merdimorpha. The sequence goes on from CAUHQV010000014.1 coordinate 32,433, forward strand.
GTTGATATTTACATAGTCATCTCCCCATAGGAATCCGTCGTAACCGTTCCCGGGGATATTGAAACAAAGGATCGTGTATTTGTCGGTATCGACGGTGCCGCCCTGGTAGATCAGGCCCCGCCACCATCCGTCCTGCTCGCCGCATACGTTGGAGTTACCCGTCAGGGCATGGTACACCAGTACTACCGGGGCGCCGGAGCCCAATGGCTGGCCGAAAACCTCATAGGATAGCGCCACCGAAGGGTAATGAACCCCCGATGCGCAGGTGAAGTTTTCTATGTCCACTTTTTTGAGCATACGGTTGAAAATACAAAGTGCAAAAGTAATAAAAAAACAACTTCTTTGGTGGTAATTCCCATAGGAATTTATCCGTCCGGTTGCAGCATTATAACAGATCTCCGAAATAATTTACCAAAGCCTTTTTCAACAGGCTGCCGTCGGAGGCCGCATCGGCGTCGACAGGCTTGAGAAGTTCGTACTGCGGATAGCCGCTCGCGTCGCGCCCTGTCATCCGATAGTAACCGTACGGTTCGAGCACGGCGCAGGTGCCGATGTGCATCAGGGCCATCTTGTCATCGCGCGAAGGGTTGCCAGCTGGCCGCCCGAGCGTTTGAAGTCCGGCCACGAAAAGCATGGACGAAATGTCCACCGGGGAATCCGGGGAAAAAAATTCGGCGATGCGGGCGCTTATCGCGCGCAGTTTTTCATCGGTGTCCATACAAGCATGTAAATTTATTCGTTATGCCAAAGATAGGGCATCCCGGCGATTTATCCGCCTTTTTCGGCCGGGTTTTGCTATCTTTGCCCCGTGAATTATCTGTCGGCGGAAAATATCAGCAAATCGTTCGGGGTACGTACGTTGTTCTCCGGGCTTACTTTCGGAATCAACCAGGGAGAGAAAGTGGCCTTTGTCGCCAAGAACGGTACGGGAAAATCCACCCTGATGAAGATCCTGGCGGGGAAAGACACTCCCGATACGGGCAGTGTGGTGATCCGCAAAGGGATTAAGGTCGGCTATCTGGAACAGCAGCCTTCATTCGATCCCGAAATGAAAGTGGCCGATGTAATATACGGAGGGGACAGCCCGCAATTGAAAGCGATCGCACGCTACGAGCGGGCCGTACACGATAAAAACTATTCCGCCGATTTCCAGGCTGCTTACGAGCAGATGGACGCGCTGGGTGCGTGGGATTACGAAGTGCGGATACAGACTATCCAGTCCCAGCTGGGACTGGACAAGGTAGATGCGCCCTGCGGACAGATGTCCGGCGGGCAGATGCGCCGCCTGGCCTTGGCGCGGGTACTGATCGAAGAACCGGACTTCCTGATTCTGGACGAACCGACCAACCACCTGGATATCCCGATGGTGGAATGGCTCGAAGAGTATCTTTCCAAAGCGAAAATCACTTTGTTCATGGTCACGCACGACCGCTGGTTTCTCGACCGGGTGTGTTCCGACATTCTCGAGTTGGATGAAGGAGTTTTGTGGCGCTATGCGGGGTCGTATTCCGATTTTCTGCAAAAGCGGGAAGAACGGTATGCGGCCGCCCAATCGGCCACGGACAAGGCCCGCAACATCATGCGCACCGAACTGGAATGGATCCGCCGCCAGCCACAGGCGCGGGGAACGAAGGCTAAAGCCCGGGTGGATTCGTTCGACGACCTGAAAAAACGCGCCAGCCGCCGGGTAGACGAACGGGTACTTACTTTAGGCATCAATATGGAGCGATTGGGCTCCAAAGTGGTAGAGATACACAGTGTGTCAAAATCCTGGGGAGAGGAGAAAATGCTCGACCATTTCGATTATACGTTCCGCCGGGGCGAGCGGGTCGGGATCGTGGGCGACAACGGTACCGGCAAATCCACCTTCCTCCGCCTGGTGACGGGAGAGCTGGCCCCCGATACGGGGAAAGTGGTCATAGGAGATACGGTGGTGTTCGGTTATTACAGCCAGAGCGGCATCGAGGTCAATCCCGGCGAGAAGGTCATCGACGTGGTGCGCAAGTTCGGGGATTACCTGCCGCTGGCAAAAGGAAAGAAACTGTCGGCCGAGCAGCTATTGGAGCGGTTCCTTTTCACGCGGGCCCAGCAGTGGGACTATGTGGAAAAACTGTCCGGCGGGGAACTCCGCCGTCTGTACCTTTGCACGGTGCTGATCTCCAATCCGAATTTTTTGATCCTGGACGAACCGACCAACGACCTGGACATCCTTACCCTGACGGTGCTGGAAGACTTTTTGCAGGAATACCAGGGGGTACTTCTCGTGGTGAGTCACGACCGTTATTTCGTAGACAAGATCGCCGACCATATATTCGTGTTCGAAGGGCCGGGCCAGGTGAAGGATTTTCCGGGTTCCTATTCGGAATACCGCCTGTGGCGCCGTTCGGCAGGAGCCCGTCCGGCAGCTTCTGCTGAAGAAAAGCCCAAAGCCGGGAAAGAACGCGGCCCCCGGAAGGCCCGGTTGTCTTACAAGGAGCAGCAGGAATATGACTCCATAGAAAAAGAAATCCCGCAGCTCGAAACGGAGAAGAAAGAAATAGAAGGCACTTTTTCGTCCGGGGACGAACTCACTCCCGAGCGTGTAAACGAGCTTTCGGCCCGTATGGAGCGGATACTTGCCCGGTTGGACGAGCTCGAAATGCGCTGGCTGGAACTTTCCGAACTCAAAAGGGAATAAATATACTATCGCCATAATCGCCGCCAGAGCCGGTATCCGGCAAAGGCCAATCCGGCGGCAATGATTCCTCCTATCAGCAAACGGCCTAAGGCCGGTTTTTTGACCGAACGGATTTCTTCTTTCCTTTCGGTTTGCGACGTATTTGTTTCCAAATAGTTTTCTTGGGTTTGCGAATAAATTTCCTGCCGGGCGGAATCCCGGCATTCGACGGTGTATTCCCGCTGTATTTTTCTTACAGGCCGTCCCAGAGTGTCCGTTTCGGTGATCCGCTCGTAGATGCGGATATTAGACAAGGAATTTTCCTGTAGGCAGGACAGGGAAACTCCCGATACGGAATCTACAATTTGCTGTTCTGTGGTATGGTGTTGGCGTATCTGGGCGTTTTCTTTTTTAACGCTGCAGGCCGGGAAAAGAGCCAGGGCAAGGATATAAATTGTTTTCTTCATCGGTTGGTATCGGTTCCTGCGGCATTTTCGGCAGGCCTGCGCGCCGGGCAGGCCGTGTCGGTACAGCCCAGCCCGTCGTGCCGCTGGCGCATGAGCTGGACTTCGAGTTCTATTTTGTAGAGTTTCCGGGAGAGCTCGTTGATCAGGGCCCGCTTGGCATTCAGGTCGTCCTGCATCCGGTCCATTTCACTGTAAGCTTCGCGCAGGCTGTCCTTGAGGAACAATATCTGTTCCCGGGACGCCGTCTCCAGTTTGACCGTGTTGTCTATCCGGGTGGACTCTACGTCTTCCCGCCGGCGGAATACAGCGGAAAATACGATAGGAGCCAGCTCCCGGAGTCCCAGCGCTCCGACGAGCGAAAGGATGAGTTCGTCCCAGCCAATGGTATCCTGCGTCATTATTTTATCTCCTTCATTTTCTCTCCCGTTCAAAAGGTTTACCAAATATAATAATCATAAAGGAAATTTCAAAATGAAATGAAAAAAAAGAGCCGGAATATTTTGTGCGGCAGACCATTTATGCGTAATATTGCGGAATGAATGTTCATTCGAATAAACGGCGATGAATCAGGATTTTGAAAAGAGCGACAAGTACACGGCTATTCTGAATAGCACGCTTTTCCTGGTATCCACATACGGGTTCCATGGCACGTCTATGGCCATGATCGCCGAGGATGCAGGGATAGGCGCGGGTACGATTTACCGCTATTTCAAGAGCAAGGACGATTTGATCTACCGCCTGATGCGCAATATTCAGGAAAGAGTGATCGAGGCGATGATGGAGGGCTACGAAGAGACGATCCCATACCGGGACCGGTTCGAACTGATGTGGCTCAATATGACGCATTATTATATCAACCATCCGGCGGAGTTCCAATATGCCGAACAGCATAGGCATTCGGGATACATGCAGCACCTGGCCCGTGTGTCGGGAGTGCATATTCTCAACCCGGTGTTGCGGTTTTTCATCGAAGGAAAGAAAAACAAATTCATCAAGGACCTTCCCCTTTATACGATCATAGCCGTTTCCCGCGGGCCTATCATCGAGATGGCCAAGCTCCATATCGACCACAACCAGCGCTTGACGGAAGACCGTATCCGCCAGGCTTGCCGGGCTTGTTGGGACGCGCTGCGGTATACGGAAGAAAACAGGCAGAATAATCACGACGAAACGACGAAATAAACGATTATGGAAAAGTACTTGAACACGGTCATTGCGGGTTCCGGCAGTTATCTGCCGCCCAAAGTAATAGAGAACGATTATTTTCTTTCCACTGAATTTTACGATGTGGACGGGACGCGGATAGACCGCACCAACGAGGACATCATCGAAAAATTCCGCGAACTAGTCGGTATCACCGAACGCCGCTACGCCGAGGACGGGGTGAACAATTCCGATATGGCGGCCCTGGCGGCTGAAAAGGCCATCGAGAGATGGGGCGGCAGCAAGGAAAACCTGGATTATATCATCGTGGCGCACAACTATGCCGATATCCCCGAAACGACGTATTGCAGTGAATTAGTGCCTTCGGTCAGCGCCCGGGTAAAGCACAAACTCGGCATAAAGAACAGCCGGTGCATCCCGTACGATATGGTCTTCGGTTGCCCCGGTTGGGTGCAGGGCGTTATCCTGGCCCATCAATTGATGCAGGCGCGTCTGGCGAAAAACATCCTGGTAGTGGGCAGCGATACGCTTTCGCGCATTTGCGATCCGCACGACCGCGACCAGATGATTTTTTCGGACGGGGCCGGGGCGGTGGTGCTCACGGCGGAAGAGTCCGATAAAAAATACGGCGTGCTGTCTACGGCCAGCGTGTCCGACACCGGGGAGGAAACCGACTACCTGAAAGGCGGCCCGAGCGTGAACCCCGACTATAAAGGCCCCCGCCGCACGATGATCCGCATGGCCGGCCGCAAAGTATACGAATACGTGCTGAAAAAGGTTCCCGGAGCGATAAAAGAAGCGATGGACCAGGCAGGGTTGGTACTGGACGATATGTCCAAGATGATCATCCACCAGGCCAACGAAAAAATGGACGAAGCGGTGTTTACCCGCCTTCGCCGCCTGTATCCCGGCTCTAAAAAAGAAAGCAAGGAATTCATGCCGATGAGCCTTTCGTTCCTGGGCAATTCGTCGGTGGCTACCGTCCCGACCCTGTACGACCTGATATGCCAGGGGCGTTTTCCCGAGCATCAGTTCAACCCGGGGGACAACATCATCCTCACCTCGGTGGGTGCGGGAATGAGCATCAATGCGGTGATATACCGTTTCCCGGATAAAAAATAAAGTAAGTTTTTATTTAAATATCGAAAACAGTTGTGTTAATTAAGAAGGCCGGCGCTTAGCGCCGGCCTTTTGATTTTATTCGGATATGAAACTCTACTGCTCTTTTTCTTTTTCCTTTTTCTGCACTTCGTGCAGCGTGCCCCCGTCTATTTTTACCGTGCGGGCGGGGAATTTAAGGATCATGGTGTAGTCGTGCGTAGCCATGACCACGGCTGTGCCGTGCCGCTGGTTGATGTCGAGCAGCAGGCGGAGGATCTCGGCCGAAGTATTGGGGTCGAGGTTGCCGGTCGGTTCGTCGGCGATGATGATCTCCGGGTCGTTCAGCAGGGCGCGGGCAATGGCGATGCGCTGCTGCTCGCCGCCGGACATCTGGTAGGTGAACTTATCCTGCGTGCCTTCCATCCCGACGTTTTTCAGGACTTCGAGGATGCGTTGTTTGATCTTGTCCTCGTCCTTCCAGCCGGTGGAACGCAGCACGAATGCCAGGTTCTGGTACACGTTGCGGTCGGAGAGCAGTTGGAAGTCCTGGAAGACGATGCCCAGCCGGCGGCGCAGGAAAGGGATGGTATCTTCGTCCAAGCGGCGCAGGTCGAAGCCAGCAACCCTTCCGACTCCGGCCGTGAGGAGGACGTCCCCGTACAGCACACGAAGCAGGGTGGATTTGCCGCTTCCCGTTTTACCGATCAGGTAAACGAATTCCCCGTCTTTGACGGAGAGTTTTATGTCTTTTACGATCACGCCTCCGCGCTGGCCTACCCCGGGTGTATCCAGCCAAACGATATCTTCAATCGGCCGTTCGGTTTGATTTTCCTTACTTTTGGCGGAAATCTCCATGTCTTTTACCGTTTCCCCCTGTTCTTTATTCATTCCCGGGATACCCAACGATACGGTATCCTCCGAAGAATCGTCCCTCTGTCTTTTTGTCGTATATTCCATATCAGGATATTTATTATTTATCGTCGGTTATGGCATCGTAGCACGTTTGCTGGATGCGGGTGCGGAAATTACCGTTAGAAAGCTTGTTGTTGTTCATCGATTCGAATGTCCGGTTGGACAGGAACACATAGATCATATCGGCGTCCGGGTCTATCCATACTGCCGTTCCCGTAAATCCGGTGTGCCCGAAAGTCTTCGGCCCCATCACTTTGTTCGAAAAGGACGGCCGGTCGAATCCCAGCCCGCGGTAGTTCCCTTGGTCGCAGTAGTAGCACGAGGAGAACAGTTTCACGGTACTGTCCTCGATATACCGTTCCCCGCCGTAAACCCCGCCGTTGAGGTACATCTGGCACATCTTGGCCATATCGTCCGCCGTGGAAAACAGCCCGGCGTGTCCCGATACCCCGTCCAGGAAAGCCGCCGCCATATCGTGTACGTGCCCGCGCACCACCGTGTGGCGCCAATACGTATCGTTCTCGGACGGTACGATCTCGGTTTTGGAAAAACGGTTCAGCGGATTGTAGCCCGATCGCGAGGCCCCGATCGGACGGTACAGGTCTGTCTGCACCAGCGAGTCGATCGGCTGTCCATAGAACTGTTCGATCATCTGCCGGAAGATAAAGAACGCGAAGTCCGAATAGACGTATTTCTTGTCGTTTTGCACGGGCGAAAGGATCATCTGGTGTTCGATAGTGTCCTTGATGCTTTTGATGGCGTACATGCCTTCCACCACTTCCTGGGTGAAGGTACTGTCCGGAGTGACGCGGTAGTATTCCGGCAGGGGACGCGTCTGCTCATCGATGGTCTGGAGGTAGTAGGGTATCCAGGCTTTCAGCCCGGCCCTGTGGGTCAGGATATCGGCCAGGATCATGTTTTCCTTGTTTGTACCCTTGAATTTGGGCATCACGTCGCCCAAACGGTCGTCGAGGTGAATCTTGCCTTCGTCATACAGGCGCATCACGAACGGAAGGGAGGCCATGATTTTGGTCACGGAAGCCATGTCGTATATCATATCGCCTGTTATCTTTTCGGAGCCGTCCATTGTGCCCATCGTTGTGCCGTGCCAGCGGTCGTATACCACGCGGCCATGCCGCCCCACTAATACGTGTACGCCCGGCGCGGCCCCGCTTTCCACTACTTCGCGCAGGATCGCATCTATCTTGGCCAGCGTGTCTGAAGACATCCCGACCTGTTCGCCGTAGCCGTAGCCCAGCCGGATAGCCGGGGAATTTTCCGTGGCCAACCCACCGAAAATGGCTTCGGCGGCGGCTATCTGGGAAAAGAAAGAAGCCGAAACGGAACTTACCCTATTCCCGGTGATGCCCCCGAAGGCTTTTTCCACCTGCCGGGGCTTGCCGTTGAAGGCTGCGATGACGACTTTGCCCGGAAGAATTACACCCGAGAGCGCTTCGCGGGCGCTTTTAATGTCCCGCACCCCTACGATCAGGATGTCGCCGGGGCGGACTTTTTTCAGCTCGCTTCGGTAAATAGTCTGTACGGGCGCGTATTTACGGATATATTTTTCAAAGAGGGGCAATACGCCCGAGGCGGCCTGCAGGTAATAGATCTTTTGTGCGGTAAGGTCGCGGACGGGGAGGAGGTCGCCCTCGATGGCCAGGGATCTTTCTGCCAGGGCCATCACCCGGGCGGTGTCCTGTGCGGCCAATGGCCGGCGCAGGGCCTGGAGATACTCTTTTTGGACGGATTGGCCGGAGACTCCCAGACAGACCAGTGCCAGGCAAAAGAACAGCGCGGAGCGGAAGAAGTTCATATTATTTTTCGTTTTATTCTTTTTGTCCTTGTGAGGCGAGCGCCTCCTTCAGAGGAATCTTGACCCCGTATTTGAAGGCAATGATAAAGGCGTCGGGATAGCCTTTGCCCTGTGCCGCCCGCATCTGGGCCTGGGCATCGGCATAATTGCCAGTACCACTGCCGGTATAGTATTTCAGGTAGCGGTCTTCGCGGTAGGATTTCAGGTCGGGGAATAACTTCAGGGCCTTATCCCCGGTGCCCTCGAGAGGACGTACGGACGACAATACCTGCACATAATAAAGTATCCCGTCCTCCGGTACTTCGGGCGAAGCGGCCGTTTGGGCGGGGGCAGGCTCCTGCCGGGTAAAGGCGCGTTCGAGATTGGCCTTCAGCCGCTCTTTGTCTGCAGTTTGCGCCTGGGTTTGAGTAAAGCTCGCAAGCGCACAAACGACCGCTATGTAAAAAAGGGGGCTTTTCATAGGAATCTATTTTGCGTTTACGCAAATATAGGGATAAGGGGTGAAAATAGGGAGCAGATGTCCCGTTTTTTTAGTGGGATAGCCCCGTAGTAAGTTCTCTGACGGGTATCCCGCTGGCGGAAGAAAGCATCCGGCGGCAGAAAGGACAGGCCGTTACGACGAGGTCGGCACCGGTGGATGCCAACTGTTCCATCCGCAGGCTCGCTATTTCGGCGGTTTTCGGATCGATGGAAAAGAAATCCCCGCCTCCACAGCACATCGAGCGCCGCCCGTGAAGGGGGGCTTCCACTAATCTCCCGCCCATCATCTCGATGAGCCGCCGGGGAGCATCCGTAACACCTGTCCGGGACAGGCGGCAGGGATCGTGGTAAACGACTGTTTTTCCTTCGAGGGCCTTTCCCGGCTTCAGGCGGCCTTCATCCATCAGGTGGCAGAAAAATTCGGCCGTATGCCAGGTGTTGTAAATCCCTCCTAGGGAAGGGTAATAGCTCCGGAAGGCTGCCAGGCTATGGGGGCATGGGGTGATGATGTTTTTTATTCCGTAAAACGCCAGAGTGGCGATGTTTTTTCGGGCGGATACCAGGAACGTGAATTCGTCGCCCGTATAGCGGAGGATATCCGCCGAGTCGCGCTCTTCGTTTTCGGGGAGTACTGCCCAGGATACTCCGGTCTCGTCCAATGAGCGAGCTATTTGCCGGACGGTTTCGCGGCCTTCGCTATCGTAGATACCCATTACGCCACGCCACAGGAGGTACTCAGGCGGGTTTTTCGGGTCGGCGAGAGGAAATTCATTGTTCTCTCCGGGGACTGGCCGCAGGCCCCATGGGTTGCCGGTGGCATCGATGGCTGCTGCCACTTGTCCGTATTCGGCGGGAGCAGAACCTTCTTCCAGCGTGGCGTAGCGGCGCATCTGGAGCAACAAATCCATCGGGTCTATACCGATGGGACAGGCCTGTAAACAGGCTTCACAGGATATGCAGGCAAAGGCGGTAGCAGGGGATATCAAGTCCCCGAACAAGTGTTCTTTGCCCTGTCCGATGGCATTTTTGCGCACACGGGCCACAATCTGGCGGGGAGAGAACGTTTTTCCGGCCTTTACCACCGGGCATGCCTGGTCGCAGCGGCCGCATTCGGTACAGGCAAAGGCGGATACGATCCCCCGACGGGGCAGGTCGAAAAAATCACGGGCGCCCATTCGCTCGGCGACAGAGGCCCCTACTGAAGCCGTTCCTTGAAGCACGTCCAGCCCTTCGGCTACTTCCGGCATGTCGTCCGGGCGGAAGGCTTCCCTGCGTCCGAAAACAGCCATGAACACCGGAGCCAAAAATAGGTGCAGGTGCTTGGAATAGGTAAGGTAAAGACCGAAAACCAGCATGATCCCGTAATGAAGATAGGCCATATAGGGCCAACCTGCATATACCGCCAAGAACGATCCGGCAGATACCATTTCCAAGATGAGGATCGTACAGCCGTCCGCCCGTTGCGCGGGCGTGAGGGTCGCAAACCGGGGCAATTGCAAAAGCGTCCTTCGCAGCAGGAATAGGGCGGCCGATACAATCGCCGCGGCGGCGAATCCGGCGTTCAGGGTAGAAAAAGCGCGGTAAAAGGAACTTTGCGGTAGATCAAAAAATAATGCACGGGTGGAATAAACGGCCAGATCGGTCAGCATCAACAGGAATGATACGACCAGTACGGTGTGTAACACGGCTGCCGTCGTTTTTTCAAAAAAAGAACCTGTATCCGCGGATATTTGCTGTCCCAAGGGTAACCGACTATGCGCATGAGGTGCTTTCAGACCGGCAGTGCATGCCCGCACGATCGCCATGGCGCGCAGTACGATGGCTGCCGAGATCGTCAGCGCTACAGCTGCATAAGCCCAGTGGAATATACCTGCCATCGCGTGGGATTTTAAATTTTAAGGGATTGCGGCGAAAGTTTTTCGCCATGGGGCGTCAATCCGCCGTGTTCTTAGCGCGCAGGCGGGCGGCAGCCAGGGAATCTTTCACCCGGCTCGTTTCGGTGCGCTCTTTTTTGCCGAACACCGTGATATTGACGTACCGTTTGGGATTGGCTTTCACATCGGCCAAAAGGGCATCCAGCGATTGGGTGGCCGTAGTGAGGTTGTCGTATATCTGCCCATCGTTCAGTAGCTTGGCTACCGTTCCATCGCCGGAATTGACCTTATCCGTGATGTCCTTCAGGTTGGCCAGGGTGGATTTGAGGTCCGATATGCTCTGGACGAATCCTTCAGCGGATAACGTGTCGAGCAGAGTATTGATCTTTTGGGTGCTCCCGGCCAGATTGGAACTGATCTGCTGGATATTCCCGTTGTTCTGTTCGAGCAGTTCGTTCAGGTTGGCAGACACTCGTTGGGCGTTGTCCAGCGTAGCCGAAAGCGAAGCCAAAGAGGTGCCCAGATTGGCTTTATTCTCTTCACTGAGCAGAGTGTTCATGTTCTTAAGTACCGAATCGAGCGAAGCCAGGGTCTCTATCATCGATTTGCGGATGGGCATCACCGTGTTCTTTATCATATCCGAAAGACCGCCGTTGAGGATACCCCCGAGTGTATCGCCGTCTTCGGCCAGCATACCTCCGGGCATTACTACCACGTTCATTTCCACGTCGGACATCAGGGAAGTCCCCGAACTGATCTCGGCCACCGAATTTTTCGTGAACCGGTATTTTTTGTCCACATCGAAACGCACGGTGACGCTGTCCAGGTCGGACGAATAGAATTTGATATTGGATACCAGCCCGACCGTTACTCCGTTTATCTTGACGGGCCGCCCGGTCTGCAGGCCGCCGGAAGACGGGTAAATAGCGTAATAGCTGTAGTTGGGGCTGAAAATATTGTGTCCCATAATGAAATTGACACCCCATATGAAAGCTATGAGGATCACGAAACTCACCAGCCCTATTCTGAATTCTCTTTTGTGTTTCAATGCGGGAAACGTTTTTTGTTAACTTCGTACAAAGGTAGGTAAAAACACCCAAGCAGCCAACAGCTTATTCGCTTGTGAGGCTTCGGGCACGCGCCACGGTTGTTTTTTTATCCCCCTCGAACGCGACGACAAAGGCGTCCTTGGCTCCTTTTTTCCGGGCATCCTCCAGGTCTTTTTGGGCTTGGGAATAGCTCGGTACATGCCGCGTGGTGTATTTGTACATATTCTTTTCCCGGAAGTATTTTACTCCGGTGAATTTTTTGAGCAGCACGTTGGTCTTTATGTTCAGCGGGGTCGGGGAAGCGGTCAGTTGCACACAATAATAGACATTCGAATTTGTGGCAGTTGCCGTGTCTTGCGCGTCGTCTTCCGGGGTGTCGAGCGCGACCTGGGCCGTTATTATGTTTTCGATACTGCCCGGGGAGGCACCATCGTCACCGTTCATGGGGTCGTAAAAACGGATTTTATATTCTTTTATCGCATCGTAGAGCGATTTTGCCACCAACCTCTGCCCTTTTTCCGAATGCAGGAATACCTCTTCGGTGGGGTTGGACAAATAGCCGATCTCCACCAGTACCGACGGCATCGTGTTGTGGCAGATCACCCAGAAGACAGCTTGCTTGACGCCTTTGTCCTTCCGCTCGGCGGTAATGCCCAAGTGTTTCTGGGTGAGTTTCGCCATCTCGATACTGCCCACCAGGTGTTTGGTCTGTTGGAGGTCTATGCTGATCAGCGAAGCGGGGTCGTTCGGGTCGAAACCTTTGTACACCTCTTTGTAATTGTCTTCCAAAAGGATGTCTGCGTTCTCTTTTTTGGCGATGTCCTTGTTGACGTCGAGTTTGTTCAGGGACATGACATAGGTTTCCGCTCCCCAGATTTTAGGGCCGTCCCGCTTGACATTCACCAGGGAGTTGCAGTGAATCGAAACGAACAGGTCGGCTTTGGCCTTGTTGGCCATAACGGAACGTTGGTTGAGCGACACGTCCACATCGGTCGTGCGGGTCAGCAGGGGACGGATATCGGGAGCCCCGTCCTCGATGAGTTTGCGCAGGTAGAGGGCTACGTTGAGGGCGATGTATTTTTCGGTATTGCGGTAGCGTCCGGTACCGGTCGTCCCGGCGGCTTTCCCTCCATGTCCGGGGTCGATCATTACGGTGAATTTATCGTCGTTTTTACTTTGTCCCGAAGCGCCGGCGGCCGGAATTATTCCTGCCGCGAGGGTCAGGACGGGAATTAACAGTTTGATCCTTAGTGTCATTTCGTTTATTTGCGGGCGTGTATTTTCTTTGTTGTCAATATTTTATACCGTATCTTTGCCCGGATTTGCCTACGGGGTCAAAAATAGTTTCGCTTTAACGTGCCTTTCGGCGGTTGAAGCCGCAAAAATTGGTATTTTTGAGCCTTGCAAATGATTCGGGAAAAAATACGGGCGTACGGGCAGGGCCCATACAAAATTATCATTTAATCGCATTGTACACAAATACTAAAGGCATACTAACACTTTTTTTACTATTTGCCCTTTTTTCCGAGGCTTTTTCTGCCTATGCCCGGAATGTCCCTCCCGCAGCAATCATAGAACCGGATTCTTTAGGTGTGTGGGTAGAAAAGGCCCCGCCCGCTGTAAGGGACCTGCAGTTGCGGACCGATCCGATACAGGTTAAAGATGTCCCGGAGAGCCAATCCCCGGCTATTGCTGTGGCGGCCGACACTTCCGCAGGGAAGAAAGACAAGGTCAAAATCAGCGATGTAACATACAGCGCCAAGGATTTTTATGATATCGACGAGACGACCAAAAGGGCGTATTTTTATAATGAAGCGGTCATCGAATACGACGACATGAAGCTCTCGGCCGGCTATATCATGCTCGACTATGGCAACGGGATCGCTTATGCGCGTTCGATATTGGATTCGGCCGGCCGCCAGACGCAAAAACCTATATTCGAGCAAGGGGAGCAACAATACGATGCCTATTCCATGGTGTACGATTTCAATACCAAAAGAGGCTATATCCGCAATGTGAAGACCCAGCAGATGGACGGTTACGGGGCCGGGCGCGATGTGAGGAAAGAGGGGGAAAACGTTTATTACGCATCCGACTTTTACTTTTCTACCGATGAAAAGTTGCGCGGCTGGATCGACGGGACGGGGGAAGAAACAGATTATTATATCCGCTCCAACCGGGTGAAGATGACGGCGGGGGAGAGCCTGGTCACCGGGTTCACACAATTGTATATTGCCGATGTCCCGACCCCGCTGGTACTCCCTTTCGCTTTTTTCCCGCTCAATACCTATCCGGCATCGGGAGTGCTGCTGCCCAGTTATGAGGTGACGGACGAACAGGGATTCGGTTTGACGGGGCTCGGGTATTATTTCGTGTTGAACGACTATATCCATGCGGAACTCCGGGGCGATATATACACCAAAGGATCGTGGGCTCTCCGTTCGAAGGTGGACTATTTTTGGAAATACCATTTCACGGGACAGGTGCAGTTCGATTTTTCCCATCTGGTGTACGGGGAGATAGGGCTTCCTACATACAGTAAAAGCAAGCCCTGGCGCGTGGGTTGGACGCACCGCCAGGATAATAAGTGGATACCCGGGCTGACCATGTCGGCCAGCGTGAATATGTCCTCTTCGGGGTATTATGAAACGGCGCTCAACGAGATATACCAGAATAACTATATCAACAATTCTGTTACCTCTTCCTCCGTCAATATTTCGAAGTCATGGGGCGATTCGCCGTTCAATACCAGTTTGACCCTGACCCATTCGCAGAATAATGCGCAGAACCAAATGTCGATGACGTTCCCGACCCTGTTGGTGTCGATGAACAGGATATACCCGTTCAAAAAAGAAGATTCCGACGGCAAAAAATGGTTTGAAAAGATCAATTTGCAGTGGAATATGACGGCGACAAATACCGTTTCGAATTTGCCTATCGACCAGTTCATGACCCCTGAAATGTGGAAAAAGGCAAAAATGGGGATAACCCACCGTATCCCTTTGAGCGCCACTTATAAAGTATTTAAATATTTCAGCCTGACCCTGAATGCCAATTACAACGAGGACTGGAATTTCAAATACCTGAAGAAACATTGGGACGAAAATACCGGTACGCTTGTGGCGGATACTTTATCCGGCTTCAAGGCCTTGCGGACTTTCAGCACGTCGGCTTCGCTGTCCACGATGGTCTATGGAACATTCAATTTCAGTGAGAAGGGCTCCTTGCGGGCCATACGCCATACGGTGAGCCCATCGCTGTCCTATACGTTCGCCCCGGACTTTTCGACCGATTTCTGGGGGTATTATTATGCGGTTCAAACAGGCGATAAGTTAGCGGAATTGCAATACCTTTCCTATTTTGACAGTGGCGTGGGTATCAGTTCGCCACCGACCTTCGGGGGGCAGCAGCAATCCCTGAGTTTTTCCCTTTCCAACAATTTCGAGGCGAAAGTGGCCGATAAAAGCGATACGACAGGGACGAAAACCAAAAAACTCAAATTGTTGAACCTGAGTACATCAATTTCCTATAATTTAGCCGCTACACAATTTAAACTGAGCCAGAGTATCCCGATATACGGTAGCACTTCCTTTTTCAACAACCGGATCGGGGTGAATTTCCGTTTCGCTTTCAGGCCTTATAAAGTGGATGAGGACTACCGGTTGATCGATGAATATTGTTTCCCGGTGATGAACTTTGCCAGTATGAGTACCGATTTTTCTATTTCGAGCGATGATTTTAAGAAGGGTAAAGAAAAAAAGGAGGATTCCAAAAATTCGGATTCGGAGGGCACTTACGGCGATGACGGCTATATGCTGTACGCCCCTAAATGGAGCCTGAGATTCGGATATACGTATTCTTACAGCAAGACTTCCAAAACCCCGTCTGTGACCAATTCGGTCACATTGGGGGGCTCGCTCGAGTTTTCGCGAAACTGGAAAATGGAGGTGAATACCGGCTACGATTTCTTCCAGAGCCGGGTTACCGATCTGCGGTTCTTTTTTGCCCGCCAGTTGGGTACCTGGAGCATGAACCTTACCTGGGCTCCGATATCCAACTACTCTTCCACTTACAGTTTCTTCATCGGAGTATCCGCGTCCCTGCTCCGCGACTTGAAGTATCAACAGAATAAAAATTACCGCAAATCCGTATTCAATTCTTTCAGATAAAATTCGACCTATGAAACAGATCATCTTCACCGACAAAGCGCCCCAACCTATCGGGGCCTATTCGCAAGCCGTAAAATACGGCCCCATGCTCTATATTTCCGGACAAGTGCCCATCGACCCGGAAACGGGTAAAGTGGTGCTGGGTTCTGCCAAAAAAGAAACGCGTCTGGTCATGGATAATATCGGCCATATCCTGGAAGCAGCCGGCATGACGTTCGAAAATGTGATACAGGCCACGGTACTACTACGCGACATAAACGATTTTGAAAAGGTCAACAAGGTGTATTCCGAATATTTCAAACCGGAAACGGCGCCGTCGCGGGTGGCTTACCAGGTAGCCAATCTCCCCAAAAATGTCAATATCGAGATCATGATGATCGCTGGGGAATAATAGTTTTTTCTCCGAAAAAAGGTCAGAATGAAGTGGTCGGTACCCGCCGTTTGGAACGGATGCGGGTTATTATATTTTTTACCTTGCCGGGAATATTTCGTAAACTGCGCAGCCGATCCCCGAATCGTATTTTTGTTTTCTTCTTCGGTACGTTGCCAAATTCATCTTTTCCGATTCCCATAAAGAGCGGCAGGTAGAAATAAATGCCTGCCAGGGACATGATGAGGCCGCCTATCGTTCCCATGGCCATGGGATACCAGAAGCCTTCGTGCGAACCGATCAGGAACGGCACAAATCCCAGGACAGTGGACAGTACCGTGAGCATGATGGACGTGATCTTGGAGTTGAAGGCTTTTTTGTACGTCTGGAACTTGCTCCGGCGATACATTTTGGCGACGTTGTTATAGTCGTTGATGATGTATATGGACGCATTGACCGTAATGCCGCTCAACAGGATCATCGAAGCGAAACACCCTTCGTCCACCCGCACGTCGAACAAATAATAAGTCAGGAACAGACCGATGAACGAGATCGGGATGCCCATGATCACGGCGAACGGTTGGCGGAGTGAATTGAACAGGATGGAACAGATAAAGAAAATGATCACGGCTATGATCGCCAGGATAAAATACAACTGGGCGGATTCTTTCCAGAACCAATTCCGGGCGGTGTCGATCGAATAACCTACCGGAAGGGTCTTTTCGAAATCTTCCTTGAATTTTTTCAGGACTTTTTCCGAAGAGGTGGACGAGCCGATATAATCGTATTGCAGTACCAGGATATATTGCTGGTTCTTTTTGCGGATGGCCTGCGGGGTCTGGGTTTTGGATATATCGCCGAAAACGGAAAGTTTGTATTGGATCGAATCGTATTTTTCGGCGGAATTGCGTACGCTCCAGGCATCGTACCGACCGCGCTGTCCGGACCGCAGGATGACGCCTTCCGGATAATCGTCGTTCAGGATAGTCGTAACGGAGGGCTGCCCGAGTTCGGAAAAAAGATTCCGGTAGGTGATATTCGGATTTACGCCGGATTTTACGAGCTGTTCCCGGTCGAACGAATAGGAAAATTCCGTATAGTCGTCTTTATACCAGGATTGCTGGGAGTTGATGAAGACTTCTTTTATCCGTTGGTTGGTCTCCAGCTGTTTTTTCATGACTTCGGCGATGCCCCACAGTTGGTCGTAGTTGTATCCGCGGACGGTGATGGCCACGCTTCCGGCGGATTCCGAGGTTTGGTTGGAAAAATAATCCCCTACCCCGTACACAGACCATTGTGCCCCTCCCAATTCGGTCGCTTTGGAGGTGATGTCGTTCTTCAGGGACATGGGAAACGAACTTTGGAGCGCGGCTTTCGTAAAATAAATGGTCATCCGTGCCCGGTTTTGGTAGACGGAGCTTTGGAACTGCCGTATTTCGGGAAATTCGGACAGGTAGCTCTCCATTTTTACGATGATGGCGTTCATCTGTTCCAAGGTGGAACCGCTGGGCATGGAAGCCGATATGCTCAATGTCGTTTCCCCCCGGTCTTCCCCGTAATAGGAGCCTTTCGATACTTTGTCCGAGAACAGGCGAAGGGCGCCTCCCAGGGATTTGTCCACGATGGGTTTGATCTTTTCTTTGTAGGTGGGCGACCCCAGGGTTTTGTTGTACGTTTTGGCCCACATGCCGTCCCCTTCTGCTTTTTCGGGCAGTTTGAATACCGGCAGCCCGAAAGCCAGGATGAGGATAACGATGGCGAATCCTTTGTAGCGGTAGATGAAGTGGACCTGGCGTTCAAAGAAACGGTTGAGGTAGACGATCGATCGTTTTCCCCGCAATTTGGACTGGGACAGAAATTTAGGGCGGAATTTGGAAGCTGTGAATACATTCCGTTTTTTTCCGTAGATCCCGAATTTGTCCATCAGGGCCGGCACCAGGAAGAGAGCGACGAAGAGGGATATGGCCAGGTTGATGATAATCACCAGCGAAAAGTCTTCCAGGGATATCTTGATCTCTTCCGGCAGGAAGAATACTACGACGATGGCGGATATCGTGGTCAGGGTGGCGGCCAGGATGGCCAGGAAAGCCTTGAAATTTTGCCGGTGTTTCAGTTGGTCGGCCATCACGATCGTATTGTCCATGATAAGACACAACGATATGGTGATCCCGGCCAGGGATTTTAAATGGATCTCGACCCCGCCCAAGTAGTAAAATATGACGGCAATAGCCAGGTTGGCCGCCATCGAGAATGTGATCATGGCCAGGTAGCGGAAGCTGCGGCTGACGATAAGTACGAAAAGCAGCAGGATGGCGATCGTCAGGCCGCTGCGGAAATAGATCTTGTCCAGTTCGGCCTGGATATATTCGGTGGAGTCGCGGGAAAGGCTTATCTCGAATCCCTGGGGCAATTTGGACTTAAGGCGTTCCATATCCGCTTTTACTTTTTTGCTCAGGTCGAGTTGGTTGGCGCTTTTATCCGCAAAAAGGCTCATCGAGACGGTGTTCAGCCCGTTGATCCGGTAATAGGAATACGGCTTTTGTTCCTGGTGGATCACGCGGACTAATTTGTCGAGCGTGATGATGTTGCCGTCTACTTTTTTTACCGGGATCAGGTGCAGGTTCTCTATATCGAATTTGCTTTCCGGCATAATGGCCAACCGCATGAGTACTACGTCGCCCGAATGATCTACCAAATGGGCCATGCCCAAGTAGGATGTCCGGGTGTAGTTGCTCACGGCAGTCTGTATGTCGGAAGTGGTTATCCCCAGGGATTCCAGTTGTTTCGTGTTGTATTCCAGTATCCACTCCATAGGGGTGGCCCCGGATATATCGACCATGCTGATCCCTTCCAGCCGCCCTATTTCGGGTTTTATGTCGTTTTCGACGTACTGCTGTATTTTGAAGGGAGTTTCCGGCGCGTTGATCGTATAGGACATAAACGGTGTCCGGTCGGATTGTTCGGTCTCGGCGCTTTTGGCGGATACCGACGGATAAGAGAGCCCGTCCGGCATCTGGGGCCACAATTGCCGGATGGCAGTGGACACTTCGAACCGGGCTACGTCCATATCGACCGACTTGTCGAATTCCAGGGAAATGTAGCTTCCACCCGATGAAGAAGACGAAGATTCGATGTTTTTCACCCCTTTTATCCGCGAGAGCATGGCCTCTATTTTGGAGGTGACTTCGCTCTCCACTACGCGCCCCGAGGCGCTGGACAGCGAGTAGGAGACAGTGATCTGGGGAAGTGTACGCGAAGAATTGAGTTTGACGGGCAACAGGGGGATAAGCGCGATTCCCATGACTGACAATGCGATCGCCAGTATGATGATGGTAAAGGAGGGGAAACGCTTATTCATTTTGTTCGCGCGGGTATATAGTATGTTCGGGGTTACTTTCGGGTCAGTGCCGTGTACATAAGGTCAAAATTGTTCGACAGGGACAATCCGCTTTCGAAATCGAACAAAGTGAGCTTGCGTATTTTGGCATAGCTGTTCCAGTAATTCCGCAGGGACGTGATGTAATTGGTCTGCGCGTCGTTCTGGCGGGAAAGGGCCGAAGTGAGGTCGGTGACGTTCGATTTCCCGATAATAAAACGCTGCATAGTGTTTTCATAGGCTTCCCGGGCCAGGTTAAATGCCTCCTGGGAGGATTTGGCCAGATCGAGCTGGATGTTGAAATCGCTGACGGTCATAATCACTTCCTGTGTGAGCGATATTTTGTCCTGGGCGATGGACACCATTTCCATGTCGTAGTTACTTTTGGCAATATTGTACCGCCCTTTGGCGATACCCCAGTCGACGATGGGGATGGTGAGCCGTACGGCAACCTGATCCTGGCGCTGAAGGTTCTGGTAGGCCCCGCCGAAGGTTTCGGCAGCTTGGTTGAAACCGACGCTGGCCGAAAGGTTGGCGGTGAAGCGGCTTTCCACTTTGGCTTTTTGTACGGCCGACTCGGCTTCCAGTTCTCGTTGGCGGTATTCCATGATCTCGGGATTGTACATATTGGCATAGGCCAGGGCTTTCTCCGGATCGATGATCCTTTCGACCGGCAGGTCGGGGATCTCCAGTTCGATGTCGGCGCTTTCCGGCATATTGAGGTAGGAGGTGAGGCTGAATTTGGCGCGTTTGAGTTCGATGCGGCAGTTTTCGAGTTTGTTGCGGGCATTGACCACGTCCAGGTTGAGCGAGAGAAGGTCTGCCTTGGAAATGGAAGCTATCTCGTATTTCTGCCGGCCGATGGCGTAAAGCGTGTCGGCGTTTTCCAGGTTGGTGACAGCCGTTTTGTAGTTCTCCTGGGCCATGACCAGCGCAAAGAACAGGTCGGTCACCGTCTGGGAGATGTTCTCGATATTGAAGAGCAGGTTGCGTTTGGCAGCCTCGTACTTGATGGGTTCTATCCTTTTATCCCATCGGAACTGGTTGTAGCCGAACAGGGGCTGGTTGTACCCGATACGAACCGGGGTGGCGGAAAATTGTTGCTGGTCGCTGTCGTCGGCGTAATTCTTGTAGAACGACAAATCGGTATCGATGTAGAACGTACCCCCCAATGGGCCCACGTTTTGGGTAATACCTAATCCTACGGCCGAATTTATGCTTTGTTGGGCGCGGTATACGTCGGTATTGTTTTCCGAATCGTACCGGAGTACGAATTTCTGGTTGTAGCTCAGGGGGGTCGAGGTCAGGCTAAGCTGCGGGAGGTTCTGCGCCTTGTAAGTCCGGTACTGCCAGTAGGAGGCCAGGTAGGAGTGGCGGGCCCGGAACGAGGCGAGCGAACTGTCCGTAGCGATGGATATCACATTCTTGAGCGAAAGTTTCTGCGTAGCGTCCTGTGCGGCGGCCGGGAGAGCCAAAGCCAGGACGAGGAATACCAGCACGGTTTTGCAAACGGCTATGGAATATTTTTTCATGGTTCCTGATCTTTTTCTGTGCGTTTATCTTCGGCAATACCTTCGGTGGAAGCCGTTATATCTTTTACATCTTTGTGGTTGCGGTAAATAAACCAGTATATCAGCGGGATGACGAACAAACTGATGGGGGTTCCCACGACCATACCCCCGATGATGGCCAGGGAGAGCGGGGCCTGTAATTCGCTGCCCATGTCGCTGCTGAATAGCAGGGGCACCATGGCCAGGATGGTAGTAAGGCTCGTCATCACGATAGCGCGCAAACGCCGGTGTCCGGCCGTATGGATGGCTTCGAGGATGGGCATACCATCTTTGCGGAGCTGGTTGATCATGTCGATCTTCAGGATGGAGTCGTTGATCACGATACCGCAGGCTACGACCATACCGATGGCCGACATTACGTTGATCGAGTTGCCGAAAATCCACAGGAAGAACAGCGCCGCGGCGATGTCTATCGGGATCTCCAGCAGGACGATCAGCGGCTGGGAAAGCGATTCGAACTGGGCGGCCAGCACGAAATAGAGCAGTAGCAGCGAAATGCCCAATACTACGGCCATTTCGCCGAACAGCTTACGGTTAGTAAAGACACTGCCCGAGAAATCCACATCGTACGAATTCGAGGAAAGCACCTGCTCCCGGATCTCCGCGGTCAGTTTCTCCGGGTTTTTCACATCCGAATAGTTCACCGGGACGTATTCCCCGTTCTTTCCGGCATAGATGGTCTTGAAATCCACTCCCTGCGATACCCGGATGAAGGCGGACAGGGGGACTTGGGTAATGGCCCCGGAAGAAGCGCTCCCCGAAACGGGGATCAGCGTGTGGGCGAACACGTCGTCTATGTCCCGTTCCCGGGAGGAAATAACGATGGGCAGGTATTGCTGGTTGGAGCGCAGGATGGATACGCTGTTCTCGCCGAAAATGGTCGAAAGGGTGTTGATGATCTGGTTGAACGAAACCCCGTACAAGATGAGCGCCCGGGAGTCCACCGAGACGTTTATCTGGTTCGACAGGGGTATCTGGGCCTTCCCGCCCGTCTTCAGGGAGAGTCCGTCGATAAAGGCGAGCAGGGAATCCACGTCGGGGTCGGCATTGCGCTGGCGACGGAGTATTTCGGCGGTGTATTCGGCTTCCGAGGTGTCGAATATTTTTTCGAACACGTTTTCCGGTGGATTGACCGTTACTTTGGCCTTGGGATATTTGGCTGCCAGATAGGCCTCGGCCCGCCGGTTGATAGCCTCGATGGTCTCGGTATCGAAACTTTTCAGGTAAATACTGCTTTCGGAGGGCATCAATTGGTCTGCCCGGTCGAGCAGGAATTGCTGTTCCCCGATCAGGGAAGCGCTTTGCACGATGGAATCGTTTTGCAGGGCTTCCAACAGCCCGAGGGTCCGTTCCTTATTCTCGTTCACGTGGATATTCTCGTTCCATTCGATCCGGATGATACTTTCGTTGTGATCCAGGAAAGGCATTTTCCGTTTTTCAGTCACATTGAAAAGGAAGAATATCATCGGGAAAACGAGCAGCAGGCTCGGGGTGATCCACCGGCGGTTGGCGAATATCCAGTCGAAGCCTTTATCGTACCAGCGGAAAGTGAAGTCCAGGTTGACATGGGCGAAAAATTTCTTGACTATTCCGGGGGTTTTGATGGATTTTATTTTTTTGCTCCCATAAACGATACGGTAGGCGACCGGCAGGAAGATAATACCCACGATATACGAGGCGGCAAGTCCCAGGCTCACGGAAACGGCCTGGTCGTAGAATAGGGCCCCGGCTATGCCGCTGACAAAAACCAGGGGGACGAATACGGCGATAGTAGTCAGGATAGAGGATAGGAGCGGGGTGATGATCTCATTGGTTCCTTTTATGCAAGCCTGATCCAGTAAGCCATCCTTTTCCCGGTATTGGGAAATATTGTCCGTGACAATGATGGAGCTGTCTATCATCATACCCAGGGCCAGGATAAGTCCGGAAAGGGATATGATGTTGAGCGACAGACCGAACAGATAATAAAACAGCATGCTGATGATCAGGGCTACGACCAATCCGAGGGAAATGATCGAAGGTGTGCGGATATCCTTGAAGAACAGTACGGATATCAGGCAGATGAGGATGAGCCCCTGCCAGAGATTGCTCTGGAGGTTGCTCAGGGTGAAGTCCAGCAATTCCGTCTGGTTCTGGGAGATATCGAACGAAATATTCGGATATTCCCTTTCAAAATTCTCCATCGCCTCGGCGACCGATTTTTTCATGTCCTGCATGCTGGCATCGGTCTGTTTGATCACGGAGAAGACAATGGAGCGTTTTCCGTCGAAATAGGAGTAACCGGTCGCTTTTTCAGGAGATACGATGATTTCGGTCAGGTCGGACAGGCGGTAAATGCGGTCGTTTTTTTTCAGGTAGATGTTTTCGACGTCTTCCCGGTTGCGCAGTACCGACGAGAACTTGACATTGTACTCGTAATAGCCATCCTGAATGGTCATGCTA
>CAUHQV010000015.1 GCA_959608625.1 uncultured Flavobacteriales bacterium
TCGGCGTGGTCATTGTCATGACGACTTTTACATCTCCTTTGTCCGATATTTCGATATTGTATATCAGGCCCAGTTCGTACACGTCCACCGGGATTTCGGGGTCGTATACGGTGTGAAGGACATCGACCACCCGGTCCGTAAGCGCTTCTTTCTGTTTACCGTCCATTTTCATGTTCTTGCTGTGCGTTTTTCCGATATTGTTTTTATTTTTTCATTCCACCTAGGGCCGCCGCATAGTATTTCATCTGCCGGATCATTTCGGAAAGCCCGTTGGCCCGCGTGGGGGAAAGGTGGGAGGACAGGCCGATGCGGTCGATGAACGAAAGATCGGCCGCCGCTATGTCTTCCGGTTTTTGTCCGGACAATACTTTGATGAGCAGGGATATGATCCCTTTGGTGATAATCGCATCCGAGTCGGCCGTGAATTCGACTTTTCCCTCCCCGTCCTGTCCGGCAGCCAGCCATACCTGTGATTGGCAGCCCCGGATAAGGTGCTGCTCGTCTTTGTATTTGCTGTCGATAAGGGGAAGGGATTTTCCCAGGTCGATCAGGTAGGCGTATTTATCTACCCATTCGTCGAACATGGAAAAGTCTTCCTCGATCTGCGCTATATTTTCTTCTATGGTCTTCATCGGTCGAAATTCGGTAAATATACTAACCCAGGAGCATTTTCCGGGCTTTTTGAGTGGCTTCGAACAGCCGGTCGATATCCTCGAACGTATTGTAAACGGCCAGGGATGCCCGTACGGTTCCGGGAATTCCGTAACGGTCCATCAGGGGTTCGGCACAATGGTGCCCCGTGCGCACGGCCACCCCTTGGTTGTCCAGCAGGGTACCGATGTCGGTCGGATGCGCCCCTTTGATTCCGAAAGAGAACGCCCCCGACTTGTGGGGGGGGTGCCCGTATATTTCCAACCCCTCTATCCGGCTCATCCGCTCGGTCATGTAGTCCATCAGTTCCTTTTCGTGGGCGGTTATTTTGTCCATCCCCACAGAATTCATGAAATCGATGGCAGCTCCCAGTGCGATGGCACCTTCGATGTTTGGGGTTCCGGCTTCGAATCTGAACGGAATGTCGGCGTAAGTGGTATGGTCGAAAGTTACATGGCCGATCATTTCCCCGCCGCCCTGGTAGACGGGCAGCTCCCGGAGTAGTTTTTCACGGCCCCACAGCACGCCGATCCCCGTAGGAGCGTACATTTTGTGCCCGGAGAACACGTAATAGTCGCATCCGATCTCCCGCACATCCACTTTCAGGTGGGGGGCCGCCTGCGCGCCATCCACCAGTACGGCCGCGCCGGCCTTGTGGGCTAGGAAAACGATATCCCGGATAGGGTTGACGGTACCCAGTACGTTGGAAACATAGGTAATGGCTACTACGCGGGTTTTAGGGGAGAGCAGTTTTTCGTATGCCTCCAGATCGAGGGTTCCGTCGTCCTTTACCGGAATGACTTTGAGTACGGCCCCGCTTTGCTGGCAGGCTATCTGCCAGGGAACGATATTGGAATGGTGTTCCATCTCGGAGACGATGATCTCATCGCCGGGCTTGAGCCGCTTTGCATAGCCGGAAGCCACCAGGTTGATGGATTCGGTCGTCCCACGGGTAAAGATGATCTCCTTGGCCGAGGGGGCGTTGATGAAATCCCGTACCTTTTCCCGGGCTGCTTCCATTGCGTCCGTGGCACGCTGGGAAAGGGCGTGTATGCCCCTGTGTACATTGGAATTGATCCGGCGGTAGTAATCGTCCACCGCCCGCAGTACTTCTTCGGGTTTCTGGGTGGTGGCGCCGTTGTCCAGATATACCAAGGGATATTTCCCGATGTGCTGTTCGAGCAGCGGGAACCGTTTGCGTATATCCAAAATATCCTCCGTATCCTTTTTCATAAGAACAAAGTTACTAAAAACCCCGGGAAAGAGCAGTTTATCCCAGGCGTTGCGAGATGATTTTTTCTATCGCCCAATTGAGCCAGTCTATGCGGATACCTGCCAGCGCTTCGTCCATAAAGGAACGGATGAGCAGCCTACGGGCTGTCTGGTAGGGGATGCCCCGGCTGCGCATATAGAAAAGAGCCGTCTGATCCAGTTGGCCGATGGTCGCCCCGTGGGAACAACGCACGTCGTCGGCGTATATTTCCAGTTGGGGATCGGTCTGGATGCGCGCTGAGGAAGACAGCAGGATGTTGTTGTTCTTCTGGTAAGCCTGGATCTTCTGGGCGTCCTTTTCCACGATGATCTTGCCGTCGAATACGGCTTTGGACTGCCCGTCCGCCACGTATTTGAATGTTTGGAAACTTTGCCCCAACGGCTTTTTATGGTGCAAGCGGATGTGGTTTTTCACCTGCTCGGCCCCTTGAGGCATGGCCATCCCGAAAAGGGAGGTATGGGTGCTTTGGTGGCAATCCAGCGTATAGGTGTTTTCGGAGCTTCCGCCCAATACGATGGTCGAGAGTTCCAGGGTGCTAAAATCGTGCTGTACGGCCCGGTATTGTGTGTCCGCTCCCTCTGGAACGATCCGGATGTGGTTCAGTCGGGATTTTTCCCCTAACAGGACGTCGAACCGACTTTGCGCCCCGCCCGCAAGAATCTCCACCAAGGTCATTTCTTCGCCTGCCGGTATTTCGAGCGCAGTCTCCGTTTCTCCCTGCTGCACCAGTACGACGGGCAGTCCGTCTTTTGGGGAGGCTTTCAGGAGCGTATCGACAGGGGCGATCCCTTCGGGGAAGTCTATGTTTTTCAGGAATTCCATGGCTCGGTTATTTTTCGTCCTTAATCAGCCAGTCGTAACCCCGTTTTTCCAGTTCGAGGGCCAGGGATTTGTCGCCGGTCTTGATGATGCGCCCCTTGTAAAGCACGTGGACGAAATCCGGCACGATATACTCCAACAGGCGTTGGTAGTGGGTAATGACGATGGTCGCGTTGTCCGGGGATTTGAGTTTGTTCACCCCGTTGGCTACGATGCGCAGGGCGTCGATATCCAGGCCGGAGTCCGTTTCGTCCAGGATGGCCAGGCGGGGCTGCAGGGCGGCCATCTGGAATATTTCGGCCCGTTTTTTCTCCCCTCCGGAAAATCCTTCGTTCAGGCTGCGCGAGAGGAATTTGGGGTCGAGTTCGACCAAAGCGGCCTTCTCCCGGATGAATTTCAGGAGTTCCCCGGCCGGCATTTCGGGCAAGCCCATACTCTTGCGTTTTTCGTTGATAGCCGTTTTGATGAAGTTATTCACGGATACTCCGGGTATCTCTACCGGGTACTGGAACGAGAGGAAGATGCCCCGGTGGGCGCGCTCTTCCGGACTCAGGTCGTCGATGTCTTCTCCGAGGAAAACGATGCTCCCCGCGGTCTTTTCAAATTTCGGATTCCCGGCGACGACGGCCGATAAGGTCGATTTACCGGAGCCGTTAGGCCCCATGATCGCGTGGACTTCCCCGGCGTTCACCGACAGGTTTATTCCTTTCAGGATCTCGCCTCCGTCTTCTACGCGGGCTTTCAGGTCTTTTATCTCAAGCATTTTGCTATGTTTTTTCGTTCGTTCGATTCAGTGTATGGTCGATTTGGAGAACAGGTTGATCACCAGCACGCCGGCGACGATCAGCGAGAGGCCGATCACGGCCGGGACGTCGGGTTTCTGGCCGAAAAGGATCATTCCCACCAACGAGATCAGCACGATGCCTACCCCGCTCCAGATGGCATAGATGACGCCCATTTGCACGTAGCGCATGGCCAGGGAGAGCAGGTAGAAGGCGGCGGCGTAACAGACGACCGCGACCAGCGAAGGCCACAGTTTGGAAAATCCGTCCGAGGCTTTCAGGGCTGTCGTACCGATGACTTCGGCGATGATGGCTCCTGCGACAAACAAAAACTTCACCATTTTATTTTAAAGGAGCGGACTCCTTTTATTTTAGTCCTTTATGTTTTATATCCTCTTTTTTGTTGGGCAAAAGAAAGAGGGAAAAGGCCTTGAGGACATGTAAAGGGCATTTAAAACGACATTCAGCCATTTCGGATTGATAGGTTCGTGCCCTAATACTGTCCCTTCCCGTTCCACCGGGATCACCCGGTTAACCAACGGAGCCCTCCAGGGATATTTCCAGCAACTTCTGCGCCTCGACCGCGAATTCCATCGGCAGTTTGGCCAACACCTCGCGGGAAAAACCGTTCACGATCAGCGCGACCGCTTTTTCCGTATCCAACCCCCGCTGGTTGCAGTAGAATATCTGCTCTTCGCTGATCTTTGACGTGGTCGCTTCGTGCTCTACCGTGGCAGTCGGATTCCGGCTCTCGATCACCGGGAAGGTATGCGCCCCGCAATGGTCGCTCATCAGCAGCGAATCGCACTGGGTGAAATTGCGCGCGCCGTCGGCTCCCGACAGCATTTTTACCATTCCCCGGTAGGAATTTTGGGAACTTCCCGCCGAGATGCCTTTCGATATGATCGTGCTGCGGGTATTCTTGCCCATGTGGATCATCTTGGTGCCGGTATCGGCCTGCTGGAAGTGATTGGTCATAGCCAGCGAATAGAATTCGCCGACCGAATCGTCCCCCTTGAGGATACAGGAGGGGTATTTCCAGGTGACGGCGGAACCCGTTTCCACCTGTGTCCAGGATATTTTGGAACGGCGGTGGCAAAGCCCCCGTTTGGTTACAAAATTGTAAATACCCCCGTTCCCGTCTTTGTCGCCCGGATACCAGTTCTGTACGGTCGAGTATTTGATTTCCGCCTCGTCCAGGGCGATGAGCTCTACCACAGCGGCATGGAGTTGGTTTTCGTCCCGCATAGGGGCTGTGCAGCCCTCCAGGTAAGATACGTACGAACCTTCGTCGGCGATGAGCAGCGTGCGTTCGAACTGCCCGGTGCCGGCCTGGTTGATGCGGAAGTAGGTGGAGAGTTCCATCGGGCAGCGTACCCCCTTGGGAATGTAGCAGAACGAGCCATCCGAGAATACGGCCGCATTGAGCGCCGCATAGAAATTGTCCGTGTGTGGCACCACGCTACCCAGGTATTTTTTTACCAGGTCGGGGTGTTCCTTGATAGCTTCGCTGATAGGCATAAAGAGAATGCCGAGTTCAGCCAGGGTATTCTGGAAGGTGGTACGCACCGATACGGAGTCCATCACTACGTCCATCGCCACGCCCGAGAGGACTTTTTGTTCTTCCAGCGGAATTCCCAACCGGTCGAACGTGCGAAGGAGTTCCGGATCGACTTCGTCCAGTGAGTTGTACTTGGGTACGTTCCTCGGGGCGGAATAGTAGATGATCTCGCCGAAATCCGGTGTTTTGTATTTCAGGTGGGCCCAGGTGGGCTCTTTCATCGTCAGCCAATGGCGATAGGCGCGCAGACGGTATTCGGTCATCCATTCGGGCTCCTCCTTGCGGGCGGAGATGGCGCGGACGATGTCCTCGTTCAGCCCCTTGGGGAACGTGTCGGCATCGATGTCCGAGTGGAAGCCGTACTTGTATTGCGACTGTGCCAGAGAGTCTATTATTTCTTTACTCATAACGTAATAGAACCCCGGATAAGACCGGGGCAATCATACATAAGTACAAATATAGTGAAAGCCGAGCGCCATTCAAACTTGTTTGAAAATGGCCGAGGCGCATCCTATATTCTACAAATATACGAATTATTACAGGAGCCCCGGATGATAAAAAATACATAAGGTCAGGTGAATTTTCACCTGACCTTAGGGGTATCAACGCTTTCGCTTAAAATTTTATTTTCCGGCATATTTTTCCGAAAGCCGGACGATCTCCACAATGGTCCGGGCGGCCTTTTCCATGGTGTCGAGCACGGCGAATTCGAACCGGCCGTGGAAGTTGTGTCCTCCGGTAAAAATATTAGGACAGGGCAGTCCCATGAACGACAGCCGGGCCCCGTCCGTACCGCCCCGGATGGCTTTTACCTCGGGGGTTACACCTGCGGCTTTCATCGCGGCCTCGGCCATTTCGACCACGTACATGACAGGCTCTATCTGCATGCGCATATTGTAGTATTGGTCTTTTACCTGGAAGTCGAGGGCCTTTTCCCCGTATTTGCTTCGGAAGAATTCCGCCGCGGCTTTGAAAACCTCCTTGCGGTGTTCGAATTTTTTCCGGTCGTGGTCGCGGATGATGTAATTGAGCGTGGTCTTTTCCAGGCTGGCGTCCATCGTATGCAGGTGGTAGAAACCTTCGTAGCCTTCGGTGTGTTCCGGCCGTTCGGCGGGAGGAAGGGCCTGGATAAATTCGGCCGCGCGCAGCATGGAGTTGACCATTTTATCTTTTGAGTAGCCCGGATGCACGGACAGTCCGTAGAAAGTGATACTGGCCGCCGCTCCGTTGAAGTTCTCGTACTCGAGTTCGCCTTCTGCGCTGCCGTCCATCGTATAGGCCCAGTCGGCGTCGAATTTTTTCACATCGAAGAAATCCGGCCCGCGGCCTATTTCTTCATCCGGGGTAAAACCGATGCGGATATCGCCATGCTTGACCTCTGGGTGTGCCTGGAGGTATTCTACGGCAGAGAGTATTTCCGCCACGCCGGCTTTGTCATCTGCGCCCAACAGGGTAGTGCCGTCCGAAGTGATCAGGGTAGAACCTTTGTATTTGGCGATCTCCGGGAAATCGGATGTCTTCAAAACGACCCCGGTGCTGAGGGTGAGGTTGCCTCCGTCGTAGTTTTCCCATACGATGGGTTTTACGCCTTTGCCGCTGGCGTCCGGTGACGTGTCCATATGGGAGATGAACCCGATACGCGGCAACTTTTCGTCCGTGTTGGCCGGCAGGGTGCCCATCACGTAGCAATGGTCGTCCAGCGATACGTCCTTCAAGCCCATCGATTCCATTTCGGCCTTCAGCAGGCGGGCCAGGTCGAACTGTTTTTCGGTCGAGGGGACGTCTTGCTGCCCTTCGGCGGACTGGGTGTCTATTTTTGCGTAGCGCAGAAAGCGCTCGAGGATATTTTTTCTCATAACGACAACTCTTTATTCGTGTTTTCTATGTAGTCGAGTACTTCTTCCGTGCCGGCGCCTGTGGCGGAGGAGGTGATGAAAATAGGAGGGAGTTCCTCCCATTGTTCCCGCAAGGTCTTTTTATAAATCTCTACGTTCCTGGCCAGCACGGCGCGGGTAAGTTTGTCCGCTTTGGTGAAGCAAATGGCCAGCGGGATGCCGTTTTCGCCCAGCCAGGCGATGAATTCCATATCCGATTTGAGGGGCTCGTGCCGCACGTCCACCAATACGAAAACGGTGGTAAGGCTCTTGCGGGAGAGGATATAGGAAGTAATGAGTTTGGAGAATTCGGCCCGTTGTACTTTGGAGGTTTTGGCATAACCGTATCCCGGCAGGTCGACCAGGTACCATTGTCCGCCGTTGATCCGGAAGAGGTTTATCAGTTGGGTTTTGCCGGGAGTCTGGGAGGTTTTGGCGATCTTCTGGCGGCACAGGGCGTTGATCAGCGAGGATTTTCCGACGTTGCTGCGCCCGATGAAAGCGTATTCCGGCACGGTGACCGGGGGAACTTTTACCGCCTCGGCGCTGGAAGTGACGAACTGCGCTTCGTTGATCTTCATGGCTGGCGGCCCTCCTGGCGGCCGAGCCACTCGATGAGCAGGCGGTTGAAGATGATCGGATGCTCCATCATGGGGGCGTGCCCGCATTTTTCGATCCACTGGAGTTCGGAATGCGGGAGGAGTTGGTTGAACTGTACGGCCACTTCGGGAGGGGTCACGATGTCGTTCTTGCCCCAGATGAGCAGGGTGGGCTTGGCTATTTTCGGAAGATCCTTTTCCATATTGTGGCGGATAGCGCTTTTGGAAATGGACAAAGTGTGCAGGATCTTGGCGCGGTTGTTGACGATGTCGTACACTTCGTCTACCAGGGCCGGCGTGGCGGTAGCGGGGTTGTAGAAAACCTCTTTCGTCTTTTCCTCGACGTAGTCGCGGCTGCCCCGTTTGGGGTAGGACGACCCGGCGTTCTCGTACAGTCCGGACGATCCGGTGAGTACCAGTCCTTTTACGTGTTCCGGGTGGCGTTTGGTGAAGACCAATGAGATGTGTCCTCCCAGGGAATTCCCCAGGATGTAGAAATCTTCGAGTTGTTTATGCTTGACGAACTGGTGTACGTAGGAAGAAAGGCCTTTTACGCTGGCCTTGAGCAGAGAGATGGTGTATAGCGGCAGGGAGGGGATCAGGGCCCGGTATCCGTTGCGCCGCAGGCCTTCCACCACCGAGTCGAAATTGCTTAAACTGCCCATCAGTCCATGGAGCAGCAGTACCGGAGTGCCTTCGCCTTCTTCTATATAACTGAACTTTCCTTCCTTTTTTATCTGGTAATTCATTGGATCGCTTTAGGATACTAAGCCGTACAAATATACAAAAATCCTTTCAGGAAAAGTTAAATTCTTACCGGAAACCGAGCTTCTTCCGCACGTCCGCCAGGCGTATGTCAGCCACTTTGGCTGCTTTCTCAGCCCCTTCCAGCAGTTTTTGCTCCACTTCGTCCAAATGGTCGGTGTAGTACTGGTACCGTTCCCGTTCTGCGGCAAAGCGCTCGAGTATCAGTTCCAGCAGGGCCTTTTTGGCATGCCCGTACCCGAAACCGCCGGTCAAATACTTCCCGCGCATATCTTCTATCTGTCCGGGCGTGCCCAGCAGGCTGTAGAGTTTGAAGACGTTGCAGGTATCGGGGTTTTTCGGCTCTTCCAGCGGAGTGGAATCGGTTACGATACTGCCGATGACCTTTTTCAGTTCCTTTTCCGAGACGAAAATGTCGATATAGTTGTTTCGGGACTTACTCATTTTGTTGCCGTCGGTACCGGGGATGATCATTACATCCTGTTGGGTAAGCCCTTCGGGCAGAACGAACGTCTCTCCCATTTTGTGGTTGAAGCGTTCCGCTACGTCCCGGGTGAATTCCAGATGTTGATTCTGATCCTTGCCCACCGGTACGAGGTTCGCATCGTAGAGCAGGATGTCGGCGGCCATCAGGATGGGATAGTTGAACAGTCCGGCATTCACATCGGCCAGCCGGTCCGCTTTGTCCTTAAAGGCATGGGCAAGCTGGAGCCGTTGGTACGGGAAGAAACAATCGAGGTACCAGGCCAGTTCGGTGGTCTGGGGAACGTCGCTTTGGCGGTAGAAGACCGTCCGGGAAGTGTCGAGCCCCATTGCCAGCCAGGTCTTGGCGACGGCGTAGGTGTTCTCGCGCAGTTCCTGCGCGTCCTTTATCAGAGTGAGCGAATGGAGGTCGGCGATGAACAGGAACGATTCGTCGTTGCTCTGTCCGGCGGCTTTTATGGCCGGGAGGATGGCTCCCAGGATGTTTCCCAGATGGGGTCTTCCGGTCGCCTGAATGCCCGTGAGTATTCTTGCCATGAGTCTTTCTTTTTTACAATTCAGTGTGCAAAGATACGAAAAAATAAGGGCGCCGGATTATTTCGCGTAATTGTATAGGGTCATCGACTGGATGATGCCCCGGAAGTTCTGCCCGTCGTCGCTGCCCAGTTTCAGCAGCGGCAGCAGGCTTTGTTTGTCGAATTCGCCCACCAGTTGTCCGTCGATGTAGAGTGCGGTGTGGTTGTGTTTGGCGACGATCTTGAGTTTTACTTCCTTGCCGATGGGGAACGAACCGTTGAACGTGAGTACCTGCGGATATTGGCTGGTATAGGCGGTAAGGCCCGGCTCACGCTGGGCCCGTACCAGGGTGATACCCTGGTGTTCGTCCTGCAGGTTGTTTTTGAAACGGACGATATGGTTGAAATACGCGTAAAATTCGGCGCTGGGCGAGGACAGGATGAGTTCCGGGGTATAGCGGTCGCTTTTGGCGGTGCGCAGTACGGTCGCTTCCAACGTCCAGGGATACTCCAGGTCGTGCGCGTCGATCTGTGCGCCCAGGGGTACGGATTTGTGCAGCAGGGCCATGTTGACGGGTTCTTTACTTTGGTAGATGGCCTCTTTTTTGCGGTAATCGGCCGTAAGCATCGTGGTGAGCGGGGGCATGGCGAGTTGTTTCTGGAGCGGGGCCCACCGGTCGTAAGTGGTGAACAGGCGGGGGGCGCCCCACATACGGTCGGCAAAAACCATCATACCGGGTACGGCTACGCGGGCGATCTCGCTCAGGGACGGGCCGGTGGGGCCGTAGTCGTTCCATATGTTGACTTTCGCCCCGTAGAGGCCCTTATCGGTCGGCCGCAGGTTTTCTTCGGCTTTTTTGGAGAACGTGCGCGGGTTCCATTTCTCGTATACGAATACCGGGTCGGTGTTGTATTTTTTGATGATGTTGCCCGGCACGATGTAGTTGAACATATCCGAAGAATTGATGAACCTGTATCCTTTCTCCGAAAATTCCCGGGCATTGTGGGCGTCCCACATATCTATCGTGATGGTGGTGTCGGGCATTGTCGTGCCGGGCATGTTCTCGAATCCCGTCCAGATGCGCGCGCGTTTGCCGTGGGCGCGCACGGTGTCGTTCAGCCGGTTGATGTAGCGGCGGAATTTCTCGCCCAGGGCGTTGCGCAGGGCGGTGTCTTTGATACTGCCGAGCATATACTCGTCCGTGCCGATATGGAAATCCGGACTGTCGAAATGGGCCGAGATTTCCCCGATGAGCGTCCCTACCATGTCGAACGTACCCTGCTTGTCGATGTCCAGGAATACGTCGGAAAGTTCGGTCTGGGGGTGGTACGGGCTTTTCAGTTCGGGCCGTACGGCGATCAGGGAACGGGAGTGTCCCGGTGTATCCAGTTCGGGGGTCACGGTGATTCCGTAGATTTTGGCGAAGGCGATGATCTCCGCGATGTCCTCCCACGAGTAGTGCTGCGGGGAAGTGACGCCGGGGTATTTCTCCGAGGGAACCCGGTAATAGGCCCCGTAGGAATTCCACGAGTTATCGTTCAGGTGCAGGTGCAGTTCGTTCATCTTGAGCCATCCCATTGTCCGGATGTACTGTTTGAGTACTTCTACCGGGAAATAGACCCGGGCCACGTCGAGCATGACCATACGGCGCTCCAAAGAGGGATAGTCCGTTACCGTGCCTTTCGGTACAGACAAGTTCGTCTTGTCCTGCGCCAACATTTGCAAGAGGGTGCGGGTGGCGTACAGGAAACCTTCGTAACTGTCGGCGCGTAGTTCCACATCCTTTCCCACCACGACTTGGTAGACCGCCGGGGAGCTTTTCAGGGAATCAGGGAGCGCCGTGGAGAGCCCTATCCGGGTTCCGGACGGGGATATTTGTACCCCTAAGCTTTTCAGTTCCTGGGAGAAAACGGAGTCCAGTTTGTCCAATCCGACGGTTTTAACTCCCGAAAAATCGATGTACACGCTTTTTAAGGGCAGTTTGCCGACAGCGCCTTTATAATAGCGTACGGCAGGAACCGTACGGGGTTTGGGGTTTACGTTTTGGGCGGCGGCAACTCCGGCAAAAAGGAGCGCGGCCGACAGGAGGATTCCGGAAAGTGAGGTTTTCATGCGTCGATGTGTAAGAATGGTCAAGCGGGTGCAATTTAAGAAATAATGGGCACCGCCCCAAGGGAATCGGCGCAAACAATCGGCAGCGGCATAAAAAACCCGGCCGGGAAACGGCCGGGTTTCAAAGTGTTTTAATGCGCTAAAAACGGTATTTGAGGCCGATCTGGAAGCCCATCCAAAAGCGGTCGCCCATATGTTCCGCCCAGAAAGGGTTGTAGTGAAATTCCGGCTCCAGGAAGAGCCCTCTATAAAGCCTGATGTCTTTGGAAATTTTCAATAGGATTCCTACCCGGTTTCTATCATACCGGGAATCATGCGGGTTATCGAACATAAAATCACAGGTAATACCGGCCCCTACGTTCACGATCCGGGAATAAAATTTGTAAAGCACCGGGATAGAGAAATAGCGTTGGTAAGTTGCGCCGTAATATTCATTGGTGCCACATGCTATGTGGCCCGGAAATTTGACGTTCCGGCAATAGAACCCCGTTTCGAGCCCGCTGTGCGGGGTGAAACGCACCTCGAACGAAAGCCCGAAGTTCGAGGCAAAACCACCTCCGGAGGGGCCGCCGTCTAGGCGTGGATTGTTAAGCTGCCATTCCGGCATATAGTTTACCCCGAGGATATACTGGGTTTTGAACGGGTTGTCCTCGGCGGGGGCTGTCCCGTTTTGGGCTGAAACCTCGGTGACAGTGAGGAATAAAATTCCTGCGACGGACAGGATCTTCCGTATGGCTTTTTTCATGTGCTCAGTTTTTAATTGATAAGTTTTCCCTTTATAAATAAGGGCATTAAGGAAAACAAATATAGAGAAATATGGCTGGTTGTAGCCGTACGCGTGTTAATTTCCTTGATAAGAAGATATCGCTTTTCCTGCCGTTCCGCAGAAAGGGAAGGCGGGGTAAAAAAGACGAAAAAAGAAGGATTATTTCCTTTTGGCGGCCAGTAAATACAGTACCGCCATGCGGATGGCTACGCCGTTCTCCACCTGTTGCAGGATGATGGACTGGTCGGAGTCGGCCACTTCGCTGGTGATCTCCACGCCCCGGTTGATCGGCCCCGGGTGGAGGATAGTGATTCGTTTGTCGAGAGAGTCCAGCAGTTCCTTGTCCAGGCCGTACAGTTTGACGTATTCCTGCTTGGAGGGGAAGTAGTTGATGTCCTGGCGCTCGTGCTGCACACGGAGCATATTGGCCGCGTCGCACCAGTTGAGCGCCTTGCGCAGGTCGGTTTCCACCTTGGCGCCCAGGGCCTCGATGTGCTTGGGGATAAGGGTCGCCGGGCCGCAAACCATCACTTCGGCCCCCTGCATTTGCAGGGCATAGATATTGGAGATCGCCACGCGCGAATGGGTGATATCGCCCACGATGACCACTTTCAGTCCCTTCACCGAGCCGAAGCGCTGGCGCAGCGAATAAGAGTCCAGCAGGGCTTGGGTGGGGTGTTCGTGCGTGCCGTCGCCGGCGTTAACGATCTGGGCCGGTACGTTCTTAGACAAAAACACCCCGGCACCGGGGTTGGGGTGGCGCATGACGACCATATCGACTTTCATGGCCAGGATATTGTTCACCGTGTCGATAAGGGTTTCCCCTTTGGTTACCGACGAAACGGAGGACGAAAAATTGACCACGTCCGCCGAAAGTCGCTTTTCGGCCAGTTCGAAGGAAGTGCGGGTGCGGGTGCTGTTCTCGAAGAAGAGATTGGCTACCGTCACTCCGTTGAGGGACGGCACTTTCTTGATGGGGCGGGACAACACTTCGGAAAAGGTTTCCGCCGTGCGCAGGATCAGTTCGATGTCGTTTTTATTGAGGTATTTGATACCCAGCAAATGGTCTACGCTCAGGCTGTCCATATTTTATCGGGGTCTTATTTCTGTTTTTCGCTTATTTGTTCCATATAAACGCGCTCCCTGCCTTTGGTCAGGTCGACGATCACTTTTTCTCCTTCCACTACATCCACCTGGATGCCTTTGTAATCGGGCTGGATCGGGAGTTCGCGGCTGAAGCGGCGGTCTATCAGCACCAACAGTTCTATCTGGGAGGGGCGGCCGAAGGAATTGATGGCCGAAAGAGCTGCGCGTATGCTGCGCCCGGTATGCAGTACGTCGTCCACGAAGATCACCCGTAGGTTGTCCACTGGAAAATCGATGCTGGTGGTGTTGGCCCGCGGCGGTTCGCTGCGGCTGCGGAAGTCGTCGCGGAAAAAAGTCGTGTCCAGGCTCCCGCAACGGATGTCCCGGATGCCGTAATCCTTTTTCAGGATGTCCTCGATCTTTTTTGCGAGGATCACCCCGCGTTTCTGTATCCCGACGATGGCGGTATGGGAAAAATCCTTGTGGTTTTCAACGATCTGGCATGCAAGGCGTTCCAGCGTTACCTTGAGTTGTTTCCCGGATATGATCTCCTTTTGCATACGATGCGTATTTAGACGGGTATAAAATTAAGGCATATTAGCATCCCCGGCAAAATTATTTGCAAGTTCGGGGCAAAGTTTTTCGCGCGTCCGACTTTTCGATTACCTTTGTTCTATACGAAATATTACACCAAGTAGGACAGGATTATGGATAAGAAAGCTTTGGTTATAGGATGCCTGGGGCAGATAGGCACGGAACTGGTCGCGCAGCTGGCCCGGCAGTACGGCCCTGAAAACGTACTGGCCACCGATATCCGGGAAGCGCCGCCGGGACTGTTGGGAACGCCTTTCCGGACGCTCAATGCGTTGGACGCCTCTGCGCTCGAAAAAATGGTGGAAGAGAACGGCATTACCGATGTGTACCACCTGTCGGCTATGCTTTCGGCCGTGGGGGAGAAAAAGCCGATGGATGCCTGGCAGCTGAATATGGATTCGCTGCTTTCGGTACTCAACCTGGCGCGCGACGGCAAGATCGGAAAGATATTCTGGCCTTCCTCGATAGGGGCGTTCGGCCCGCATACCCAACTGGACCTCACCCCTCAGTATACCGTGATGGATCCCGATACGGTATACGGGATATCCAAACTGTCGGGAGAATTGTGGTGCCGCTATTACAACGAGCGGTACGGGGTGGACGTGCGTTCGGTGCGTTTTCCCGGCATCATCAGTTGGAAGGCGGCCCCCGGCGGGGGTACGACCGATTATGCGGTGGATATTTTCCACAAGGCTGTCACACAGGGATCGTACGAGTGTTTTCTCCGGGAGGATACTTACCTGCCGATGATCTATATGCCGGACGCCCTGCGGGCGATCGTGGAACTGATGGACGCCCCGGCCGATCGCATCAGTGTGCGGACTTCCTACAACCTGGCTTCCATGAGTTTTTCCCCGGCCGAGTTGGCCCGGGTGGTCGGAAAACTGGTGCCTGGTTTTACGATCACCTATGCACCGGATTTCCGGCAGCATATCGCCGATACCTGGCCCGATGCGCTGGACGATACTTTTGCCCGGCAGGACTGGAACTGGCAGCCAGAGTACGATATCGAAACGATGGCGGCCGATATGGTGGAAAATTTGAAAAAAAAATACGGCCGGACGTAGAAATACGACAACAATCAATCCGAATAAAAGCATGAAAAAAACAATTGTTTTGGCTTTGGCGGCTGTCTGTATGGCAGGCTGCGGAGCAGAAAAAGACCATGAGGCCAAAGGGATCATCGTCGACGCGACGATGAATACTCTGATGCTTGTATCCGCCTCCGGCGATACATTGGGCTTCAGCACGCTGGATGCCGAGCGCATATGTCCGGACGGAATCCTTCTGGGCGATACCGCTACGGTATATTTCAAGGGTGACGCAAAACCCGGAGAGTTCATCCCCGTTTCCAAACTGGTGGTGGCTGCCGCTCCCCGTCCCGAAAAGCTGCTCGTAGGTTCGTGGGTACAGCCTATTCCCGGAATGGAGGGAACACAGGGCGTTGCCCTTCAGGCCGACGGCACAGCCGCTTCCATCAATATGAGCACCCTGCAATACGAGAAATGGTCGTACGACGGTGGCGATCTGGTACTTTCCGGCAAGAGCATCGGTAACGGGCAAACTATCGATTTCGCCGATACGGTGAAAGTGGAGAAAGTGACGGTCGATTCGCTGGTGCTGATGCGGGGCGATTATCGTGACGCTTTTTCCCGGCAGGCCGAATAAACGGTGCGGGCAAGCAAAACGCAGCAGGGCGCGGGGATTTTCCCGCGCCCTGCTGCGTTTTCAGGTATCAGAAGTACCTCAGACAAAAATGTTCCTTGCGCATTTCGCGGCGGGGAAATACCAGGCCCACCCGGAATAGGTCGATCGTCAGGATGATGTCCGGATTTCGGCAGAGGTCGTTCCATTGGGCTTCGCGCTGTGTCCCTTTGTGAGGCCGGTCGATGAACAGCATCGTATTTTCCGCCGTAAGGGCCGCCGCCGGAATGTTTTTCACCGGCACGTCCGGTGCAATACGCAGGATGTCCAGCCCTGGTTCGGTCGCAGAGAGGTAGTCCGACAGGCTTTTGAGCAATCGATCCCGGTTTTCGGGAAAAAAACGCCGTTTTTTGTGCAGGCATTCGGTCATCAGGGTATACACGAACGGCGAATGCACGAAGTATTCGCTGCGTGCGGCGGTGAGGTAATACATGTACGACCAGAGGTAAGAAAGTCCCATATTGTCCGTCTTTGTTTTGCGGCCCGGTAAAATGCCGCAAAAAATCGTCTCAAAGTTAAAAATACTTCCGCGAGTATTGGCTATATTTACACCGTAAAAAATTCTTCTTCGATGCCGATGGATACCCTTATCAAACAAGCTTTAATCGTAGACCCTACCAGCGAATTCAACGGACAGACAAAAGATATTCTTATTTCCGGGACCACGATCCGGGAAATAGCCGACGATATCCCCTCGGACGGGAAAAAATACCACATCGTCGATGAAAAAGGACTTTGTGTGTCCCCGGGCTGGATGGATACGGCCTGCCGGTTCGGCGAACCCTTTTACGAAGAGGCGGAAACGTTGGAAAGCGGGGCCCGTGCCGCCGTACGTGGCGGATTTACGGCTGTGGCGCTCGCTTCGCCCCGGAATAGCCCGACCGACAGCCGGCAGAAAGTGGAATTCTTCGCCGAGAAGGAAGCCCAGCTTCCCATTCACATCCATCCCGTAGGAACGGCGACCAAGGCCGGCGAAGGAAAGGCCATGGCCGAAACCTACGACATGATGCAAGGCGGAGCCGTTGCGTTCTGGGACGGCCGGCAAATCGCAAACAACCTGATCGAGCAACTTGTACTGGAATACAACGGTTCGCTCGGCGCCCTGACGGTGACTACCCCGGTCGACCGGGAGGTGATGCACTGCGGCGTGGCCCACGAAGGGGTGATAAGCACGACGCTCGGCCTGCACGGCATCCCGGATATCGCCGAGGATATCGCCGTAGCGCGGGATATTTTCCTGGCCGAATACACCAAGGCGCCGCTGCATATCGCCTGCGTGACGACCCCGGGCGCTGTGCGGATGGTACGTGAGGCCCAGAAAAAAGGCGTGGACGTTTCGTGCAGCGTAACCCCACACCACCTGCTGTTGGACGACGAATACCTCCGGGATTTCGATACGCGGTACAAAGTACTCCCTCCCCTGCGGACGAAAAAGCACATCGCGGCGCTGATAAAAGGCGTGAAGGAAGGCACGATCGGCTGTGTGGCTTCCGACCATACCCCGGTGGACATCGAGGACAAAAAATGCGAGTTTGAACATGCCGCTTATGGTACGGTAGGCTTGCAGACGGCTTTCGGGGCTGCCTGGAAAGCCCTGTCCGGCCAGATCGACCTGCAAAAAATGATCGAACTCATCAGTATCAACCCGCGCCGGCGTTTCGGCGTAGAAGTCCCGAGCATCATCGTGGGCGGCCTGGCGGAAATGACCCTGTTCGATCCGTCCGCGCGGTGGACGTTCGCCAAAGATATGATAGAATCCAAATCGCAGAATTCGGCCTTTATCGGCTGCGAACTCCTCGGACAGGCGTTCGCCGTATATGTGAAAGGAAAACTGGTGATATAACCTAAATCTGTTCTTGCAAAAAATGCCCTGTGACGGCGCTATACATATTTCTTTTCCCCACGGGCTGAAAGATGCCGTGCGGATTTCCGTCTGTGGTTCCAAAAGCCAGTCGAACCGACTGCTCCTGCTGCGTGCGGTGACAGGCGCTTCTTTTTCCCTCGAAAACCTTTCCGATTCCGACGATACCCGCGCCATGGCTTCCGTGCTGGACAGTACGGGCCCCATGGTGGATATAGGGCATGCCGGCACGGCTATGCGCTTCGGCACGGCATTCCTGGCCACCCGGCCGGGGCGGGAGGTGACCCTTACCGGGTCTTCCCGGATGAAAGAGCGCCCGATAGCCCCGCTCGTACATGCACTCCGGTCGCTCGGGGCCGATATCCGTTACGGGGAAAAAGAAGGGTACCCCCCGCTGGAAATACGGGGTAAAAAATTAACAGGCGGGAACTGCTCGATAGACAGTTCCGTATCCAGCCAGTTCATCACGGCCCTGATGCTGGTAGCCCCGTCGTTCGAAAAAGGGATGCGGCTGCACTTAGAGGGCAAAAGCGTATCGCGGCCCTATATAGAGCTTACTGCTTCCGTACTGCGCAGCGTAGGGTTGGACTGCGCAGTGGGGGAAAAAGAAATAACGGTTCCGGCGGGAATACGGACTAGAGCCGATAAAGTGACGGTAGAATCGGACTGGAGTTCGGCTTCGTATTATTTTTCCCTGGCGGCCATAGGCCGGAAAAAGATCGCGGCTTCCGCTTATTTTCCCCATAGTGCTCAGGGCGACAGCCGCCTGACGGAGATATACCGGAATTTTGGGGTCGAGGCCCGATTTCAAGGGAATGAACTTTTGCTGGAACCTGTTGAAGGGTTTATTGCCCCGAAGCGTACCGACCTCGATATGGAGGATACCCCCGATGTGGCGCAGAGCGTGGCGGTAACGATGGCCGCTTTGCAGATAAAAGGGACGCTTACCGGGTTGGGAACCCTCCGGGTGAAGGAAACCGACCGGATCGCCGCTTTGTCGGCCGAACTGGCCAAATTCGGGGTAGGGTGTTCTTCGACGGCAGATACGCTGACGATCGAGTCTTTTTTCCCCCGTCAGGCGGATATAGACCTGGCGACCTATCAGGATCACCGGATGGCGATGGCCTTTGCGCCTTTGGCGCTCGGCGGCTCGTTCGCGGTATGCGATCCCGGTGTGGTCGCAAAATCCTACCCGCGGTTCTGGGACGATTTAGAGAAACTAGGACTCTGTATAACCCGCTAAGATTTCCGTGGGGGCTTTGCCCCGCGGATATTTTTTGTCCGGCTTAAATAAAAACTATAACGATATCATGAAACGTATTTCATTGCTTTTCCTATTGTTGGCAGGCGTAAATGCCACTTTGTTTTCCCAACCGGCTAAAAGGTTCGATTACGCTTCCCTGAGCGAAAGGGGCAGGGAAAGGGTCGATTCCCTTATGCAAACGATGAGTCTGGAGGAAAAGGTAGGGCAGATGTTTGTCCCGGCGGTCTTTTTGAAAAACCCGGCGCAACTCCAGCGGGCGCTCTATCTGGTGGAAAACTGCCATATCGGTGGGGTGTCCATTTACCAGAACGCCCCCGAAGACGTGGCGCGCTTTATCAATACGGCCCAAAGCAAAGCGAAAATACCCCTCCTGACGGCGATGAACCTGGAACGCGGGCTGGCTATGCGGCTCGATTCGGCGTTCAACTACCCCTGGCCGATGACGTTGGGAGCTGTGCAGGAAAACGACCTGGTGCGCGAGGTCGGCCGACGGATCGGGCTGGGATGCGTCCGGATGGGCGTAAACTTTAATTTCGCCCCGGCGGCCGATGTGAATACCGACCCGCAAAATCCCATTATCGGGGTCCGCTCGTTCGGCAGCGATGCCCACCGGGTGGCGGATAAAGTAGCGGCTTTCGTCGACGGGTTGCAGAGTACGGGAGTGCTGG
Organism: uncultured Flavobacteriales bacterium; assembly: GCA_959608625.1. Lineage (GTDB taxonomy): Bacteria > Bacteroidota > Bacteroidia > Flavobacteriales > UBA1820 > Merdimorpha. The sequence goes on from CAUHQV010000015.1 coordinate 19,379, forward strand.
CCAGCGTGAAACATTTTCCCGGACATGGTGATACGAAAACGGACAGCCATAAGGCCCTCCCGGAGATCACGTCTTCTGCGCGCCATCTGGAAGAGGTGGAACTTTTTCCCTTTGAAAAGGCCTGTGAAGACGGGGTGGCCAGCGTGATGACCGGGCATTTATATGTGCCGGCCCTTGACAATAAAGATCAAAAACCCTCCAGCTTTTCCGAAAAAATGATAGAAGGCATCATCCGCCGGGATTGGGACTACGACGGATTGGTGATCACCGATGCGTTGAACATGAGAGGGGTGGCAGCCCGCTATAAGACCGGGGACGCGGAGATCGAGGCCGTAAAGGCCGGGAACGACCTGCTCTTGTATTCCGAAGATCCGGAGACAGCGTACCGGGCACTTTTGGCTGCGGTGCAGACCGGGGAGATATCCCGCGAGCGAATAGACCGGAGCCTTCGCCGCATCCTGGCCGCTAAATGTGCGGCAGGGATTTTGGACGGAGCGGCACCCGTGGATACGGTCGGACTACGTGCCGATCTGGGTACGGTGCGGGATTCCGCCCTTTGCCTGAGTGTAATGGAAAATGCGGTAACCCTGCTGAAGAACCAAGGGCACGGCCTTCCGTTGGCTGACGTATCCGATACGGTCTTTTACCTGCCTCTCGGTGCGGGAGATTCCGGCTATATGGAACGCTATATGGGCCTTTACGCACCCCTGAAGGTTTTAAGCCGGGATATTTCCGCCGCACAGGCGCTCCGGCTTTTGCAGGGGCGGCGCCTAGTGGTGGGATACCACGGGGGCGATGAGGTCGGGTTTACACCCAAGGAAGTTTCCGAAAGGGCACGGGAAGTAATCGATTCCCTTTCAGCGGCCCCCGGAGCCATATTTGTGATGCTGGACAACCCGTATGCGCTTTTGCAGTTCGACGGATGGAAGAAATACCCTTCGGTGCTGTTGGCCTATCAGAATCTATGGGCGGCCCAGATCGCTTCGGCCGAGGCGGTTTTCGGAGCCCTTTCCCCGAAAGGAAAATTGCCTGTTACCCTCGACGAAGACTACCGCCGGGGCGACGGAGAAAGTTTCAGAAACTTGCGACGGTTGAAGTTCGGTTTTACCCCGCAGGAAGGGATCGATCCCGGCAAATTAGCGCCGGTGGATTCCCTGTTGGCCGATATGGTATCGGCCGGGGCGGCGCCCGGCGGCCGCCTGTTGGTAGCCCGGGGCGGCCGGGTGGTAATAGACCGCAGTTTCGGTACGACGATGTACGAAGATTCCCTATCCGTACCCGTAATGCCCGATATGGTGTACGACCTGGCTTCGGTGACCAAAATATCGGCGACTCTTCCCCTTATTATGAAGCTGTACGACCGGGGAAAAATATCTTTTTCCTCCCGTTTGGGAGACGTACTGCCGGCCTACAAGGGTTCCGATAAGGAGAAGATCACGATGAAAGAACTTCTTTCGCATAACGGGGGACTGCCCGCGGGGCTTCCCTTCTATGCTTATACGCTCGACAAAAATACCAAGGAGCCGAGTTCATTCTTTTATTCAGACCGCCCGGGCAAACAATACCCGCTGGAAGTAGGGACGAACCTCTATATGCGCGCTTCGTATCCCGATACGGTCACGGCGCGTATCCGCAAAAGCCCCCTTAAACCGAAGAAAATGCTTTACAGCGACCTCGATTTTTATGTGCTGCGCGAGGTGGCCGACCGCTTCTATCCCCAGGGGATCGAGCAGGCGGTGCAGGATGAATTATACAAGCCTCTGGGGGCTACGGATATGGGTTACCATCCCCTCAGGCATATTCCGGCGGAGCGCATAGCCCCCTCGGTGAACGATACGTGGTTCCGCAAGCAGCTTCTGCGTGGGTACGTACACGACAGCGGTGCGGCCCTGATGGGCGGTGTATCGGGTCACGCGGGGAATTTCTCTACGGCGTACGACCTAGCAAAATACGGGCAAATGCTCCTCCAAAGGGGGTATTACGGCGGGGCGCGTTTCCTGAAAGGCAGTACGGTCGACCGTTTCACCCGTTACGCTTACGGCACGGCGGACAACAGCCGTTCGCCGGGATTTGTGAAAAAAGAGATAGGAGCCAAGCCCGACAATTACGATGCTTTCCTCTCGGACGAGGCTTATTGGCATACGGGCTTTACAGGCACATTGCTTTTGGTGGAGCCGGAGGAAGGCCTCGTGTATGTGCTGCTGACCAACCGGACGTACCGGGAGAAGAAGGCGAATGCTTTCTCGAACAGCAGTTACCGGTTCAAGATACTTCAGACAATACTCGGGGCCATAGAAGACCGCGAAGAGGGTAATTAAAAGATTATAAGCATCGACGGGATTTTCCGGGGTAGGATGCAAATAAAAACGGGGTGCCATCGGCACCCCGTTTTTTATGGATGGGATTTTTATTTTACTTCCCAGGTTTCACCTTGCAACAGCAGCTCCATCAGGCAGTGGTCTTTCTTTTTGGCGGACACTTCCTCCAACTGGTGTTCCACGTCGTGGTCGTAGGTCGGTGCGTCTACCGAACGGATCACACCCAAGGCTACCGGCATATCGCTTCCGGGGGCGCAACCCATCATGGCCAGCATGAAATGGAGCGTGTTGTCCGGGGTAGTAGCGTCGTGTACCAACACATCGTCCATCGTATAGCCGTCCTGTCCGATCGTCACGGCCTTGAGCTTGAGCCCGTCCAGCACGATGCCTTTATCTTTATTGGCGCCATAGACCATTTTTTCTCCTTGGTGCAGAGTGATGGTCCGGTCGGCACGTACGGCTTTATCCGTGATGGGGTTGTGTATCCCGTCGTTGAATATCACGCAGTTCTGCAGAACCTCCACCACGGAAGCCCCGTGATGCTTAGCCGCAGCGACCATCGCGTCTTTCGTCGTATTCAATTCCACGTCTATCGAACGGGCGAAGAACTGTCCGCGGGCACCCAAAGTGAGCTCGGCCGGGATGAACGGGTCTTCCACCGTCCCGTAGGGGGACGATTTGGAGACGAAACCGCGCTCCGAAGTCGGGGAATACTGGCCTTTGGTCAGTCCGTAGATCTTGTTGTTCAGCAACATGATGTTGATGTCCACGTTACGGCGCACCGAGTGGATAAAATGATTGCCTCCGATGGCCATGCAGTCGCCGTCGCCGGTGATCTGCCATACGGAAAGGTGCGGGTTGGCTACTTTTACGCCGGTAGCGATCGCTGCTCCGCGACCGTGGATCGTGTGGAACCCGTACGTGCCCATGTAGTAGGGCAGGCGGGACGAGCACCCGATACCCGAGATCACCGCCGTATCTTTCGGGGCGATATCCAGTTCGGCCATGGCCTTCTGCAGGGTATTCACTACGGCATGGTCGCCGCAGCCCGGGCACCAGCGTACGTACTGGTCGCTTTTAAAATCCTTCGCTGTATAATGTTGATTTTCGCACATTGTCTTATTCCTCCAGAAGTTTAGTGAAACATTCGGTGAGTTCCTCTACCTTGAACGGCTGGCCCTGTACTTTGTTGAACTTGTTCAGGTGGCACAGCCCGTCGATCTTCATCCGCAGGTACCCTGCCAATTGGCCGTCGTTCAGTTCGCACACTACGACTTTTTTGTACTTTTTGAGTACCTCTTCGGTGTTCCTGGGCAGCGGGTTGAGGTAGCTGAAATGCACCAGGGCCACTTTCTTGCCGGCGGCGTTCATCTCTTCCACCGCTTCGAGCATGTGTCCCAGCGTGCCGCCCCAGGATACGGCCAAAAGGTCGGCGGAGGGGTCGCCCATTATTTTCAGGTCGGGCACGTCGGCTACGACGTTCTCTATCTTGGCCTTGCGGGCATCTACCATTTTCTGGTGGTTCACCGGGTCGGTCGAAATGGCCGAGGTGTTGTAATCTTTTTCCAGCCCTCCCAGGCGGTGCATGAAGCCTTCCATGCCCGGCACGGCCCAGTAGCGAACCATGGTTTTTTCATCGCGCAGGTAGGGCTTCCAACCTTTTTCGAGCATCTCCGGTTTTACGTAGTTCGGCTTGATGTCCGGGAATTCGTCCGGGCTGGGGATGCGCCAGGCCGACGACCCGTTGGCGATGAACGCGTCGGTGAGCAGGATGACAGGGGTCATATGTTCCAGGGCGATCTTAGAGGCTTTGAAAGCCATGTCGAAACAGTCGGTCGGGGTGGCGGCGGCCAGTACGACTACCGGAGATTCCCCGTTGCGGCCGAACAGGGCCTGGAGAAGGTCGGTCTGCTCGCTCTTGGTCGGCAGTCCGGTCGAAGGGCCTCCGCGCTGTACGTCCACGATCACCAGCGGGGGCTCGGCCATCACGGCCAGGCCGATGGCCTCGCTCTTCAGGGCCAGTCCGGGGCCGGAAGTGGTGGTAGCGGCCAGGTTTCCGGCGAACGAAGCGCCGATCGAGGTGCAGATACCGGCGATCTCGTCTTCGGCCTGTACGGTCTTTACGCGGAGTTCTTTCAGTTTGGCCAGTTCATGCAGGATGTCCGTGGCCGGAGTGATGGGGTAACTGCCCAGGAAAAGGGGCAGTTTTGCCTTTTCGGCGGCGGCTACCAAGCCGAGGGCTGTAGCCTTGTTGCCGTTGATATCGGTGTATATGCCCGGTTTGGTCACCTGGCCTTCGATGCGGAAGGTCGATACCGAAGCGTGGATATTATTCCCGTAGTTGTATCCGTCGGTCAGCACTTTGACGTTGGCTTCCAGTACGGACGGTTTTTTGCCGAATTTGTTCTGCAGCATGTGGATGGCGCGCTCCAGCGGCCGGTCGAACAGCCAGCAGACAAGCCCCAGGGCAAACATGTTCTTGCTCTTCAAGGCGGCTTTGGCGTCCAGCCCGGTGCCTTCCACGGCGTGTTTTACCATCGAGGTCATCGGTACGGGCACCTGCTGTACGCCACCCAGGCCGAGTTCCGTGAACGGATCGTCGGTGGTGAAGAGTGCCTTTTCCAGGTCGCTCTTGAGGAACGAGTCCGTGTCGAAAACGACGACGGCGTTCTTTTTAATGTTCTTGACGTTCACTTTCAGGGCGGCGGGGTTCATCGCCACCAGGACGTCGGCTTTGTCGCCCGGGGTGTACACCCCTTTACCCAGGTGTACCTGGAATCCCGATACTCCGCTCAGGGTTCCTTTCGGGGCGCGGACTTCGGCCGGGTAGTCCGGGAAAGTGGATATCCCGTTCCCGATAAAGGCCGAAAGGTTGGAAAAGAGGTTGCCTACCAGCTGCATCCCGTCCCCGGAGTCCCCGGAGAAACGGATGACCACTTTGTCCAGTTGTTTGACTTTGGTCGTTTCTAACATATCGTGTTTGAAATCGTTTTGTGGCCCATCGGGCCGTTGCGTGTGTTTGTATGTTTAGTAGTAAGTACTTATGGCAGGTTGCGCATAAACGATGGCAAATAAACGAAAAAAAAGCCGGGAAGCCAAGCTAAATAAGTTATTCTTTTCCCCCTTCCAACTGTTCGACTTCCACCCCGGCCGAGCGCAGAAAATCCAGCCCTTCGGTATCCGAATAACCTTGCTTGTAGACCACCCGCTTTATCCCCGCCTGGTGGATCAGCTTGCTGCATTCGCGGCAGGGGGACATGGTAACGTACAGCGTCGCCCCGTCGCACGATTGGGTGGAGGCGGCTATCTTGAGTATCGCGTTGGCTTCGGCGTGCAGGACGTACCATTTGGTGCGGTATTCTTCGTCCTCGCATTCGTTCTCGAAACCGGTCGGCGTGCCGTTGTATCCGTCGGAGATGATCTTACGGTCTTTGACGATCAGCGCGCCCACTTTTTTGCGGTTGCAGTGCGAAAGTTCGGCCCATACGGAAGCCATCCGCATATAGGCGCCGTCGAATTTTTTCTGTTTTTCTTTGTTGTTCAGACTCATATTTCAAAGGGCTTACGGCCCGTAGGGTTCCAGTTTGAGCGATCCTAACAAAACTTTTCCGGTCAGCGGACCGTAAAAGGGAAATGCCGGATCAGATAGGGGATCATCACTCCGATAGCGATCGACGAAACGACCAGGACGAAATCCCGGCGGTTCACCCCGAAGAACAAAGCCAGGGACGACAGGCATAATATGACGAAGGCCAGTACCAGAACTCCGACGGCAAATCCGAGGCAGAAAGCCACCAGGGGGATGGCTTCCGAATAGCCGGCACCCAGGGACAGGCCGTGCGTCAGGCCGAACAGGATGGCCATCGCATAGCCCGTTTTTTCCAGTACGGCGGAGGGCTTGGCCCCGGCGCCGAAGATATTGAAAACAGCCAGCCCCGTTACCAGTACGGGGAATATGAAAGCGGCCATTTGCGGGCGCACGTAGAATACGTCCGCTGCCGAAAGGCCCATTCCTGTCAGGTTGGCGACGAAAAGGAGCAGGATTACCAGGAGCTCCGACCGGTAATCCGACAGGGTACGCACGATAAAGAGCACCAGCAGGAACAGGGGGAGGGAAAGCTGGTTCCAGTCGGCTACATGCCAGGCCCCTGTGGAAAAATAGCTGGAAAAGAGGTCCATTTTCTTTTTCGGGAAGTTTGTTTTTTACTGGGACGAAGATAGGGCAAACGTGCGGATTAGCCAATATTTACCCTGGATTTAATTTTCCGCCTTGGGCATAAAAAAACGAACCGCACTCCCGGATTTGTCCGGGTTGGTGCGGTTCGCATGAGTATGATGCGTAAAAAGTTCTTTTACAATCCTGCTTTTCCGGTGGCCAGCAGTATAGCCGCCACCACGGAGCAGACCGCGATAGCTATTGCCAGCCAGAGTTCGCCTTTAGTGAATGCTTTCTCCCCAGGTGCCATATTCTGTTTGCGGGCCACGATGTAAAAATAGAGGCCGGCCAGGTAGAAAATGGACGTGATGAGCAATAACAGCAGGCCTCCCGCATAGATCAGCCACAAACAAAAGACGGAGGACAGCAGGCCGACAAGCCGGTATCCCATGATCGTATTTTTGTTGGTGGTGTTCAGCTCGCCTTTCATAAACGTGGCTTTCAGCATGTAAAGCCCGCAGAAAAAGTAAGCCGGAAGGATCATGACTCCGGTGATGTCGATAGCCGCGTCGTATACCGATTTGGCCATAGCCACCATGATCATGAATACCTGCATGATAACGCTGGATATCAGCAGTGCGTAGATAGGGGTTTCCTGTTTGTTCTCCTTCAGGAAGGACTTCGGCAGGATCTTCACCTGTGCGGCGGTATAAGGTACCTGGGCGCAGAGAAGGGTCCATGCGATCCATCCTCCGAGCACCGACACGATCACGCTGAGCACCACGAAGGTATAAGCCCAGTCGCCTACCGCGGCCTTCAGGACGTATGCCACCGAGGGGTCGTCCAGTTTAGCCAGTTCTGGCTGGTGCATGATACCGTACGAAAGGATGCTTATCAGGGCGTAAAGCACGAGTGCCAGCAGGAATCCGATGATCCCGGCCTTGCCCACATCCCGGCTGTTCTTCGCGCGGGCGGACATCACTACGGCGCCCTCCACACCGATGAAACACCATAGGGTGACGAGCATCGTGCTCTTGATCTGTGTCCCCAGCGATCCCAGGGACGGGGTATTACCCCAAAAATCCCACGATAGGGCGCCTACTTTGAAGTAGACGAAAAGGATCACTACGATCAGGATCAGGGACGCGAACTTCACGATGGTTACTGCCGTATTCATCGCGGCGGCGGCTTTTACGCCCATGGCTACGATAAAATACATCGCCCAGATGAAGAACGATCCGAATACGACCGTCTGCCATCCGTGGTGCAATAGTACGGGGAAGAACTCGCCGAAAGAGTCGTTCAGCATCACGGCAAAGGCCACGTTACCCATGGCCGCCGAGAGCCAGTACCCCCAAGCGATGTTGAATCCCACGTAACTACCGAATCCCTCCTTGGCGTACTGGTAAATACCTGCGTTCAGGTCGGGCCGGGCATCGGACAGCATTTTGAAGGTCATTACCAGGAACAGTACTCCTACGGCGGCGATTCCCCACGAGATAAGGGTGGCCCCGAGCCCCGCCCCCTGCGCCATATTCTGGGAGATATTGAAGATACCTCCTCCGATTATGGAGCCGAAGACAATGGCTATCAGGCCACCCAGTCCTAGTTTTTTCGAGGCGGATGCCATGGCTTACTTATTTAGCTAGCGGTGCGTATCCGAAGTTCAGGAAGCCGATGGCCGTCAGGCAGTATCCGAATGGATTGTCGGCCGACAGGTTGATGAAGTCGTGGAACAGTTCTTTCTCTCCGTCCTGTTCCATGCCGCGCATCGACAGTTCGTGGTTCAGGGATTTGGTCAGCCACAGCTGAGCTTCGGCAGCAGCGATAGCGTCGTCGATCTTGGAATCGTAGAACTGCACATATTCGGCTGCGAAACCGCCGACGAATTTGCCGTTCTTTTTAGCCCATACCAGACCGATACCGGTAGCGATAGCTTTGTGTTCGGAGTAGTTGGCTCCGTGTCCGGCCATGATCACTTCCAGCACGGCACCGTGATGGAACTGGTCTTTTACGTCGGGACGGTAAGGCAGGTAAGGGAATTTGGCGTTCACTTCCGGAGTGATCGATACCAGGTTGCCGCGCAGTTCGGGAGGCAATACCGAAGTATAGGGTATCACGTTGAAGTTTTCTATGCCGGCCTGGTTCAGTGCCAGGTCATAAGCGAAAGTTTCGTACGGCTGTGGCGGTATGCCATCGTTAAAAGCTCCGGTTCCTCCAGTTACGAATCCGAAAATCGGATAGCGGGTTCCTCTTAATTCGTCCATGATTTTAATTTTTTTAGTTAATGTTTAAGGTTTTAATGTATGATAAGTGCCACATTTTGTGGCCTTTTTCCAATATTTCTCCGGATATTGACAGGTGCCGTGCGCGAAGGTGACAATTCCTGCCTACAGCGATCGAATTGCTGTATCGGCGGGATTACCGTGGCCTCAGAACAGGCGCGGGACATCCGGGTTTTTGCGAGAAGAAAGGGTACTTTGATTTAGATTGAGAAGATGGCCCCCTTTTTGCTGGGGAAGGCTTCTGGTTTTAGGTGGGTTAGTACCAATCGTTCATGATCGCAACACAAATATAACGATTTTTTCCGGCAGGCAATAGGAAGACTGGAAAATTAAGTCTTTCTTAACTTTCGTAAACCAAAATACTGCAAAAAATTCTTATGTCCAGAGGAAAGTTATTTTAACAGAACCGAAAAAATTAGCATCCTGAAAGTACTCAAGGTGCGAAAATGGGATTGGTGTCAATCCTCGACGGGTGGTTCGGTCGGGTGGGTGAAAACGAAGCGGGCGCCTCCCGTATAGGAAGAATCGACCCAGATATTTCCTCCGAATTTCAAGACGATCTGTTTGCAGATGGATAGTCCCAGGCCTGTCCCCTGTTTGAATTCGTTGAGCTTTTCGAACCGGTCGAACACTTTGTCCTGCATTTGGGGCGGTATGCCGCATCCTGTATCCGTCACGCTGAACTGTACGAGATTTTTGCCGGGTAACACTTCGTAGGCTACGGTAATGGCGCCGCGTTCGGTAAATTTGCCGGCGTTGGTCATCAGGTTGATCAGCACTTGGGACAGTCGCTGGGAATCGGTTTTCAGCATATAAGGCTCGTCGGATGCTTTGAAAATACATTCCACTCCTTCTTTGCGGATATAGCCCGTAGTCTGTATTACCTGTTGGCAAAGGGCCGCAATGTCCTCTTCCGAATAACTGAACTTCATTTTGCCCGTCTCCAGCTTTGAAATATCGAGGATGTCGTTGATCAGCGTAAGGAGCATGTTGGAATTTTTGTCGATGATCGAGTTGTATTCCGCCCTTTCCTCGGGGGCCAGTTCATCGTCTCCCAACAGGGCGGAGAACCCGACGATGGCATTCAGGGGTGTGCGGATCTCGTGGCTCATGTTGGCCAGGAATGCGGACTTGAGATTGTCGGATTCCTCCGCTTTTTCTTTGGCTATGATGAGTTCCTGTTCCCGGTGTTCCAAAGCTGTTTTTAACCGGTTGCTTCTCCGGTAGAAGTAAATGAGGATGCTCAGGAAAAGCAACAGGACGATCAGGGCGGCGATTGTCGCCGTGATCACATTTTCATAGGTACGCAGTTTAGCCTCCGTACTGTCTTCGATGGTGCTGTTTTTAGGAAGCTTGTACTCGTCGATCCCGAATTCATTCATTTTCCGGCGGTCGAAACGGTACTGGCTTCCCATTTCGGCGAAGTGTACCTTGTCCTCTCCTCCTTGATAATGTTCGGCTATTTGCCGCACGATATCCGCTGCCCCGTTGTCATAGCTGGGGACGTAGCCCCCGATGGCGATGCTCCCGATGCCGGAGCCGGAAAGGGAAAAAACAGGCAGGGACGGGTTGCTGGCGATGAGTTGGTTGATCGCTCCGTAAAGCATGTATTGACCTTCTTCCCCTACGCGCCAAGTGCCTATCAGCAAGGCGGAATTCGAAGGCAGGTCGCCGATCTGCTGGACAGCCTTTTCCTCACCTTGGCGCCCGTCGATCAGGATGAGGTTGATATCCGGGTATTTTTCCATTTCCTCCTTTACGTAGGCCTGCAAAGAAATGCCTCCGTACGTGTTGTCCGACACGAAAGCGATGTTTTTCAAAGAAGGATAAAGGGAAAGAATAAGATCTATGTTTTTCGGGACATCGTAATGGTTCAGGGTGCCCCCTCCATGTCCCCGCTCTTCGGCCAAGGCTCTCATATCGATCGATCGGGGGTTCCATCGATAGTCCAGCAAGGAATCTCCACTAGGGATCAGAACCCCGTTCTCACTGGCGAAACAACCGAAAAACGGGACGCTGTCCGGAATATCCTTCAGGGAAAGGAAGGTGGCCCAAGCCTCCTGGCCGAGCAGTACGATGGCTTTCAGGCGCTCTTTGTCATAACGCTGCAGTATGTCCCGGAGCTTGTCGTGCCACAGGGGGCCTTCCGAAACGTCCCGGCATCCCATATCTTCGATGACGATCCCGTAAGGGAGTTTTTCGCGGGTCGCTTCTTTTTCGAATTCATTGATGAAACTGGACATCCTTTTGGTGTCCGGATTGTAAGAGGCAATAATAAGTATTTTGTCCTGTGTCGAACCGGATGGCTTTTCCTGGGCGCACAGCGGCGCAAAAGCGGAGAGAAGCAAAGCCGCAGAGAGCACTATGGGCAGACATAGTTTGCGAAAAAATCCTTTAAAATATTGAAAGGTACACATATTGGCTAAATTTTTTCCGGTCGTCGCCCTCCGAAAGAAATATCGGAGGAACCCATGCGGACGCGACAATTGAATTGTCGCAAAGATATGAATTCTACGGACAAACAAAGGGAAAACCTCTTTTTTTTGTAATCGGCGCAAGTAATCCTTAAAGGACTAATTTGCCGTCATATTTAGCTTTTGGCTTGTGTTTTTTTCGGAATATTACCCTTTGTTCCAATCGTTTTTTTTCCGGAAAAAGGCAGGGTGGGAATGCTGTTTCTTAAAAAATCAGGGAATTTTAACCATTATTTAGGTCTGTGCCGGGGAAGTTTGGCCGATAGGGCGTATTTCGGTTCGTATTTTTTTGTAATTTTGCTCGTTGGAATATCCCCTAGCAATTAGAAAGAAATGCGCTTTACAATGAGAAATACAGGAATCAGGAGTTCTTTATGCGTTCTGGCCGTTTGCGCGGTGTTCTGCTCGTGCGATAATACAAAGATGGCCAAAAACTCGGAATCGGAGCTTCTGACATTCAAAATAGAAGAATATCCCGATGTCGATATCGACATGAACCAAACGGTTATCACGATCAAGATGCCGCTGGAAGTGGCCGATTTGAATATGACTCCCATATATACGATTTCCCAGGGAGCCGTGGCATCCCCTGTTTCAGGGGAGAAACGGGATTTCGGTTTTACGGCCGGTATCCGGGTCACTTCGGAGGATAACCTGTATTTTACCCTTTATCAGGTCAGCGTGGTATATCCCGGCTCCAAAGTGGATTTCAAGTCGATAGCCCTGCCGGCTCAAAGCGAAAAATACGGACAGAATTTCACGCTTGAATATGCCGGTTTCCCCAGCGCGACGGCCGGCACCGGGCTGATCAAATGGACTGGCGCCGCAGCGAGCAGCCGCAGCGGGGCCAATATCGAAAATCCGGCTGATATACCCTCGTTGCAATTCTATCCCGGAAAGGATTCCGGTTTGGGCAATACAATGCTCCTGCGTACCGGATATGGTGTGGAAAACGCGGCCGAGATCACATTCAGCCGCCCGGTAAATCCGGATACGCTCACGATCGTTCCTTCAGCGCTCACCCTTTACTGCATGAAAAACCAGTATACCAACGATGCCGGACAGACGGTAGAGCCCATGAACGCTGCCGACGGGGACTACATGACCCTGGTGATAGAGGGGTACGACGGAGAGGATACTTTTGTCAGTTCGACGGAAGTGCCGATTGCCAATTACACTTTCCCCGACCCCGAGAGGCATTATATCAACGGGAACTGGCAGACCATCAAGCTCAAACCGCTTCGCATGAAGGATTTGAAAAAACTTAAACTATACGTCAAAGGCGCGCGACAGGAGTTTTATCCCATATTCGCCATTGACAAGCTGACATACCAGGTTCAACCTGAACTCACCCCTTCCGATGACGATTGATTGACTCATCGCAGTGCGGCCACGGCCGCGAATCGGGAAAGAGACAGGGGCGGGACTGACAATAACGCCTTTGTCTTTTTTTATCCAATTTTATGAACCAAACGACAAAAGAAGAGAAGGCCGGTCGTCCGGCCCACGAATAAGAACATGGACGAGAATTTTTCTACAGCAGCGATAAATGCCATCCGGTATTCCCAGCAGGAGGCCCTCCGCTTGGGGTACGTATCGATAGGCACCGAACATATTGCCCTGGGCATATTGCGGCAGGGCAATCCCGCCGTATTGGGTATCCTCGAAGACAACGGGATCGATATCGAACGCCTCCGCAGGGCTTTCGAATCTTTGCGCCCATTGGAGGATACCGCCCGTACGCCTAATCCGGAAGAAATCGAATTCAATCCGCAGGCCTCCCGGGCTATCAAGCTAAGCTACCTTCAGGCACGGATGTACCGCGAACCCAAAATAGCGCCGGTACATATCCTGTTGAGCATCCTCAAGAATCAAAACGATCCGGTAGCCCGCATTTTCGAGCAGAACAACCTGAATTACGAAAAACTTTCCGCCGATTACAAGCACCAGCTTACCGGTCAGTATGGGGAGCAGGAGGAGGATATCAATTCTTCCCTGGGCAATGAGAGTTACGAGGAAGAGGAGGAAGACAAACCCCGGATGTTTACCGTAAAGGAGAACGATCCCCGTGCGGCTAAGAGTAAAACCCCTGTGCTGGACAATTTCGGCCGCGACCTGACCGTACAGGCCGGGGAAGGGAAACTGGACCCGGTGGTGGGCCGTACCAAAGAAATAGAGCGCGTATGCCAGATACTGTCCCGGCGCAAAAAGAACAATCCGCTGCTCATCGGTGAACCCGGTGTCGGAAAATCCGCGATCGCGGAAGGCTTGGCCCTGCGGATCATTCGCCGGCAAGTACCCCGCGTGCTTTTCGGCAAGCGGGTGGTGACCCTCGATTTGGCCTCGCTCGTTGCCGGTACCAAATACCGCGGGCAGTTCGAAGAGCGGATGAAAGCCGTGATGAACGAACTGGAAAAGAACCGGGATGTCATCCTGTTCATCGACGAGCTCCATACCATCGTCGGGGCAGGCGGCGCCCAGGGCTCGCTCGATGCTTCGAATATGTTCAAACCGGCTTTGGCCCGGGGCGAGATACAAGTGATAGGCGCCACTACGCTGGACGAATACCGCCAGTATATCGAAAAGGACGGGGCGCTCGAACGCCGTTTCCAAAAGATCATCGTCGAACCCGCTACCGGGGCCGAGACATTGGAGATCCTCGAAAATATAAAGGACAAATACGAACAGCACCATAGCGTACGGTATACCGAGGAAGCCCTGAAAGCGTGCGTCAGCCTGACGGTGCGGTATGTGACCGACCGGTTCCTGCCGGACAAGGCCATCGATGCGCTGGACGAAGCCGGCTCCCGGGTGCATATTTCGCATATGCAGGTACCCGAAGAGGTGTCTTCGCTCGAAAAGGAATTGGAAGATGTCCGCAATCGTAAGATCGAAGCCGTTCAAGCGCAGGATTTTGAGAATGCGGCGCGCCTGCGGGATTTGGAAAAAGACCTTGAAAAGCATTTGGCTGCGCGGCAGGAAGACTGGGAGCTGCAGGTAAAAACCAACCCGGAAACGGTCACGGAAGAGGACGTGGCGGATGTGGTATCGATGATGTCCGGTGTGCCGGTCAAACGGGTAGGCGGCAGTGAAAGCCAGCGCCTGGCGCAGTTGGGCGAACGGATCAAAGGCAAGTTGATCGGGCAGGATGAAGCCGTCGACAAAGTCGTGCGGGCCATTATCCGCAACCGGGCCGGTATCAAGGATCCTAGCAAGCCCATCGGAACGTTCATTTTTCTGGGACAGACTGGCGTGGGCAAAACGCAGCTGGCCAAAGTGCTGGCCGGGGAGCTTTTCGATTCTCCCGATGCCCTGGTGCGGGTGGATATGAGCGAATATATGGAAAAGTTTGCCGTTTCGCGTCTGGTGGGTGCGCCTCCGGGATACGTAGGGTACGAAGAGGGAGGCCAGCTCACCGAAAAAGTGCGCCGCCGGCCGTATTGTGTCGTGCTGCTGGACGAGATAGAAAAAGCCCATCCGGATGTGTACAATATCCTGTTACAGATATTCGACGAAGGTTTTGTGACGGATAGCCTGGGCCGTAAGGTCGACTTCCGCAATACGATCATTATCCTTACGTCCAATATAGGCGCGCGCCAGTTGAAAGATTTCGGACAGGGAGTCGGTTTCGATACCCGAGCCCGGCAATCGCAGGCTTCCCAGAACGAGCGAAAGACGATAGAAGCAGCCTTGAAAAAGACTTTCGCACCGGAGTTCGTGAACCGTATCGACGAGGTGGTCACGTTCAATGCCCTCACGAAAGAGGATATGCATCGTATTATAGACATCGAACTCGAAGGGCTTTACCGCCGTATCGGGGCGATGGGCTATTCGGCAGAGGTTTCTTCCGCAGCCCGGGAACTGATCGTTTCGCGCGGATACGACCGCCAGTACGGCGCCCGTCCCCTTAAACGGGCTTTGCAGATGCTCGTGGAAGATGTCGTAGCCCAGCAGATCGTGACCGAAGGTATTTTCCCCGGGGATAGTTTTACGATCGATGTTTCTGCCGACGGGCAGTCTACTGTCCTGGTGAAAAAGGAGAATAAATAATAAAATAAATAATAAAACGGGGTATTCACCTGCCGGATTACTGGCAAAAGGTGTCTGAAATAAAAAGTCCGGTTGAATTTTCAACCGGACTTTTTATTTCTGTGAGAGATACTACCACTCGATCTCCTCTTCCCACAGGGCCCGGATCGTGACAGGCTCGTCCATATACTGTACATATTCGGGCTGTTGTTTTTTTAAATAGTCCACCGTATCCCAGCGGCCGTTCCCGTTGGTGTCGAATATTACACGTAACAGGTATTTGGACGGAACGACCAGATTAAAGACTATTTTCCCGGGCTTGTCGAGGATCGCTTCTTTGACGACCGTATTTTTATCGGGCGTGATCAGTTGGACGATGAGCGGAAATTGATTGAAGGAGACGGGATTGACAGTCAGCGTGCCGTAATCTTCGGTAGACTTGGTTTTCAGGGCTGCTCGGGCGGTGTCTTTCACTTCTTCTCCCCGGATACTTTTGATAGCTTCCGGTAGTATGGAGATGCGGTAATTGTTGCTCTGGGTGATAGGGAAGAGCATTTCCACACGGGTGAAAGTCGTAGAGTCGAGCTTGAGCGTGAATGGCCGGGAGAGGGAGTCCTTGTCCAGGAGCTGGACGTAGTCTGCATTGATCTCCCCGATGGGTTTGTTGGCATCGATAAAGACATGCCCGTCCAATTCCAGCCCCCGGGTGGATATGGCCCGTTTAAATTCTACTTCGGCCGGTTTACGGATTTTGGCGTTGATCGTATCGGAAACATTGCCTTTTCTTTTTACCACGAAAAGGATAGAGTCTTTCTCTTCCGCGGTAGACCAGTAGCGCAGGGTATCCCTTTCTTTGTTGAACAGATAGTAATCCCGGGCCGTATCGGGTAGTTCCGGGAATATCCGCCGGATGCTGTCCTGAGGATCGAGGCCATCTACGGCTATCTGTATCAGTCCTTTTTGTTGATTTACTCCCTGATAGACCTTATAGGGTTTACGGGCATGAGCCAATCGCAGGCGGTAGCCTACGGTTTGCGGTTCGCGGAGTTCGATATACCGGGGGAAGAAAGCGATCTGGTCTTTCGCCTGGTTGTACATCTGGTTGGAAGCCTCGTTGACCAGTGCGATCAACTGATAGGTTCCCGGGGCGATATTATCTATACGGAACGTGCTGTCTTTTTCGGTCGCCAGACGGGTGAAATACCGGGGACGCTCCTTAAAGATCGTGGAATCGTTAAATGTAGAATCCACCCGGTAGAGCATGATGACTGTTTTCGGATCGAACTTGCCTAAAAAAGCATCTTCTATGACACCTCCGACGGTCAGGGAGTCGATCTTTTCCCCGGTGGAGAACACGTATTTAAAATTAGGGATAGCAGTCCCTTCGTGGTTGTCTCCTACGGAATTGCCAAAATTCAGCGTATACGTGGTATTGGGCAGCAATTCGACATCCGAAAGGTCTATCTCCATTTTTTTTGTCGGCATAGTCGCCGAAGGTTTAATCCGGCGAAGAATATCGGGAATGGGGGGGGATACGACCAGTTCTTTGTTGAGGTTCTTATATTTGATGCGTTCGTCGAATACCACTTCTATTTTCTTGGCCTTGAAATTGGTGGAATAATTTTCCGGCGAATAGGACAAAGGTACCGGCGGGTCGTAATCCGAGCGTCCCCCGGCCGGTTGATCCACTGTGGCACATGAATATACGGCCGCTACGAACAGCCCTATAGCCAGGCCCTGTACGGTTCTGTTTTTTACGCTCATTTCTTTTCTTCTTTTTGTAACAGGGCCGGGACATTGAATGTCCTGAGTATGGCTTCCAATTCCAATGCGTATCCTCCTTTCTCTTCGAAAGGCAAATATACGAATCCGTCGGCACTATATGCAGTCCCGTTCTCTTTGTCTACGATCGTATAATTGATGAACGGGCCGCCCATAAAGTCTCCTTCGGTGCGCCAGTAACCATAGGTAAATGTGGCCGGTGAACCGGCTAATGCGGCGCTCTCCTGCTGCGGGCGTATCGCTGTTTTTTCTACGGCCATATACGATCCTTCCGCCTGCCCGGGGACGTATTTTCTGGTCATGGAATCCCGTAGCGCCACGGCATCTTCCCGGGCCCCCGCGGAATCCGTGCGGTACAATAGTATATTGGCCGAGCCTTTGATCCCGTTTTTAGCGATATCCATCGTCAGCCATATAAAATCTTTTTCCGAGCGGACTACATGGTAATAATTGGGGATGCAAATATCGATGCCCATAGCCGGGATGGCTTTCAGTCTCTTGTTTGTTATCCGTGCGAAGCGCTCTTGAAGGGCTCCTATGGCATTTTGCCGGATTGTATGGAACATAAAGTCGCCGGAGAGGTCTATCTGTTCCTTCGCGGTTTGGGCATTGGAGGCCTTAATGGAGAATACGATCTGCGGGGCTGCGTAGACGTTTTTGGTGGTCGTCATTTCAGACAGGGAATCGGAGCGTTCCACCAATACCAGGTTCCGCATGCTTTGGTAAGTTCGGGAAAAAGACGACCGGGGTATCACATACAGTGTGGCCCGGCGCTCTTTTTGCGGCAATCCGGTTACCACAGGGGATAAATGCCGGAAAAGGGCTTCTTTTACCTGTTCCGAATAGAGGCCGCTGTCCACTACGGCGACGATTTCCATTACGGCGCCTGTCGAGCGTGGCATGGTGGCATACTCGTCGGTGCGAACCTTTCCGCGTCCACACGAAGCCAATAGGGCGATCAGCAGGAGCCAAGCGACTTTTCCCATTGCGAGCGTTTATTTGCGAGGATAGACCGTGAGCCGCTGGCCGATACTCAGATTCGAGGATTTCAGGTGATTCCACGATTTCAGTTTGGTCACCGATACGCCATAACGTACCGCGATCCCGCTGAGCGTGTCCCCTTTTTTTACCCGGTATACGATCGATCCGCCGGAACCGGCAGTCGTATTGGCTTTGTAGGCCAGTGTTTTTTTCAGTGCAGCTTCCGCTTCCTGCGCTTCGGCATAGATGCTTTTTTCTTCGGCGGCGAATTTCTGCGCTTTATCGGCCGGAAGTACAACCGAATAATGGCGGGTGGTCGTGTAAGGGATCGCATTGAGTTTGAATGCCGGATTGAGGAATTGTATATCGGCAACCGGCATATCGAGTCTTTTCGATAAGAGGTCGAAAGATACGAGCCCTTTGACATTGATCGTGTCCGTTTCCTGGTAGGTGACCTGTGGGAGCTCGGGGATGATCCCGTGTTCGCGGTAATAGGTCATAATGTAATTGGCCGCGATAAAGGCAGCTACGTAATTCCGTGTTTCCCGCGGCATATAATTGCGCACTTCCCAATAATTGCGTTTGCCTCCCGAACGGGCGATCGCTTTATTTACATTGCCGCTGCCGTAGTTGTAGGCGGCCAGGGCCAGGTACCAATCCCCGTAATCTTCATACAGTCGTTTCAGCATTTTGGCGGCCGCTTCGGTCGATTTGACCGGATCGAAACGTTCGTCCACATACGAATCGTTATACAGGTTGTATAACCGTCCCGTGCTGTACATGAACTGCCAAAGGCCGGTAGCACCCACCCGGGAACGGGCTTTCGGGTTCAGGGCCGATTCTATGATAGTCAGGTGCTTGAGTTCCAATGGAATGTCGTACCGGTCGAGGACGCTTTCGAACATATCGTAATAATACATGGACAGGCCGACCATACGGGATACCAGGGCCCGGCGTTTGCCCAGGTACATATTGATGTATGTGCGCACTTCCGGGTTGAATTCCAGGGATAGGGGGGAGCGGGCGTCCAGGGCCGCAAGGCGGCGTTTTATGATCGAATCCGGGATCGCCTGCACGTCCGAGGACGCCATATCGATGTCGGCGATCTTATCGAAAGTATCGGATTGGAATATTTCTTTCAGTAAGGTGGTATCGTTCTTTACCAGGTTGATCACACCGCGGTCTTTGGTGTCTATCGTATCCACTACGGGCGGGATTTCCGCTAAGGGGGCGGGACAACGGGCAAAAGCGCCGGTATGGATCAGGAAAAAGGATAATAGAAGCAGATAGTTGTGTTTAATGCTCATGCTCGGGAAATGGACAGGGTTAAAAAATCGGTTCTGTGCTTTCGGCCGTTATAGGAAAAGACAAATATAACTATTTTTAGGGGCATGCTCCTAATCGTGGCCTCGTCTTTTAACGCAACTTTATAAATAGAGGGCCGGGAGTCTGGGTTAGAAATAAAAATTCCCCTCGATCCCGGAATGCAATAAAGGCATTCCGACAATGGAAGGGATAAATGGCCGGCAAAACTGCCGGGAAGAAAGTTTTGGTCTGTAGCCGGAGAAGATTATTCTTCTACGGGTTCGAACTCTTCCTTGCTTACGCCGCAAACCGGGCAAACCCAATCGTCGGGAATGTTCTCGAATGCGGTTCCGGGAGCGATACCCCCGTCGGGATCTCCTACAGCAGGGTCATAAATCCATTCGCAGACTGTGCATTTGTACTTTTTCATAGCATATGAAATTTTTAAGTTCTACGCTAACAAAGATAAAAACTTCCCGGTATAAAGCAAATCATTTTTTTAAATATCCGGTTTTATTCCCACAAATCCGGCGGTTCCCAAAATATTAGTTACATTTGAAAACAATGAAACAGACGAGTTTAAATATATCTTGATTCAATTATGACCGAAAGTACACGTGTATCTTCAAACAAAGAAGATGTTACAGCTGTAATTATAACCCTGGAAAAACAGGCGTTAGAATTATGGAATGCAGGGAATCCCGACGGGTTTATCGAATTGTCATCGGACGATGTCGTTTATGTCGATCCGGCTTTCGCGCATAAAATCGAAGGGAAAAAGGCCCTGAAAAAATATTATGACACCATCCGGGGGAAGGTAAAAATAGACTTGTATAAAATGATAGACCCGGTTGTCCGGTTATCCTCGGGTATGGCTGTATTGATATATGATTACCAAGCCCATAGGGACGGCCAAATATTTAAGATGCACTGCACGGAGGTTTACCGGTCAGATTCTTTCAACCAATGGAAAATCACACATACCCATTGGTCTTTTGTGATACCAGAGAAGTAAAAATTGTTTTAGTTTCTGCGGGATAAAATTAAAGGATGCCTGCCGCCCGCCGGACTGTGCGGCTGAACGATGAGCAGGGAATGGACTTCATACATTCGTAAGTGCCTTTGAAACAGGGCTTATTGCCGAAAACTGAACACGGACGGCAATCCATCTCGACGCTTACCACATCTTCGGGGCTCTGCCCGTAGCCCAGGAATCCTGCGTAGGGATGGGTGGCTCCCCATACGGATACCGCCCGGGTACCCACCAGAGAGGCCAAGTGCATATTGGCAGAATCCATCGATACCATCACCGACAGGTGGGAAATAAGGTCGAGCTCCTGGGAAAGGGTGAGTTTTCCGGCTGCTACAGAAGTTCCGGGTAATTTTTCTTTCCACGCTTCCAGTTTCCGGGCTTCTTCTCCGCGGCCGCCGAAAAGGATCACGGAGCATTCGCCGCTTTCGGCCAGTTCTTTTACCACATGGAACATTTGGTCTTCGGGATACGTCTTCCCTTCGTACCAGGAAAACGGCGCTATGCCTATCCAGGGTTTTTTTGAGCGGGGGGATAAGCCGATCGTTTCCAACGTTTCGGGAGAAAGCGCCCGCGGGATTTTACGTAGCGTATTGGATAGGGTAATGGGAAACCCTGCCTCCCGGAACGTGTCGGCATAGCGTTCGGGGATAGAGCGCATAGGCTCTTTTATCTTGTCTTCCTGCCGGGTAAGGGTATGGCGGGCGTCCCGGTTTTTGTGTATTTTATAGGTGGGCAGGCCCCTTGCCTGGAAAAGAGTGCGCAGGAAATGGCTTCGGATGACGCTGTGCAGGTCGACTACCGCATCGAAAGGCCCTTTTTTCATCAGCTCCCGGTGGAGTCGGATAAGTCCGGGTATTCCCCGGTGCCGCCCGTGGAAATCGACCGGGAAAAAATCCACCCGATCGATGCCTTCGAACAAAGAGGCAAGACCATGATGCGAAGCGAACGTGATCCGTACGCCGGGATTCTGTTCGAGAAATTCCCGCACGACGGGTACAGTCATCGCTACGTCCCCGAATGCCGAAAAGCGCATGGCCAGGATACGTTTCATCGGCAGTTACCGTTTGGCGTAAAGTTCCGGGTTGAGGGCCGGATCGTTGTACATTTTCATCTGCCGGTAGGCTTTCATGTACTTGGAGCCCGCGGCGATCTCTTCCAGCAGCCGGTCTATCGCGCCGGAGAGGTCTTTTCGTTGTTCCAGCAGGATGTCCAGTTTTTGCCGGCAGGCCTGCCGGTGCTGAGCTGAAGCGTCGCTGCGCGACACTTCAGCTTGCATGTGGTAGATTTTCAGGGCCAGGATCGACAAACGGTCTATCGCCCAAGCAGGGCTTTCCGTATTGACGGAGGCGTCCGGACGGGTTTTTACGTCTTTGTATCGGCCGAGGAAGTAGCTGTCGATATATTCCACGACGTCGGTGCGGTGCTGGTTGGAAGCATCGATACGGCGTTTTAATTTCAGCGCTTCCGCGGGATCGATGTCTTCACGGCGGATGATGTCCTCCAGGTGCCATTGCACGGTATCTATCCAGCATTTGAGGTACAACAAATGTTCCAGAGAGTCCGAGGCAAAAGGGTTGGACGGAGGGGTGTCCACGTCGTCGCTCTTATGGTAATCCTCTATACATTTGTCGAACAGGGAATTCCATTTTTCTGTCATGTGCTTTTTCGGTAGATGTTTTGTGCCACAAAGGTAGTTAAATTATTACGGCGGGCAAGGGAATTCTGCGGAGCAGTCCCCGAAATAGCAAATAAATGTTAAAACACGCAGCGCGGGGTTTCCTGTTATCTTTGATGGGGTGGTGTTTGAAGTTCCCGCAAGACAGCCTTTATTTTTCAATGGAAAACCGATCCCGGTCTTCCAGGAATCCGTATTTGTCCCGGATGGTCCGGATGCGGGAGAGGGATATGGAGGCCGAAAGGACGGCTTCGTCCGTCCGTTTTTCTTCGCCTACGAGCGATTTGCCCAGGGGAGTCAGGATATCGGAATGGCCTGTATGGACGGATCCCTGCGAGTCCTTCCCGATCCGGTTGGCCGCGGCCACATAAGCCATGTTCTCGATGGCACGCGCGCGTAGCAGGGTATCCCAGGCGGCAATACGGCTCTCTGGCCAGTTGGCTACGCAGAGCATTAGATCGTAGTACCGGTCGTTGCGCGACCAGACCGGGAAACGCAGGTCGTAGCATACCGTAGGCATGATCTTCCAGCCGTACAGTTCCCAGAGGCCCCGCGAAATTCCCTGGGAGATGTATTTTCCTTCGTCCCCGTAAGAGAAGAGATGGCGTTTGTCGTATTGCTGCACCCGCCCCGAGGCATCTGCCAGGTAAAAGCGGTTGAACCGGCGCAGGCCGTCCGCCACGATCGCACTGCCGCAGACGGCGGTGCCGTGGCGGACGGCCTGCGCTTTTAGCCATGCGAGAATGGTTTCCCCGTCTTTTTCCGTAGTGTCGGCCGGGGGAAAAGTAAATCCGGTAGCGAAAGTTTCCGGTAAGACCCACAAATCGGCCGGGGGGCCGGAGGCTATTTTTTGCCCGTAATATTCCAGGTTGGCAGCCACGTCGCCGCTTATAATGTCTCCCTGGACGATGCTTACCACGAGGGTGTCCTGGGTGGTTGGGTCGAGTTTTTCTTTCATGAAAACAAAGATACGGTTTTGACTTTATTTTAAGACACAAATCCAACCGGCAAAAGGACAATATTCCCTTTCCGTTTAGTAAATTTGTGATTCGCGGCGGAAGAGGAATGCGGAAAGATCTTTTACACCCGAACGTCAAATCAAAAAAATATACAAAGATGAGTAAGAAAGAAGATGCCCTGCGGTACCATAGTTCGGGCCGCCCGGGTAAAATCCAGGTAGTGCCTACCAAACCCCACAGCACGCAGCGCGACCTGGCGCTGGCCTATTCGCCCGGCGTGGCGGAGCCATGCCTGGAGATCGAAAAAAATCCGGCCGACGCTTATAAATATACCGACAAGGGCAACCTCGTGGCTGTTATCTCCAACGGTACGGCGGTGCTGGGCCTGGGAAATATCGGTGCGCAGGCTTCCAAACCCGTAATGGAGGGTAAGGGCCTTCTTTTCAAGATATTCGCCGATATCGATGTGTTCGATATAGAGGTCGATACCACCGATGTGGAAAAATTCATCGAAACGGTAAAGAACATCGCCCCGACGTTCGGCGGGATCAATCTGGAGGATATCAAGGCCCCGGAGGCTTTTGAAATAGAAAGGCGGCTGGTGGAGGAGCTCGATATCCCGGTGATGCACGACGACCAGCACGGTACGGCCGTAATATCGGGGGCTGCGCTGCTCAACGCCCTGGAGATCGTGGGCAAGAAAATAAGCGAAGTAAAAATGGTGGTCAACGGAGCCGGCGCGGCCGCTATATCGTGCAGCCGCATATATATGGCATTGGGGGTAAGGCCGGAGAACATCCTGATGTGCGACAGCAAAGGTGTGCTCAATACCCGCCGCGAAGGGCTGACGGAAGAAAAAAGATCTTTTGTGCGCGACACGCCGTTCAATACGCTGGCGGAGGCCATCAAAGGCGCTGACGTTTTTGTCGGGCTGTCCAAAGGCAATGTGGTGACCCCGGAGATGCTCCTTTCGATGGCGTCCAACCCCATCGTATTCGCCCTGGCCAACCCCGACCCGGAGATCGAGTATGCTTTGGCGATGAAGACCCGCAAGGATATCATCATGGCTACCGGCCGTTCCGATACGCCCAACCAGATAAACAACGTGCTAGGTTTCCCCTATATATTCCGCGGGGCGCTGGACGTGCGGGCCACTACCATAAACGAGCAAATGAAGATCGCGGCCGTATATGCCATCGCAGCGCTGGCCCGCAAAAACGTGCCGGAGCAGGTACTGATGGCTTACAACGCCAAAAACCTGTCTTTCGGCAAGGATTATATCATTCCCAAGCCTTTCGACGGGCGCCTGATATCGGCGGTGGCTCCGGCGGTGGCGAAAGCCGCCATGGAATCCGGGGTGGCCCGCGAACCGATCACCGATTGGGACAAATATGTGGAATCCCTCGAGGAGCGGATGAGCAAACAGCCGAAAATCGTGCGCATGCTCCAGAACCATGCCGTCCGGGCTCCGAAGAAAGTGGTGTTTGCCGAAGCGAATTACCTGAACGTCCTGCGGGCTGCCTATATTGCCCATGAAGAAGGGGCTGCCATTCCTGTCCTGTTGGGGGATGAAAAGGCGATCCGCGACTTGATGGTCAAAAACCAGTTGGAGATGGACGTGGAGATCATCAATACCCGTTCCGAGGCGATGAAAGACACTGTCAGCCGGTATGCGCAGAAATACTGGGAGGAGCACCAGCGCAGCGGGGTATTATTGTACGATGCGGAGCGTTTGATGGAACGCCGGGATTATTTTGCGGCCATGATGCTCCACGAAGGCCTGGCCGATGCGATGATCGCCGGGTACGACAAGAGCCATGCCGTCAAGACGCTGGAATCGGTTATCGGAATAGACCCGGCCGAAGGGGTCGTGTCGGCGGTGAATGTGATAAGTACCCATCGAGGCCCGCTTTTTATCGCCGATACGCTGGTGAACGAGGATCCGGACGAGCATCAGTTGTGCGCGATCATCAAACAGGTAGCCGAATTTGTCCGCGCTTTAGGTATCACGCCCCGGATAGCCCTGGTCGCCAATTCCGATTTCGGCTCGCGACCTACGGAAGCGTCCTGCAAAATGAGCCGCACCTCGCAGTATATGCGGGAGAATTACCGGGATATGATCATAGACGGCGAGATAGAACCCGATTTTGCCTTGGACGACACGATCCTTTCCGAAAGGTTCCCGTTCTCGTCCCTGGCCGGCAAGGAAGGGGCCAACGTGCTGATATTCCCCGACAAGGATTCGGCCAATATGTCTTATAAACTGCTCCGTGGGGTCAACAGCGACCGGGTGACCATCGGGCCGATCGTATTGGGACTCAAGAACGCCGGGCATGTGGTCTATGCCGGAGCCTCTACCGAAGATATCCTCCACATGGTGTATGTGGCGGTAATGGATGCCCAGCAGCCCGGAGGGAAGATAGTCCCCCGGTAGGAAATTGCACAATCTTGAAAAAGCCGCTGTACAGCGGCTTTTTTAGCGGTATAGGGACTGGGGGGAGGCGATTTTTTCTTAAAAAATGCCCGGGGATGGCGGATACTGCGTATATTTGCCGATTGAAAACTAGAAAGCAAGACGTCGTGGATATCGTAGTGGATGCGGGAAATACCAGTGTCAAAGTCGGGGTTTACACCGACGACAAACTTTCCGACATATTCCGGGTGAGGTACGAAGATCTTTCTTCCGTCCTTCCCGATTTTTGTGCGGCCCATCCGGTGCGGTATGCTTTGGTTTGTTCGGTAGGGCCGGAGGTAGCCTGGGATAGACTGCTAAAGTGTAAAAAGATGTTAAAGTTATCCCTGCGCCTGTCTTTGGGGATATCGAATGCCGATGCCTTGAACGATGAAGTGGGTGCCGACCGTTTGGCCCTTGTCGGAGGAACGGCTTTGGCGAACCCCGGACAAAATGTTTTGCTGATAGATGCCGGAACCTGTGTGACATACGATTTTATCGATACGCAAGGGGTGTATACCTGCGGCAATATAAGCCCGGGATTGCAGCTCCGGCTCAATTCGATGCACCAGTTCACTTCAAATTTGCCCGGCCTGCGTTTCGCCCAACCAAAGGACGATACGACAGTACGGCGTCTTTCTACGGCTTCCTGTATGCGGGGAGGGGTGATAGACGGGCTCGTAGGAGAGATCCTGTACATTGTAGAGGAATACCGCCGGCAGCACGGTGATTTTAAGATTGTCTTAACGGGCGGGGACAGTGCACATTTGGCAGAACGAGTAAAAAATACAATATTTGCACAACCCAACTACTTGTTGGATTCCATGCATGTCATTTTGAAACACAACATACAAATATGCGAAAGCTGATCACGGCTTCCATGCTGCTCTTTTTGTGCGGCAGCGCGGTGGCACAGATAGAGACCGACCGTTTCAATACCTATTCTCCGTATTCGATATTCGGCCTGGGGGACAGCCGTTTTAATATGGGTACGGCAGAAACACAGGGTATGGCTGGAGTGGGCGTCTCCTGGACTCCCGTGGGCGTTAACAATCTTATAAACCCTGCGTCGCTGTCCAATCTGCGGCAGACTACTTATTCGGTAGGAGCCTCTTTGGATTATTCGAAATACAAGGATTCCAAATATTCCAACGATCATAAGGATATTTATTTCGATTACCTGGTCTTTTCCGTGCCGCTCTCCCGGAGATCCGGGCTCAGCCTGGGTTTGACGCCTTTTTCGGCGACGGGGTATTCGATCTATGAAAGAGACTCCGTATTGCGGTCCGGCAGCTACAAACAAAAAATGGATTATTACGACGGGAACGGGGGTATCACTCAGGTATACGTATCCTATGGGCGTGAAGTATTCAAAAATTTCAGTGTCGGAGCCAGCGCTTCCTATCTTTTCGGCACCATCAAAAGGAGTACTTTCAATTATGAAGAGGATATCCTGCTCCAGAACAAGATCACCCAATCCAACTGGATATCGGGATTCAAATTCCGCTTCGGGTTCAATTACGCGTTCCCTGTAGTCAAGGAGACGATGTTCTTCATGGGGGCTACGTACGATTTCTCGGCCAATCTGACCAATGACCGCACTTTCCGCAGGTATCAGGTGGTTGAATATGAGGATGCGTTTGATCCTGATAATCCAGGAAACAAAGAGGTGAATACGACCAATAAATTCAATCTTCCATCGACTATAACGGCCGGTATCGGCGTGGGCAATATCAAAAAATGGTATGTCGGGTTGGACGCCCAGTATGTTTCGAAACCGGATTACAAAGGGGTCGATTATTATGATTATGACGATGACGATTCTAAAATTGAAGAATCCGACCCTGTAAATGGAGCCGCGCAATATCAGAGCAGTATGCGGATTGCGCTGGGCGCCAGCTATATCCCGATGTATAATTCCCCGAAATCCTATTTCGAGCGCGCCAGATACCAGGCCGGTGTTTATTACCGCCAATCGGAATATAAACTGTTCGGCCAACAGATCAACGATATGGGGGCTACTTTGGGGATCGCCCTTCCGATGACCAAGGTCACTTCACAGGCGATGAGCATTTCCAACCTCAACGTATTCGTGAATTTCGGGATGCTCGGAAAATCCACCAGCGGCGTGGTTCAGGCGACCGAAGCACTGGTGAAGGAAACCTATTTCAAATTGGGTGTATCGTTCTCTCTGAATGATACCTGGTTCCTGAAACAACGTTATTATTGATGATGGATAGCCTGCCGGGTAAAAGCGCAGGCGCTGTCCGTTCGTCCGGATAAAATATGGGCACCGTAAGACCGTTGAAAATATTCGCATGCATTGCAGCCGCTTTGGGGGCTGCAATGTTCGTTTCGTGCCGCAACGACATAGAGCAGGTCAATGCGCTAGCCAAAGACCGGGAAATTCCTCCTACGGTTATCGATACTTTTTTTATGGTTCGCTCCGATTCCGGAAAGGTCGTCATGCACTTGCGGGCTGCCAGGGTGGTGATGGAACCCGATCCGAAAAACCGCTCCCTGGTTACCCGCAAAGCATCCGGAGGAGTCGAGATGATCATGTACCAGGCCGGTACGGACAGCGTCAAGGCGCATCTGACCTCCTATCGTGCTACCGAACATCCGTCCAGTAAGTTGTTCGAGGCGTTGGGAAATGTGGTAGTGGTCAACGACAAGCAAGATACCATCCGCACCGAGCGCTTGCTGTGGGATCAGCGGAAGCATATATTCTATACCGACCAGTTTGCCCGTATCGTTCGCGACGGGGACGTGTTGATGCCGCAGAAAGGTTTCGAAGCGGACGAAAATTTCCGGTGGTACAATCTTTTCAACAGCAAGGGCGATATTAACGTCGAGGATTCCCTCAGCCGGGCGGCTCCTGCCGAAACGAATTAATATCGTATATTTGCCACGGATTCCGTGAAACTTAACGGCGGGATCGTTCGATTATGTCTTCAGACATTCTGATCATTGTTGTTAGCCTGATCCTGTCCGCTTTCTTTTCGGGCATGGAAATTGCCTACGTATCGGCCAACCGCGTGCGTATGTCCATCTACAAAACGGACAGCACGTTTCGGGGGCGCATTATATCCAAACTGCTGGATCGTCCCGATAAATATATTGCGACCACTCTTGTGGGGAACAATATTGTGCTGGTGATATACGGATATTATATGGGAAGCCTGATCATCCGGTGGCTTTTCCCCCAATATGGGGGGGACGACGTGCAACTGCCTTTCGATGTGCTTTTTGTGCAGGCTGTTATATCTACTGCGATCATCCTTGTCACCGGAGAATTTGTGCCAAAGGCGATATTCCGGATCTATTCGGCCGAGATGATGAAATGGCTGGCCGTCCCGATGTATTTCTTTTACCGTTTGTTGGATTTCTTTTACATTACCGACTTTATCCTATGGCTGTCCAAATTCCTTATCCATAAGGTTTTCCGCCAGAAAGACGGACAAGCGATCAACTTTTCTTTCGGGCGCCTGGATCTGGGGTATTATATAGAGGAACAGATGGAATGCCTGGACAAGCAGGAACGCTCGCAAATGGACAAGGAAATAAACATCTTCCGCAATGCTTTGGAATTCAGGGATGTGAAGGCCAGGGAGTGTATGGTGCCCCGCACGGAAATGCGGGCAATGGATATAAAATCGTCCGTGTCGGAGATCAAAGACCTTTTCGTAAGTTCGGGCCTTTCCAAGATCATTGTTTACCGGGATTCGGTCGACAATATCCTGGGATACGTGCACTCTTTCGATTTTTTCAAGCCGGTGGACAACCTGAAGGATATATTGCTCCCGGTTATTTTCGTGCCGGAAAGCATGCCGGTAAATGAAATATTGAACGACCTGACGAAAAAACGGATGAGCATTGCGGTCGTATTGGACGAATACGGAGGCACGGCCGGAATGATCACCGTAGAAGACGTGATCGAAGAGCTTTTGGGGGACATTGAGGACGAACACGATAAAGATACCCTGGTGGAAAAGGATTTAGGTAACGGGGAATATCTGTTCTCCGCCCGGCAGGAGGTCGACTATCTGAATGAAAAATACGGGTTGGAACTTCCCGAAGAGGACGAATACGAAACGCTCGGCGGACTGATCCTCAGCCACACGGAAAAGATCCCCCAGAAAGACGATGAAGTGGAAATAGAGGGCTTCGTATTTACGATCCGGGACGTTTCTTCTGTTAAAATAGGAACCGTACATGTGCGGAAAAAAGCGGTTGGATAAAAAATTTGCCAAAAACGGGAATAACGTTTTTTATTTTCGGGGCAATTGTCGTATTTTCGCAAGTCCAAAGAAAACAGATGTTTTTTACATCGCAATGGTCAAATAAAAGTATCACAATAATATAATGACAGCATTACAGAAACTGAGGCATTACCGCGGACTGCTGGTAGGGCTTATTCTTTTCGCTCTTTTCGCATTCGTACTGGGAGAGGTGATCTCTTCCCGCGACAGGATATTCTCCGGTAGCCGCACTACGGTAGCTTCCGTAGGGGGCAAAAAGCTAACCATAGATGTGTACCGGAACAAGATCAATGAATTGATGGAGGCCAACAAACAATATAAAGTTGGCTATGGAGTCGCTTCCGCCCAGATATACGAGAACTGGGTGTCCGAAGCGGCACTGGAACATCAGTACGACTTGGCAGGTATTACGGCCGGCCCGCGCGGGGTGATGAACGGGATACTCACTCTCCCCGATGTACGCCAGTATTTTTCGGATGCTTTCGGGCAGGTCGATGAAAACGCGCTCCGCCAGCGGATCAATGCTATTCGTACTTCGATGGAGCAAGGCAACAGCGAAGCCCGGCAGGCATGGGAACAATGGGAAGACATGAAAGTGCGGGGGCGCCAGACGACTCTGGCTTCGCAGTACTACGATATGGTGCGCGCCGGAATGACGGCTACCCCGATAGATGCTAAAGTAGAATACGGCTATCAGAACAATCAAGTGGACGGACATTTTGCTTACCTGCCTTATTCTTCGATAGAAGATAAGGATGTAACGGTGGCCGATGACGAAATAAACGAGTATGTGAAAAAGAACCCGAAAGGGTTTGAAAAGGAGGAATCCCGCGATATCCAGTACGTTGTCGTTCCGGTAAATCCTTCGGATAAGGATGCCGAGGAAGTAAAGGTTAAAGTGGCCGCCCTGATGGAAGACCGGATCGAATTCAATAGCCGCACGAACGCTACCGATACGATCGCCGGATTCCCGCGCACCCCCAACGATTCCCTGTTTGTGAATTCCAATACGGATGTCGGCACCAGCTATACCGGAAAATACGCCAAATCGTTCGACAACCAGGAAGAAGCCGATTGGGTGGGCAGCGCCCGCCGCGGCGATATTCTGGGCCCGTACCGGGACGGAGATTCGTATAAGTTGTCCAAGCTGCTCGATGCGCGTCAAATGCCGGATTCGGTGCAGATAAGCCATGTGCTGGTTTCCTTCCAGGGCAATCAATACGTTCCGAACGCTACGCGGACGCAGCAGCAGGCTAAGGCGTTGGCGGATTCTTTGGCCGGCGCGATCAAAGGCGCCCGCAGTTCGTTCGCCGAATTGGCTAAAAAGTATTCCGACGACCCGGAGATGGCTCAGAACGGAGGCAGCTTGGGTTGGGTCGGTTACTCCGGCACTTCCCCGGAGGTCGAAAACTTCCTGTTCTTCAATCCTAAGGGTTCCGTCCGGGTGATAGAATCCCCGATGGGGTACCATGTGTTCCGCATTGACGAGGTGAAAGGCATGTCCCCGGCTTACAAAGTGGCTACCGTGACCAATTTTATCAGTCCGTCGCGCGAATCCGCAGCCATAGCTCAGGGCAAGGCGCAAACGATAGCGGGGACTAATGCGACCGTCGAAGAATTCGTGGCCGGCGCGCGCAAGGCGGGTTACGACGTGGTTCCGGTGACCGATTTTACCATCCTTCAGACGAGTTTCTCCGGTTTGGGCGACCAGACCCAGATCACTCGCTGGGCTTTTGGAAAAGAGGCAAAAGTAGGGAGTACCAAAATATTTGATATCGAAGGCAACCATGTGGTAGCCATTGTTTCGGGAATGCGGTCTGCCGGATTGGAATCCGCAGAAGCGGCCCGGGCCAAAGTAGAGCCCATTTTGGTGCAGGAGAAAAAGACCAAAATGCTCGTCGAAAAACTTAAGTCGGCTAAAGGATCTTCAATCGAAGAGATCGCAAAAGCTGCCGGAGCCGAAGTATTGGAGGCAAGTTCGCTCACGTTGGGCAATCCGATCATTCCCGGTGCCGGGCGTGCGCCTAAAGCCGCCGGTGTAGCATTTGGTTTGGCTGAGAATATGGTTTCCGCCCCCGTTGCCGATGAAACGGGCGTGTTCGTCGCTTCGATTTCTGCACGCCGCGATGCCAAGCCGCTCGAAAATTACGAATCCGTGCAAAATATGCTGAGTGAATCGTACTTATCGACCCTTCAAACCCTTCTCCCAGCCATTAGGGACAAGGCCGGCATAAAGGATCATCGGGCTAAAATTGAAAAGTTGTACGGGAATTAATCCCGTCTATGATAAAAAAAATCCCCGCAGTTTACCTGCGGGGATTTTTTTTATTTATAGGACATGGTGCTGTCCGGGACAATCCGGCAGGAGAATACGTCGGCGAAATGGATTAGAAGGCGTTCTTTTACGGAGTCCATAAGAATAGCTTCCTTTTTTTCCGCCGCTATCGAAGTAACCCCCTTGTCCGATATGCCGCAGGGGACGATATGCCGGAAATACTCCAGGCCGGTGTTCACGTTCAGGGCAAAGCCGTGCATGGTCGTCCAGCGGGAAGTACGGACTCCCACGGCGCATATTTTGCGGGCCGTAGGGGCAAAGGGATCTATCCAGACGCCCGATTTGCCCTCCAGCCGGGAGGCTTCGATCCCAAAGTCGTAGAGCGTACGGATGACGGTCTCTTCCAATAAACGGATGTAAAGGTGTATATCGGGAGTGAAATTGTCCAGGTCGAGCAGGGGATAGCCTACGATCTGTCCCGGCCCGTGGAAGGTAATGTCCCCGCCCCGGTTCGTCCGGAATAACGATACTCCGGCTTTTTCCAGCTCGGATTCCCGGACAAGCAAATGCCCGGCGTCCCCGTTGCGCCCCAGCGTATAAACGGGCCGATGTTCGGTAAAGAGCAGGTAATTGGTAGTCGGATCGTCCGTGCCTTGTTCCCGGTTGCGTAGTTTCTGCGCCACGATCCGGTCGAACAGGGCTGTTTGCAGACCCCAGGCCTCCTGGTAATCCGTCGTGCCCAGGTCGCGGAATATAATGTCCTTATTCATTTATTCCGGATTTATCCTTTTCCGGCTTTTCGGCAGTAGCGGCCAACTTTTCCACGATTTGTCCTACAGGTGCGGCATCCTCTACCGAAAAATGCCCGATCCGGGTACGGCGCAGGGCCGACAGGTAAGCGCGCGTACCGAGCGCCAGGCCGAAATCGTTAGCCAGCGAACGGATATAAGTCCCTTTGGTACATACGACCCGGAAATCCACACGGGGCATCTCTACCGCTGTGATCTCGAATTCGCGGATGGTCACCGGGCGCGCTTCCATTTCCATTTCGACGCCTTTGCGGGCATGCAGGTAGGCGCGTTTCCCGTCCACGTTCAGGGCGCTGTATACCGGGGGACGTTGCAGGATCTCCCCGGTGAATTTCCGGGCGCCCTGTTCGACCGATTCGGGGGTAATATGTTCTACCGGAAATCCTCCGGTCACTTCCGTTTCCGCATCGAACGACGGGGTGCAGGCCCCGAGGGTAAAACTGCCTGTGTATTCTTTTTCTTCCCCCTGGTAGGTGTCCGCTTTTTTCGTTTCGGCTCCGGCACAGACCACGAGCAGGCCCGAAGCCAGAGGATCCAACGTACCGGCGTGCCCGACCTTGATATTCTTGATCCCGAACGCTTTTTTGAGCGTGTAGCGTATCTTGTTCACCACGTCGAAAGAAGTCCAGCCCAACGGCTTGTCCACCAGAAATACGCGTCCGGCACGCAGTTCGTCCAGCGTCATCGGCGGCAGGTTATTGATTGTCTTCTTCCGTGTACCACGAGGCGTACATGGCGTAGTCGTTGGAGATGCGCTCGACGATGTCACGCAGTTGCTCGGGACTGATATCCTTGAGCCTGCGGGCCGGGTTGCCGGCGAAAATAGTACCGGAAGGGACTACCGTACCCTGTGTAACGACCGAACCGGCCGCTACCAGTGAATGCGGTTCCACTA
This sequence comes from uncultured Flavobacteriales bacterium, assembly GCA_959608625.1. Classification (GTDB taxonomy): domain Bacteria; phylum Bacteroidota; class Bacteroidia; order Flavobacteriales; family UBA1820; genus Merdimorpha. The sequence continues at coordinate 53,069 of CAUHQV010000015.1, forward strand.
CGGCGCCGTCCATCACGATGGCACCCATGCCTATCAAAGTGTAGTCTCCCAGGGTACAGCCGTGTACGACGGCATTGTGGGCGATCGATACGTGGTTGCCGATGTTCAGCGGGTGTTTCTGGTAGGTGGTGTGGAGCACCGCACCATCCTGGATATTCACTTTGTCGCCCATTTTGATGTAATGTACGTCCCCGCGCACCACAGCGCCGAACCATACGTTGCAGTCGTCGCCCATCGTCACGTCGCCCAGTATGGCGGCGTTGTCGGCAAACCAGCATCCTTTGCCGTATACCGGCATTTTTCCTCTTACTTTCTTGATGATAGCCATTTTATCGGATAGGGCATAGCCCTGTTTTATTTGACGTTCACGAATCGTTTTTCCTGCCTGTCCAATCCGGACGGGTCAGGCTTCAAATTTACGGCAGAAAACGCCGCTATCCAAAATTTTGGACGGAAGACAGCCCGGGATTTTAGGATGGGAAATTAGAGAAGGGAAAAACTAGAAGTATTTATCGACTCCGTCGGCACAGCGGATGATTTTATCCGCCAAAGTATGTTGAAGAATGGCTTCGTTGATATTGAACCCGCTGCGCGAGGCTGTTTTGTGGTATAGATGAAACATAATTCCACCAAATTTCAAAGCGCGGGGCTTTACCCCGGCATGGCGCAGGCGCACGACCAGTTCCGTATCTTCCAACCCCCAGCCGGTCATCGCCTCGTCGTACCCGTTTACAATCCGGAAATCCTTTTTCCAATGCGCCAGGTTGCACCCGCGGGCATGGTAGATGCTGCCTGTGTGGTACCGACTGAGAGCCTTTTGAAGAGCTGGAGCGCGCAGGCCGTTGAAAAAGTTTGCCATCCCTTTACCGAAAACGCTCAGGTCGATATCCCCTGTTTCGACCACTTCGCGGGCCTTAGCCTGTTGTACGTTCACCCGGGAGCCGGCAACGTAAGCGCCCATCTGCGCTGCCCGGCGGTGGTCTTTCATAAAATCCGGATGGAGGATCACGTCGCCGTCTACCTGAATGATATAATCCCCCGAAGCGATGGCAATGGCTTTATTGAGAATAATCGTTTTACGGAACCCTTCGTCCGGATGCCAGACATGCTTTACCGGTACGGGCGGAAAGCGCTCGCTCATTTCAGTCCGGAAACGGTCTACGACGGTTTTTGTTTCCACACCCGAGCCATCGTCGGCAACAATGATCTCATCCGGGCCGGCCGTTTGGGCCGAAACACTGCGAAGGCATAACGACAGGTACACCGGGGAATTGTAAGTCGAGATAACAAGGGAGGCCGTTATAGTTTGCTTCATGTAAAAACGTACGATTATCCTGCAAAAGTAACCAAGGGGCCGGATAATACCAAATCCAG
>CAUHQV010000016.1 GCA_959608625.1 uncultured Flavobacteriales bacterium
CGCCGAACTGCCCGATGATAGAATCCTTGCCGGAAGAGATCGAATCCAAGATAAAAGCCATGGAGGAAGTCAGCAGTGTCAAAGTAGAAGTGACTTTCGACCCGGCATGGGACAAAGATATGATGAGTGACGAAGCAAAACTTCAGCTAGGATTTTTGTAGTCATACTCTGTAGAGAAAAAATCACTCATAAAAAAAGCCGGAACAGTTTTATGTTCCGGCTTTTTTTATGGGACAGCCCTTTTGTTATCCAAACCTGCAGTTTCGCAGGTAAGTTACTACTGGAGGCCTAATTTTTTCTTTACATCAGGCAGCAGATCGTAACCGCCACCGTCATAAAGGATGATCCCGTTGGAGCCGTTGAATACATAGCTGAGACCTTTTTCTTTGGCCACTGCATTGATGGCATCCTGCACTTTCTGAAGGATCGGCTGGAGAAGCTCATTTTCCTTTTTCTGCAGATCCTGCTGGGCAGCCTGATAGAATACCTGCAGACGCTGTTCACGATCCTGAAGTTCTTTTGCGCGGGTCTGGTTCATTGCCTCGCTCTGCTTAGAAGCCTCGTTTTGATACTTCTGGGCCAAGTTCTGGTATTCTGTAGCCATTTTCTCGTAATCCGACTGGAACCCTTTGCCCATCGTTTCCAACTGGGCATCGGCCTTTTTCTTTTCCGGCATCAGGGATATGAGCGTGGCGATATCTACATGCCCTATTTTGGACTGAGCCATAGCCGTGTTTACTCCCATCAGTAAAACAGCCGCTAAAAATAATACTTTAACTGCTTTCATTTTTTTGATTGTTTTTTGAGCTGTCATTCTTTTAATTTTCTATTCTCTTTTCACTGCGAACAGTGGCGCTAATATCCGAATTTTTATTCAAATACAAAACACATTCTTCCCGTTTTGCCTGTGTGCAATATAATATTAATTACTATCAGAGGAACAGAGCTTACCGCCTTTAACATGTTTTTAATATTATCAGAACATCTGCTGTCCCAAACTGAAATGGAACTGCCATCCTTTACTTTCGCCCGGCATCGGGTCAAACCCGTAACCGAAGTCGAAGCCCAGCATACCGAACATCGGCATGAAAATACGCAAACCGGCGCCTGCCGAACGGTGGAGTTTGAATGGGTTGTACGATTTCAGGTCTGCATACGTATTACCCCCTTCAGCAAACAGGAGGCCAAAAATACTCGCATTTTGCGACAGCGTGATCGGATAGCGGAGTTCGACAGTGAATTTATTGTAAATCGGGTCGCCTTCGTTTATCATGCTCTTGCTCGAAGCGATCGTATTGTCCTTATAACCGCGCAACGAGATGATCTCGCTGCCGTAATACTGGTATTGCGACATACCGCTGCCACCCATCAGGAAGCGTTCGAACGGGCCGAGCCCCACTTTGTGATTATACATACCCATATACCCGAATTCAGCATTGGTCACCAACACAAGCTTGGCGGCGATATTGTTATACCAGGTTACTTTTGCTTTGAATTTATAATATTCCAGCCATTCGTAGCGTTTTACGTCCGTGAGCTTCGGATCGCTGTAATCCCGGCCGTTGAATAGCGAATAAGGAGGCGTCAGGAAAACGGACAGGGATATATCCGAACCGTATGTCGGATATATGGGATTGGATCCGGCCGATTTGCGGGATATTCCAAAAGCGAGGTTCAGATTGTTCGAAGTACCGTTTTTAAAATCCTCCTGGTATACACCCCAGTTATAATCCTTCCAATCGTACCGGCTGTAGTTCACCCCGACCGAAGCCACGAAATAGTTATCCGGCCAGTTAAGCCTTTTCCCTAACGATATCCCACCGCCATAAATATTCAGGCTTCCCTTCATTTTTTCATTGGTATAGTAGTTGTAGGCTTCCTGTTTGGTGTAGTAGAACGATGTGGAAATCGAAAGCGGACGCCGGCCGCCGATCCACGGTTCGGTAAACCCTAATTGATAGGAGGTATATCCCTGGGAAGCCTGGAAACGAAGGGAAAGCGTCTGCCCTTGCCCCATCGGGAGAGGCTTCCATGCTTTCCGGTTGAACAGGTTTTTCATCGAAAAGTTATTGAACGAGAGTCCGACCGTTCCGATGAACGCACCGCCGCCCCAGCCTCCTTGGAGTTCTATCTGAGAAGAGTTCTTCTCTACCACCGTATAGTCTATATCCACCGTCATGTTGGCAGGATTGGGCTTGGGGTCGATACCGATATTTTCCGCGTCGAAGAATCCCAGTGCGCCGATACGCTGCTGGCTCTGCATAATAGAAGTTTTGGAAAACAAATCCCCCGGCTTGGTGGTCAATTCCCGGTAAATGATATTGTCAAACGTACGGGTATTCCCTTTCACCCCGATCCGGTTGATATAAGCCTTATCGTATTCGATGATGCGTATCTCCAGATCGATCGAATCCCTTTCCGCACTCACTTCCACCGGCATTATCTGGGCGAAAAGATACCCGTTGTCCATATACAGGCTTTGGAGATCGCGGCCATCCTTGGAACCGTTCAGGCGTTTGGCCAGCAGTTCCCCGTTATATACATCCCCCTCCTTGATGCCGAGTATAGTCTGTAATTGTTCGGTCGTGAATTTACTGTTTCCCAGGAATTTTATCGTGCGGTAATAGTATTTATTCCCTTCATCCACATGGATGTCGACATCCAGTGTGTTGTCTCCCTTGTTCCAGGTAATGGTGTCCGAAACGATCCGGGCATCCCTATACCCCAACCCTTTATATTTTTCGGTTATTTTTTTCAGGTCTTCCTCGTAGTCGTCCTCCACCATCTTGGACTGCTTGAAGATATTCAGATGCTTTATCTGCTTGGTTTCCTTCATGGCCTTGCGGAGCTTATCGTCCGAAAGAACTTTGTTGCCCAGGAAATTTATGCTGTTGATACGAACCCTTTCCCCTTTATCGAGCGTGACTTTGACGAATGCCCCCCCGGTCTTCCGGACTGTATCTTCCGTTACTTCCACTTTGACATCGGCAGAGAGGAAGCCTCTTTTCACATACCGTTTTTTAATATAATTCTTAACGGACTGTATCAGGTCTTCGCTCACCTTTTGATTGGGGGCCATGTTCAGGTCCTTTATCAAATCATCCTGCATGGTTCTGCTCACTCCGCCCTCATACCGAATACGGGTAATAGGAGTACGCTCTTTCACATATACTTCCAAATAGACTTTATCCCCATCAATATGGTCTACATATACCTCTATGTTGTCAAAAACACCGTGCCCCCAAAGCCTGCGGACAGATGAACTGACTTGCTCTCCCGGGATACGGATCTGGGTTCCGACGATAAGCCCCGTCTCATGCATAATGATCTCGGCATCGTAAAGAGAGTTTCCGGTAACCTTCACATCGGCTATGGTATACATCCCTTCGGGAGTATTTCCTGTTGTCTGCGCGGAAAGGGACATTGAAAACGCCGAAACGACAAACGCGAGAACTACCGTATAGAATTTTTTCACTTTTATATGGATTGTATTAGGGTCCTTATTTTTTATCACATGTCACTTGTTCGCTTGTCAACCCGAAACGCCGCTCGCGCCGTCCGTATTCCCTGACAGCTTGCGAAAAATCATCCTCGGAAAAATCGGGCCACAAGACCGGGGTGAAATAGAGCTCCGCATAGGCAGCCTGCCAAAGCATAAAATTACTCAGCCGCATCTCCCCGCTGGTACGTATGACCAAGTCCACAGCAGGCATTCCGGACGTATAAAGACGGGATTCTATTGTATCCCGACCTATATCTTCGGGTTTTAACACTCCGTCGGCCACTTCCCGGGCTATCCGGCGCACACAGCACTTCAGTTCCTCTTGGGAGCCATAACTCAGGGCCAGGGTAAGGATCATATCTTTATTTCCGGCCGTCTCTTTCATGCAGTATTCCAATTCCCGGGCGGGGCCTTCAGGCAAACGGGAAACCTCTCCTATACTGTTCAGTCTTATCCCGTTTTTCATAAAACTGGGCAACTCCGCTTTCAGATTGGACATCAACAGATCCATCAAGGCTTCTACTTCCGCCCTGGGACGCTGCCAGTTCTCATCGGAAAAAGCATAAAGGGTCAGGTATTTTATACCCATCTTCCTCGAAGCCTCGATGGTACGCCGTACCGCCTCGACTCCTTTACGATGGCCCAAAACCCTCATAAATCCGCGTTTTTTCGCCCATCGCCCGTTCCCGTCCATGATCACAGCCACGTGCGCCGGCAACTTGCAGGGGTCTATATCTTTTTCCGTTATCATAAAAACATGTGAAACATCCGCATAGGAGGCCTTTCGAGCCCCCGCCGACGAATATAAAACAGGCAAATATACGAATTTGTTGCAAGCGTAAAGGCCTAATATGTTTAATGATTTACTAAAAAATCCTCATTGACTCTTTTCATTCACGTCCGTCACTACCCCAGCCGAGTTTTTCTTTCAACGTGCGGAAAAAATCGGAATCCGGAAGCCTGGCTATCCTCAGGGTGTACTCAGACTTGCATATGGACACGGTATCGTCCCAGTTCATCGGCAGGAAACACGAATCGAGGGAAAGCAGGTATTGGTCTTCCCGCCCATCGACCTTTAGAAAAACTTTAACATCGTCCCGGAATACCATAGGGCGCACGTTGAGATTATGCGGAGCCACCGGAGTGAGCACTACCGTGGACGAGTCGGTAGAGACGATAGGCCCTCCGCAACTGAGCGAATAACCGGTCGAACCGGTCGGGGTGGAAACGATCAGTCCGTCCGCCCGGTAAATCCCCAGCAAACGGCCGTTGACATGGGCCCGGATCGTGATCATGGACGAAGAATCCTTCCGGCTGACCACCGCTTCGTTGATGACTATCCGGGGCTCGGTCATTCCCGGGCTATCCACCTGCAACAATATTTTTTCTTCGAAAACCATATCGCCGCTGAAAAGCACGTCCATCGCTTCCCGGATACGCTCGCGGGAAACGGTCGCCAGGAAACCCAGATTCCCCATGTTCACCCCGATGATAGGCACGCTGCTCTTATAGGCCAACTGTCCGGCTCTAAGGATCGTGCCGTCCCCGCCCAGAGTCACCATATAATCGGTATCCGTGGGCAGTGCGTGGTCATACCGGCCGGCATGCGCAGGAACCGGAATGTCCATCGACCGCATATACTCGAGTGTATCGGTGTGGAAATACAGTTCGGCCCCATGCAGCAACATCGATTCGAACACATCCCGCAACCAACCCTCGTTGTTCTTTTTTATCTTGGCTCCGAATAAAGCTATCTTCATCTCGTGCGATTAAAAAGTTCGTAATACGGCAAATATACATCAAGAAGGGCATAAAGAACAAAAATATTTGACTTGCCGTTGCTTGTTGTTAAGGCTCGAGTTGCAAATTATTTCTTACATTTGGTGCCATACCATCAACGAACATTATGTCCAGGGATTTTACGGAAATAGATACGGACACACCCAAGGGAAGGCTTTTGGCCTTCTGCCGGATGACAGGCCTATCCAGCAACCGCGAAATAGAAAAGATGCTCGACCTGGGGAACGGATATTTCCGCTCGGCCGATAAAGGGATGAATACCGGCACCCTATGCAAGATTGCCAAAAAGTACCCCGCCCTGAACCTCAACTGGCTGGTATGCGGGCACGGAAGTATTTACATTGACGATCCCCACCCGGCAAATATGCCGGCCGTAGCCGAACCGCACCCGTACTACAATGCTCCGGCGGATTTCTACCAGGCAAAAGTACCGGTAAGAATATTCGAAAGCGCTTCGGAATTTTTCTTCCGGCAGGAAAGTTCCCTCCCCACCCGGTGGTTCATGCTCGAAAAACATTTCCTGCGCCATAAAGACGATGCACTGGTAAAGATCACCGACGACAGCCTCCACCCCGGGTACCACCAAGGAGAATACTTACAGATAACCCATTGTGCGGAAAGCACCTTGAAAAGCCTGAAGGATACTGAAAAGCGCCTGATGCTCATCGTACTGAAAGAAACGGAGCCTGTCATCCGGCTCACGGGATGCTATGCCGGACAAACAGATATGTATATCCTTTCAGCCCTCAACCCGGATAAATCCTCCTTTCCGGATATCGCCTGCGGACTTTCCCAGATCACTGCCTTCTGGGACATTGCGAACGTTTTACATATCTGATCCGAAAAAAATCACACGTTCATCACAACAGAGAACGCCGCCGCCATCGCTAAAGTGCTTATCGAAAGGATTTTGAGCAATCGGTCGGCATCGATCCGCTCCCTTACCTGAAGGGTCAGCGGCACGTTTATCAGGCACAACGCCGCAGGAAGGTACCACAAGAAGGCGTGGTAAGTCAATCCCATATAGGCCACCACCAATACCATCGCCACCGTGACCATCGCACACTGGAACGCCTTTCCGGCCCCCAGGGACATCCGGGAAGCGAGGGTGTGCTTACCCGCCTGGCGGTCGCCATCCGCATCCCGCATATTGTTCAGGTTGAGCACCCCGGCAGATAGCAGGCCGATGGCCGATGCCGGCAACAACGAAAGCATATCCAGTCGCGCCGTATAGAGGAAAAGCCCCCCTGTCACGGCTACTATCCCAAAGAACAGGAACACGAAAACCTCGCCCAAGCCATGGTAACCATAGGCTTTCCGCCCGACCGTATATTTTACCGCCGCCACGATACTAGCCGCCCCCAACAGGAGGAACAGCAGTACATAGCCGATCCCTTTCAACCCGAAAGACACCAGTACCAAAGCAAGCCCCGTAACCATAGTCAGCAGGCATACCACGAGCATCCCTTTGACAAAAGCCCCGGCCGTGATCCGTCCCGAAGCCAAAGCCCGTCGGGGGCCTATCCGCGACTGTCCGTCCGTCCCCTTGACATAGTCCCCGTAATCGTTGGCCATGTTGGAGAGTATCTGAAGGAGATTGGCCGTAAAGAACATGAGCAGGAAAATGCTCCACCGGAACACTCCCATACTACCCGCGATCCCCGCGGCCATTACCGTGCCGGCCGAAGACAGCGGCAGCGTACGCAGGCGAAGGGCATAAGCCCACGCCCCTATATCCATTTTTTTCCCCTTTCCCGTCATTTCCGACCTCCTACCGTTTCTTCACGGTGATGTCGATACGCCCCAGAAGACGCCCCTGGCTGGCCTCCTGGATAATGGTGACATTTTCGCCGATTTTGTTCGGGACTGTACTGATGCCATCGGTATGCGAATGGCCGCCCAATATCAGATCGATGCCCGACGTTTTGGCCGCCAGCGAATCGTCGCCTACATAATAAGGGATCGTATGTTCCCCCAGATGCGAGAGGGCTACCACCACATCGGCTCCCAGCGAACGAAGGGTATCGGCCGCCCATTGGGCGGATACGATCGGGTCTTTATAGACCGCTCCTTGCGTGTGGTCCGCTTCGACCATTCCCTGTACGTTGACCGTCAGGCCGAATACGCCTACTTTCACTCCCTTCACGTCGAATATTTTGAACGGCAAAGTCTTCCCTTCCATCGGGGAACCGGCAAAGCCGTAATTGGCGGACAGCAGGGGAAATTTCGCCCGGTCGGCCCGACGGGCCAGTTCGGCCACCCCGTTGTCGAACTCGTGATTGCCCAAGGTAGCGGCATTATAGCCCATCTGTCCCATGGCGTCTACCTCTATATTGCCCTTGAAGAAATTGAAATAGGGCGTTCCCTGGCTGAAGTCGCCCGAATCGAACAGCAGTACGCCGTGGTCTTTTTCCCGAATCTCATTGATCAGGGAAGCCCGCTTGGCATACCCCCCATAACCGGCCCATTTGCCTTTGTCGTCCGCAATGGGAAATATCTGGCTGTGCGTATCGTTGGTGTGCAGTATTGTGATGGTCTTCTCCCCATGGCCGAACCCTCCTTCGAACACGGTGACGCCGGCAGCCACTACGATTACGGCGGCTACCGAAAGCTGAATGATCCTACTTGATTTCATATCTGAGGTCTTTTGGTATCGTTATCGTATCGGTGACGGCGAGAAAATCCATGATGGACTCGCGCATTTTCAACCCTGTCTCGAGCACGCCCTGATTTTGGGCGAAAAAGCTCATGTTGTCCCCGCCTTTGAGCAAAAAGTCGGTCGTAAGGACGTTGTATTCCTTCCGGGGGTCGAATTTTTTTCCGCCGATCACCGCCGAAAGATCGTTCCCGCCGTTGCGTATCGTCAGGCACATACCCCCCAGCGGATGGAAAGTGCCGCGGGACACATAGCCGGCCAGGTAACGGAACATTTCCTGCATCTGCTCGCCCTTGAGTTTTACCAGCACATAAGTATTTTCAAAAGGCATGATCTCGTACACGAAACTGCGCTTCAGATCCCCCTGCGGCAGCGAAGTGCGCACCCCGCCGGCGTTGAACAGCGCTACGTCTATCGGCTCTTTGATGCCTTTTTGCTTCAGGTAATTGCCGACCTGAACGATGCCCAGATCGGAAAGCCACGCCCCGAGAGCGCCGTTGCGGTCGTTCTTGGCCAGGAATTCGGGGCTGTACGATATTACCCGATCCAACTGGGCGGACAGGCTGTCCCGGTAGGGTTCCAAAAACTGCGCGATCCGGGGGTCTTCGGGCACGCCGGGCGATACTTCGATATGCCGGGCCGTGATCTTTTCCACCTTGTAACGGGAATCCGAGCACCCGCCCAACAGGAAAGCGGCAGCCAAAACGGCTGTCAGAGAGGCTACTTTATTATTTAACATCCTTTTATGGTATTGTGATATTTGGAATAGGCAAAAATAACTAATTTTGAATGTAATATCCGCAAAAATCCGATGATAGACGATATAAAATTCGAAGCTTCGCAAGAAGAGCACCCCGCGCATCGTCCGGAGGCCCCTGGCAAAGGGAAAACGGCGCCTGAAGGGCTGTCCGCCATACGGGCTGCCGGCGTCCTTTTCGATGCGCAGAACGAACATTCCCGGGACCTTCTCAAAGGCTTCCTCCGGGCTGTAAAACCTTTTAATATCCCATTGGCGATCCTGGGGCTGGACAAGCAGAAAAGCACGCTGCCGCCGCTGGAAATCCCCTACATCCCTTGCACCTCGAAGGATTTTTCGCTTTTCGGGCGGATAAAGGACGGACCCGCATCCGCTTTCATCCAAAAACCGTTCGACATCCTGATAGACATGAGCCTTTCGTCCGGATCGAAGGCCGGAAAGATTGGCCAGGGGTCGAGAGCCGGATTCAAGATCGGGATCAACAAAGACGAAGACCTGTTCGACTTCATGTTCTCGATGCCCGCCGACGGCCCCGAAAATCCCGGAGCGTTCGCCAACCTGCTGGAATGCCTGGGCAAAATCAACCGACAATAAACAGATAAGACCGAAAAAATGCTTACCGGAACGGGCGTGGCCCTTATTACTCCGTTTACCTCACAAGGCCAGGTGGATTTTTCCGCCCTGGACAGAACCGTGAACAACATCATCAAAGGGCGGGCGGAATTCATCATCGTACTGGGTACTACAGCCGAGACGGCTACCTTGTCCCAGGAAGAAAAACAACAAATTATAAATTGTGTCGTAACTGCCGCGAAAAGCCGTGTTCCTTTGGTATTGGGCGCCGGAGGCAACAGTACCGCAGAGGTGGTAAATTTTTTACAAAAAGAAGACCTCAGCGCATTCTCCGCCATCCTTTCGGTCGTACCGTACTATAACCGGCCTACGCAAGAGGGGATATATCGGCATTTTTCGGCTATCGCACAAGCGAGCCCTATCCCCGTGATCCTTTACAACATCCCGGCCCGCACGGGGGTGAACATGGAACCCGAAACGGCCCTGAAACTGGCCCGGGAATTCGGGAATATCACCGGGATCAAGGAATCTTCGGGTTCGATGTCCCAACTGATGCAACTGATCAACGGCCGGCCGGAAAGATTTGCCGTCTTCGCCGGAGACGACGCCTTGGGCGTTCCCGCTGCCCTGATGGGGGCACAGGGCGTGATAAGCGTAATGGCCAACCTTTTCCCGAAAGACACCTCGGACATGATCCGCGATGCCATGCGGGGCCGCGCGATGCGGGCTTTAGGACTCCACTACAAATACCTGGACTTTATGACCCTGCTGTTCCGGGAAGGAAACCCCGCCGGCATCAAAACCGCCATGAGCATCGCTGCCCTGTGTTCGGATACGGTACGGTTGCCGTTGGTAGCCGGAAGCGAAACCTTGCGAAAGGAAATGACAGGATTTTTGGAAAAATAAAATGACAAGACGCAAAAAAGCCGGAAGGGGGATCCCCCTTCCGGCTTTTTTGTTTTGGCTGCATTATTCTTCCCGTGTTTTGAACTTTACCGTATGCGGTTGGATGCGGTATCCTTCCTTGGTCGCCCCGGTGAACCCTACCACCGTAAAACCGTACCCGGTATCCGGCTTGAGCTTCACGGAATAAACCATATGATCCGATTCTTCTTCGGCCTCCCCCCGGTCTTTACGGCCCTGCGAAGGATGCTCCAATCCCTCTATACCCATCAATCCCGCCGCATTGCGCACATTGACCCGGATAGGGCGGTCGAAAACGATTTTCAGCTCCGTGAGCGAAGGATCTACGTCGTCCCGGCCATTCACATCGGGCGAAATAGCGATCACTTTCGGGCAAAGCGCCAGATAATCCGCTTTTATTTTATCGATATGCGTTCCCACCGAATCGAAGAACTCGATAATGTGCGGGTAGAAGCTCCGCAGCGACGGATATTTATCCCGGTTGCCCGAATACACCCCCAGCAGGCTGTCCAACCCGGCCGTCCACAGGAAATACCGGTTGCGCTGCGTCTGTATTTCCCCCTCTATTTCCTGCGGCGAGGCGCCGTTGTCGCGCAAATAGCGGACTACCGCCGCACGCACGATCGCTTCGTTGAATACTGTAGACCACTGGGGATATGCCTGGGCGGACATCTCGTCTTTCAGAGCTGCGATGATTTTCTTTCCGCCCGCTTCCATACGGGCTTTATTGCCATCCTTTTCCATCAAGTGGTTGACGAACGAATGGTTGAACTCGTGGATCAGTGTAGCCGCATAAACAGGCGTCGAAAAATCCGGCAAATCCGTATCCGCATCGAATCCCCAGCAACCCATCACGGCATATACCATTTTCTTGCCGTTGTCCGAGACGACGGAAGGGCCGTAATTACATCCCCCGTTAGAACACCCTAGAATAACTCGGTAATCGCCTTCCGGGCGTTCGCCGTAGAATGCCGGATACCAATCGCGGTTAAAATCGATCTGGCTGTCGAAACGGTCGGTCATCTGCCTATACCAGCCTTCATGTTCTTTAAAAAACTTATCGAAACGGGTCTTTTTGTAAAATTCGTTCAGCAAACGTACGAACTGCGCCGCATTCTCCTTATTCCACCGGCTGTCGCTGCACAACGAAGCAAGGGTATTTTCCGGCAGGTAATATTTGCCGCCCTTTCCCTCCAGGTGTACTGCCATCCGCGCCACCGCGTCGTAACCGATCCCGGACTGACTGCGCACTTTTTTCGCATACTGCACAAGGGTATCCTGCTTGTACGGTTCGAACCATTTTTCGATATCCGCCACATAGGCTTTGGCATCGTTCATCGAATATTCCCGCGCACCGGCCAGGCGGAATACGGCACTTAATAGCTCGACCCGCTCATCGACCTTCGCGCCCGCAGCGGCCTTTTCTTTGGCAGATACACCTGCTATAGGCAGCAGACAGGCCCATATAAACAACCATTTTTTCATGATGAAACCATTTTATTATTTAGACAAATATATCTATGTTTCAGTATTAGACTATTGAGAGAAGAAAAAAGTTACATCTTTTCCTTTCCTGTTTTGCCTTTTTACAAAATACAAAAAACATACCATCCGGATAACACTCTGATTACTAAATGAGGGGCTCCTATACCTAACTGAAAAACGTCCATTTTTTAGACAATATTGTAAGTTTTTTAGACGCTTATCGACTGTATCGTCCGCTTAAAAAGCGCCCCGATGAAAATTTCATCGGGGCGCTTTACCTATTTTGAAGAACACGGACGGCTTACTTGGCCGCCTGCCAATAACAACGCTTAGGCGATTCTATTTTGCCTTCGGCTTTCAGTTTCGCCATCGCTTTGTCCACTTCCTTGCGGTCCAGGCCCGAAAGTTCGGTTACTTTCCCGGCATTGAGCGGTTCGGCACTCGCTTTTATAGTCTCCAGGACTTTTTGTACTGCATCCATTTTTAAAACGGTTTTATAGGGTTAGAATCTGTATCGGCTGAACGCTTCCATCGCTTCGTAATCCGAAAAACCGAGCTTATGGTACGTTTCCGCCGTACCTTTGTTGCGGTCTTCGGCACGCTGCCAGAAATCGCGCGGATCCTCACCCAGATAAGCGGTATCGTTCTTCTGGGATTCGTGGAAGAAAATCGCGCGTTTTTTCAGCAGCAACTCGTCCGGCGAAAGGGGAACCGCCATCTCGATATCCTCGATGGACCATTCGCTCCACGCACCGCGGTACAGCCACACCCAGCAGTCCTTCATGAACTTCTGGCCTTTCAGCTTGGCAATGACCGAGAACAGCAGGTCGAGGCTGATCTTCTGCGTGCCGTGGGGATCGGTCAGATCGCCGGCGGCGAATATCTGGTGCGGTTTTATCTGCTGGATCATTTCCTCCATAACCGCCACATCTTTCTTGCCTACGGACTGTTTTTTCACAGAACCCGTTTCGTAGAACGGCAGGTCGAGAAAATGGACGTTCAGGTCGTCCAAGCCCATAAAACGGGTGGAAGCCAGCGTTTCCCCGCGGCGGATCAGCGCCTTAGCCCGGCGGATAGCCAGCGAATCGCGATCGCCTTCGGCCTTGTTGCCCAACACGTTCACCACGCTTTTGAACACTTTATCCGGGGCTTCTTCCCCGCTTTGGTATTCGTAAAAATTCTCGGCAAATTCGATGAACCGGCGCGCTTCGGAGTCGCTCACGGAATTGCATCCCGAAGTCTGGATAGCCAGATGTACCTCATGCCCCTGTTCTACCAGGCGGCGGATTGTCCCGCCCATACCGATCACCGCATCGTCCGGGTGAGGTGAAAAGATGAGTACCCGCTTACGGGCCGGGACAGCGCGTTCGGGCCGCGCGGAATCGTCCGCATTGGGCTTCCCGCCGGGCCATCCGGTGATGGTATGCTGGAGGATATTGAACATCTTGATGTTCAGTTTGTACGCGGAACCTTCCTGGGCCAGCAGAGACGACATGAAATTGTCGTTGTAATCGCGGTCGGTCAGTTTGAGGATCGGTTTTTTCACCTGGGCCGAAAGCCAAACGATGCCTTTACGCTGCATCGCTTCATCCCAGATACAAGGGCCCACCACCCAGGGGGTCTTGATGCGGGTCAGATCTTCCGAGGCGGCTTCGTCGAGGATGACGGTGCAATTCTTGTGGGCCTGCAAATAAGTGGCGGGCACTTCGGAGGACATTTCGCCCTCTACCGTGCGTTTGATGATCTCCGCTTTTTTGTTACCCCAAGCCAGAAGGACGACACGGCGGGCTTTCAGGATCGTACCCACACCCATCGTAATGGCACGCTTGGGTACGTTCTCCAACCCGTGGAAATCCTTCGAAGCATCGGAACGCGTCAGATGGTCCAGGGTGATCATCCGGGTGCCGGAATTGATATGCGAGCCCGGTTCGTTGAAGCCGATATGGCCCGTACGCCCGATGCCCAGTATCTGGAAATCGAGTCCTCCGTACGATTTGATCTTCATGTCGTAGTCGGCGCAGTACTGTTCGATACGATCCAAAGGGACATTCCCATCGGGGATGTTGATATTCTCCGGCAGGATATCGATATGGTCGAACAAGTGTTCGTGCATGAAGGTCCAATAGCTCTGGGCATTGTCGCGGGCCAACCCATAGTATTCGTCCAGGTTGAACGTCACTACGTTGGCAAACGAAAGCCCTTCTTCCTTATGCATGCGGATAAGCTCCGAATAGACGCGCATCGGCGAACTGCCGGTAGCCAAGCCCAACACGGCAGGCTGTCCTTTGGCGTTGCGGTCGCGGATGATCGAAGCGATCTCTTCGGCCACAGCCACCGAAGCGATGGCCGAATTCTGGAAGATCTCGGTGTGCAGTTTCTCGAAACGCACGTCCTCCCATCTTCCTACTTCTTTGTGGGTTATCATAGTTTTCTTTTTTTGGTCCGTTTCCGGGTTATTTTTTGGACTGCAATTTGGCGGCAGCCGGCTCGTCGAGTACGACCAGACAATTCTTATGCGCTTGGAGGTAGGTAGCAGGCACGTCGTCGGACATTTCACCCTCTACCGTGCGCTGAATGATATCGGCCTTGTTGGCCCCCCAAGCCATCATCACGATGCGTTTGGCCTTCATGATCGTTCCCACGCCCATCGTAATGGCCGAGGAAGGTACGTTCTCGAATCCGCCGAAAGCCGGAGCGGCATCCTTCTTGGTGATATCGTGCAGGTGGATCATGCGGGTCTTGGACTGCGGATCGGAAGGCGGCTCGTTGAATCCGATATGCCCCGTACGGCCGATACCGAGCAACTGGAAGTCCAGTCCGCCGGCAGCATCGATCGCTTTTTCGTAGTCTTCGCACCATTTTTCCACGTTGTCCATCGGCACGGTACCGTCCGGGACATGCACGTTCCCGGCCGGGATATCCACATGGTCGAACAGGTTGTGGTGCATGAAGTACCAATAACTCTGATCGTTATCCTTGGTCAGCCCGTAGTATTCGTCCAGGTTGAAAGTCTTCACATTCTTGAACGACAGTCCTTCCTCTTTGTGCATGCGGATCAATTCGGCATAGACCTTCAGCGGCGAACTGCCGGTAGCCAGACCCAATACGGCGGCCTGCCCTTTGGCGTTCTTTTCCTTTATAATGGATGCTATCTCTCTGGCGATAGCTACCGAACCGGCCTGCTGGTCGGGATAAACCGCAAGTTTCATTTTTTCCTGTGCCATTTGTACAATCTTATTTTTGTTATGAGTGATTCGTTCCTATGTAGATTTTCTATTGTACAAATTTGCCGAATATCCGGCAAGACCCGGCATTTTTTCGACAAACGACGGTATTCCGTAGACAAAACGCCGCAAAAAAAGAAGATTTCCTGCTATCGTAACCCTTTCGGACAGAAACAAAACACCGGTAAAATAACAATGGATCAGCGCCGATGGCTGTGAATACTATTCCAAGCAGTGCTTTTTGCGTAATAGGTTTCGGCAGAATCGCGCACCCCCAGGCTATCGTAAAAAGTCCCTATCGCCTGGTAGAAATCGGAATACGGAATATGCGCCACCCCTTTGTACCGGGCATCCGCCGTATCCAGCCCCACAAGGCGCTTATAGGTATCCAGCGCGCCGGAGTAATCCCCCTCGGGCCATTGTAGGGCCGCTTTTTCTATATAAAGCGCGGCACTGTACGGGCTGCATTGAATAGGCGCTTCGGCACTTGCGACCGCCCGGGTATAATCGGGTATATAAGTACTGTCGGTATTGGCCCTGGTGTGATATTAGAAGCTAAAGCACGTGCGCTGACCCGGGCATTCCATCCTCCCCCAACCCGTTCTGACACATCAATGTACCCTTTTACATAAAATGTAGCATTCAATCCCATCCCCTCTCCTATTGTATAGCACCACTTTGTTGTGTCTATTTTTATCGTCCTTCTATAATATCCATTCATTTTTTTATTCATTGAAATTTCAACATAGATATAATCAAAAAAAGAAACATCAAACGGGATTTTTATTTGTTTCTTCTTGCTATATATGACAAAGCGCGGGCGGTTTGTAACAAACCGCCCGCGCTTTATATTTTTAATGTCCGGATTACAAAACCATATTATCGGCAATATCCCGCGCCACGTCCCGCTTGCTTTTGAGCGGATAGACCTTTTCGCTGCCGTCTGCCTTGAGCAAAGTCACTTTGTTCGTGTCGCACGAAAATCCGGCCCCCGCATCGCCCAGCGAATTGAGCACGATCATATCGAGGTTTTTCCGGCGGAGTTTTTCCCAGGCATGTTCCTTTTCATCGTGGGTTTCCAGCGCAAATCCGGCCAACATTTGGTTTTTCTTTTTCGCAGCTCCCAAAGCCGCCGCAATGTCCTGCGTGGGCCGGAGTTCGAGGGTCAATCCCTCCTGCCGTTTGAGTTTCCTGTCGCTGGCCGCCTCCGGCGTAAAGTCCGCCACAGCAGCCGACAGCACCGCCATATCCATGGCCGGAAACACCTCTAGCGTAGCCACGTACATCTGCCCGGCCGATTCCACATCGACCCGGCGGATATTTCCTACCGGGGTCGGCAAAGACACCGGCCCGGCGATAAGGGTCACTTCAGCTCCCCGCGATGCAAATTCCGCCGCCAGGGCAAAACCCATCTTTCCCGAAGAATAGTTGCCGATGAACCGCACAGGGTCTATCTTTTCGTAGGTAGGGCCTGCCGTGACCAGCACTTTTTTCCCGGCGAAATCCTTGCCCCCTTCCAATAACGCATCGATATAGGCCACGATGCGTTCCGGCTCCTCCATACGCCCTTTGCCGGAAAGGCCGCTGGCCAGTTCCCCGGCCGCCGGTTCGATAACCGTCGTACCATAAGAGCGCAGAATGTCCAGGTTATTTTGCGTAGAGGGATGACGATACATGTCTAGATCCATCGCAGGAGCGACGGCTACTGGGGCCTTGCACGAAAGGTAGCAAGTAACCAAGAGGTTATCCGCTACTCCCGTGGCCATTTTACCGATCGTAGCGGCAGTAGCGGGGGCTACGAGCATTGCGTCGGCCCACAGGCCGAGTTCCACATGGCTGTTCCATGTGCCGTCGGTCATCTGGAAAAATTCGCTGAGTACCGGCCGTCCGCTGAGCGCCGACAGGGTGACGGGCGTAATGAAATCCTTCGCGGAAGGAGTCATTACTACCTGCACCTCGGCCCCGCGTTTTTCCAGCAGGCGCACCAGGTAGGCGGCCTTATACGCGGCGATGCTGCCGGTGACCCCGAGCAATATGTGCTTCCCTTCCAGCATTACAGGATCAGCATCGCGTCGCCGTAAGAGTAGAATTTATATTTTTCTTCCACCGCCTTGTGGTAGGCCTCCATCATCAGTTCGTGGCCCATGAATGCCGAGATCATCATCAGCAGGGTCGAACGCGGGGTATGGAAATTGGTCACCATGCAATTGGCGATCGAGAATTCGTACGGGGGGAAGATGAATTTGTTGGTCCAGCTGTTGAACGGATTGAGGTGCCTGTCCGAAGAGATAGAACTTTCGATCGCCCGCATGCACGTCGTCCCGATAGCGCACACCTTTTTCCTGGCGTCTATCGCCGAGTTGACTACATCGCAGGCCTGTTGGGAAATAATCACCTGTTCGGAGTCCATCTTATGCTTGGAGAGGTCTTCCACCTCTACCGGATTGAACGTGCCCAACCCTACGTGAAGGGTGATCTCTGGAAAATTTATACCCTTGATTTCCAGCCGTTTCATCAGGAGTTTGGAAAAATGCAGTCCGGCCGTGGGAGCAGCCACCGCGCCTTCGTTCTTGGCGTAGATCGTCTGGTAGTATTCCTCGTCCATCGGCTCCACTTTGCGCTTGATGTATTTGGGCAGCGGGGTTTCACCCAAGGACAGGAGTTTTTCGCGGAACTCGTCGTACGAGCCGTCGAACAAAAAGCGAAGGGTACGGCCCCTCGAGGTAGTATTGTCTATCACTTCGGCCACCAGCGAATCGTCGTCGCCGAAGAAAAGCTTATTGCCGATACGGATCTTGCGGGCCGGATCGACGATCACGTCCCACAGACGCTGCTCGGCATTGAGTTCGCGCAGCAGGAATACTTCTATCGTAGCGCCGGTCTTTTCCTTGTTGCCGTACATACGGGCCGGGAAGACCTTGGTGTTGTTGATGATCATGGTATCCCCGTCCTCGAAATATTCTATCAGGTCTTTGAACTGGCGGTGCTCTATCTGTCCGTTCTCGCGGTGGATGACCATCAGCCGGGCTTCGTCGCGGTTTTCTGTGGGGTACTCCGCCAACAGTTCGGGCGGAAGATTAAAGTCGAAGTTGGATAATTTCATTCTATCTGTTTATCGGATTGTTTACCTGGTACGTTTTGGTGCGCAAAGATACGCATGTTAACAGAGGGAAAGCAAGCGGGAGACAATAAAACACCTCCCGGAAGGATAAAAAAACCGGAAAACCGGTAACTTTACCCCATGAAAAAGATACTCCTGCTCTCCGACACCCACGGCACTATCGACGAATCCATCCTGAAATACGCCCGCCAGGCCGACCAGATATGGCACGCTGGGGATATAGGATCCATGACCGTGGCGGAAAAACTAGCGGATACCGCTCCGCTGCGCGCTGTATATGGCAATATCGACGGTGGTGAGATACGGGCCGCGTTTCCCGAAAGGCTCCGCTTCGTAGAGGAAGGAGTGGAAGTATTGCTCAAACACATCGGCGGGTATCCGGGCCACTACGACCGCAGCGTACAGGAAGAACTGTTCGCGGCACCACCCGCCCTGTTCGTCTGCGGGCATTCCCATATCCTGAAAGTGATGATGGATCGTCGCCTGAAATGTATGCACTTCAATCCGGGAGCGGCCGGGACGTATGGTTTCCACAAAGTACGTACCATGCTCCGTTTCACATTGGACAGCGGAAAAATAGAAAATCTGGAAGCAATAGAAATGGGCCCCCGCGCCGGCTGGTAAAGCCCCTACCGGAACATTTTTGCCGGGATGGAAACGTTCGGATCGACGGATAAAGTCCGCCAGATGATACGCCCTCCGTCGGCGTCTTTCACTTCGGTAGAGAATGGGTATTTCACCCCACTCACTTCCTTATAATTCCCGTAATCGGAATAAGAGCCGATCTTTTCCGGGACGTATTTCGTCAGCACACCCTTCTCATCGACCTCTTTGACCGCAGGAGCCGCCACATTTTCTATACGGAGCACCATATAGTCGTCCATGGATATGTAGTAATTCTGGAGGTTTCCGCTGGGCATCGTCACCCGCAAACGATAGGTAAAATGTCCGTTGACCGGGACGATACTATCCAGTTCCGCTTCGAAACTCTTTTTCTGATAATCCAGTAATGGGAATATGGAACGATCCAGACGCTGTTTCTCTACCGCCGCGGCAGATAGGTTGACTGTGGTATTCTCTATCTTGGTATATCCCATATTGCCGTTGAAAGTCTTCTTCAGGTATACCTGCCCGTCATAGAGTATTTGCTCCTGGTGGTTGCAGGGGAGACTGGAAAGGGTCTGGGCTTTAAAAATCTTATCTCCGATCATGATCTCGTAATTTTGGCGGAGAGTTTTCACCGAACCCATCTTGTGCCTGCCGCCCATGGATTCAAAATATTTACCGAGCACGTCGGCCGCCGTAATACTATCCGTCACCGGTTGGGAAAGGGACGGCCGCTCTACCCGATTGGCATACTTATCGTAAAAGGTGATATTATAATAGCCGGCCAGTTCCAGCGGAGGCACCACTTTCCGGGCATCCCCATACATCACGATACGGAATTGCGAGGGCTTGATATATTTTTGGGCTACGCGCATGATGTCTTCGGACGACACCGTATTGATCTGTTTGAGTATATCCTCCAGGAAATCCTTCTTTACCGTGCCGTTCTCCATGGCCACCCCATAACTGCCCAATGCATTGCGGTCCTCGAACGAGAGGGCGATTTTTCCTATCAGATACTGCTTGAGGTTGGAAAGCTCTTTTTCATCCAAAGGCACCGTCCGTATCCGTTGGAGCCGGGCGGTCTTTTCCGCGATCGTCCGAACGGCATTCAGGTTGGACGTCCGGGTCGAAAGGTACATATATCCCCCCAGCGGATCCGGGGAGAGGGAGAATTGGTCGCCCATATAGCCCCCCGCCTGTAGCGTAGCCCGGATATTAGCCAACAGGTCTCCCCCCATCAGGTGATTGATGAACATGGCCGGGAATACGTCCGGCGAATTATAATCGAATTCCGCAATATTGGACATGATGATCCGGCAATCGCGGGCCGAAGGGTCGTGGATAAAATTGATCGCCGTAGCGGGTAAGTCATTTACTACCGCTATCTTGCTTTTAGGAATATCCGCAGAAGCCCACGTCCGGAACCGGGAATTGACCATCGTCCGCACCTGGTCGGCGGTAATATCGCCCATTACCAACAATACCGCATTATTCGGCCGCCAATACGTGCTGTAGTATTCCTGACAATCGTTGAGCGATATCCGGTCGATCGAACTCTCGGAAATGAATTCCCCGGTGGGGACTTTCCCGGCAAGGGCCAATGCCCGGTACACCCGGTTGAGTATCACCTCGGGGCGGGAGTCGTCCAACGTATAGGCGTCTTTCATAGCCTTTTTTTCGGTGAAGAATTCCTGCAGCGGGAAGGAGGGCCTTAACACCACATCGGCAAACAGGTTGAAATTGGCGCGTGCGTATTTTTTAAGTCCCGAGACATAAAAACTGCTGCGGTTCATCCGGAAAACGCTTCCCATATTGGCCAGTGAATCCGTGATCTGAGCTTTGGTGCGGTTCTGCACGCCGGCCAGCAGCATGTTCGCTGTCAGATCCGAAACCCCCTTCTTCTCTTTTTCGAACACCGATCGGTTCAGTATCCCGATGTAAAAAGTCACGATAGGCATCGTAGCGTCCGTATAAACAATTACTTTCAGTCCATTGTTCAGGGTAAAACGGACGGGGTGGCCGATATTGACGTACGGAGGTTGCGTCGGTTCGGGAAGGCTGTCGTATATCCGCACCTGGTAGGAATCGGCCGCAAAAAGGGTATCGGATATTTCCTTTTCCCCCACGCGGATCTCCGACTGCCGGACGCCGGACAGGAAAGCCAGGCCCGCTTTGATCGCTTCTTCTTTCTTATGTATCGAATCGCGCATCTCCTGGGATAATTGATACTCTACTACTATCGTATCTTCCCGGGCCGGGGCTACCCCGATGCTATCGGCCGCGGCCGTATCTTCCGGCATTGTCACCAGGCTGTCTGCCACAGCAAAAAGAGTATCCCGTACCGCTACAGCATCTTCCTTCGTGGACGCCGAATCGGCACCCGCCGGGGCGAGAATCGCTTCGAGCGCCCTGCGCACCATCAGCGAATCGGGCATAGTCCCTCCCTCTCCGCCGGACAAAACCCTCGAAGGACCCGCGGCACAAAATACCACAGCCCCTAAAATGGCGAAGACCGCCAAGATCGTGCGGATATATTTCGTCATTTCGAACCGGCGGAGGATTGTTCCCGGCGGGAAACTGGGAGTTCGTAGATCGTTTTCATGTTGTCGGTACGGAAAAAACGCCGCATAACCGCACGGACATCTTCCTGGGTAATCGTGGAAAGCTTTTCCATCCGCGAATTGAACACCGCCGCATCCCCGTACAACAATTCGGTAAGAGCCATATTGCGGACCATTCCTTCGTTGGAAGATATGTACTGCCATTGGGACATCTGCGTAGCATTCACCGCCTTTTTCAATTCCCCGGCTGTAATATTGAAATTCCGCATCCGCTCGAGTTCCCGGTGGACAACCGCTTCAGCCTGGGAGATTTTCACCCCCGGCCGGAGATCCACCTTAAAAGCAAAAACAGAAGCCCGCTCCATCGGTAGGATAAACGGTTGTACCGATGTGGCCAACCCTTCCTCTTCCACCAACGCTTTGTCCAGCCTGGAGCCACTCGAGGCGCAGAGTACCGTACTGATAAAATCGAACACCTCGAACTGAGGATCGCTATATGGGGGTATCTGCCACGCAAAGATGACGGATTCGTTCGGCTGGGGCACATATAGCGTATCTATATGCTTATCATATCCGCCTACTGCCAATATCCCGCTGCCCACATCCACCGCCTTTCCACCGGAAAGCACTACCGTATCGGCAGCCGGTTTCTGGACGGAAAATAAAGTGGGTTTCAGGTCCACTTTCAGCGTATCGGGCGGAAGCAGGGAAAACATTTCCACCACATACCGGCGGACGGAATCGACATTCACGTCGCCACTGATGGCCAAAACCGCTTTTTTAGGATTGAAATACAATTTTTCATAGGCCTTTGCCGCCGCCATCGTGATCCCGCTGTCCAGGGTGGCCACCTCCGGCACCAGGCGCAGGTTTACGGTACGCACCATATCGTACAGGGCTTTTTCCTCCCGGTCACCGGTACGGCGTTGCCGGGCGGCCGCCTCATCGGTTACCTTACGGGACACTTGGGAAAAAGCAGCCGTATCCTCCCGGAAACCGTAGGCCTTTTCCGCCGCCAGCCAAATGGCCCCTTTGAGCATGTTGGAAGAAAAACTATCGCAGAAGAATGTCACATCGTAACTCACGTCGACGGTACTCTTCCCCCCGTACGTCCCCATGATCGACCGGTACCGCCCGGGGGACAAATGGGTTGAAGATTCGGTGCTCATCGCGGCCACAACGGCATTTATACCCGCCAGCGTGCTCGGCTCGTCATTCAGCCCCGTCCTATACATCAGTCCTACCGACACGACCGGCGAACGGTCGTCGCTGTGCACCAATACCCGCAGACCCGAGGGCATCACGAAACGCTCGAACTGTACCTTTTGGGCATGCAAAATTCCTGGCAGTGCAAAAAACACCGCAATAAAGAATCCGGCGATCGATCTCATGCCTGTGCTGCGTATCATTTTTATAAAAAACTCAGTCGTCGTAAACGGTTATTTTTTTCGGCCGCACGAAAGCCCCTGAATAATCCGGGTTTTGCTTGAGCAGGGACAGTGCCTCCCGCGCCTGCGCCTCGGTCAGGTAAGCACCTACGAACACTTTATAATCGGGCGTATCGTATTCGATCTCCGAATATTCGAAAGGATAGCTCTCCTGGAAAGCGGTCATCACATCCCGGGCTTTTTGGAGCCGTCCGTAATAGATCTGTATCACGTACCCGTCCACCCGGCGGCCATCGCTGTTGTTCTCCACCCTCAGGCGGAGCAGGTGCTCGATCCGCGGGTCGGCCTTTACGGTCACCATGCCCATATTCTGGGCGGACAAAGAGGCCGCACAAAAAAACACGGCGGCCAGGATAGCTGTTTTTACTACTTTCATCGCTCTGTAAGACCGGATTTAGTCATTTTGACAAATTTAGAGATTATCCCGTGATAAATACCCTAAAAAAAGGCTAAAAAAACTATTTTTGTATCCATGCTACAGATCAAGGATACACTGGTATCGGACGACCTGCTGCTCGAATCGTTCGTATGCGACCTGGCCAAATGCAAAGGCGCATGCTGCGTGGCGGGCGACAGCGGAGCGCCGGTAGATGAGGACGAAAAAGCCATCCTGGAAGAAATATATCCCCGGGTAGAACCTTATATGCGCCCCGAGGGCATCGAGGCCGTACGCCTGCAGGGCACTTGGGTAAACGACCCGTACGACCACCTGCCTTCTACCCCGCTGGCGGGAGGGAAAGAGTGCGCCTACCTGGTGTATGAACCGGACGGTACGGCCGCCTGCGCCATCGAAAAAGCCTATGCGGACGGTCGTATTCCATTCAAAAAGCCCGTCTCGTGCCACCTGTACCCCGTCCGGCTGAGCCGGATCATGTCCTTCACCGCCCTGAACTACAACCGGTGGGACGTCTGCCGGGATGCCTGTGTATTGGGGAGGAAACTGAACGTGCCGGTGTATAAGTTCCTGCGGGAGCCCCTTATCCGGCGCTTCGGGAAAGCCTGGTACCAGGAATTGGAACTCACGGCGGAAGAGTACCGGAAAGAGCTCGAAAAGCGCCGGTAGCCGCGCGTTTTTTCAGCCCGTTTGAAACTATTCTCCCGTTAGCGGGGTCTTATGCATAAAACCTATTCGCAAAAAAATGAAACAAAACAAAGTCATCTTCCTGTCCCTGCTGGCCTGCCTTTTCGCCTTCGAAGCGGCCGCACAGCAGCCCGTAACCTTCGATTTACGACTAAAAAACCTCAAAAAGGGCGATTCGGTCCTTTTGCGGGCCGACCCGGAAGGTAAACGCATCGACACGATCACCGCTACCCGCAACGGCCGCGCCGAAGGTATTATCACAGTGCCCTACACTTGCGAAGGGGTACTTTATTACCTCCCTACCGGGAAGGTGATAGACGACGTCCGTAGTTCCGAGGTATACAGGCTATGCCTGAACCCTTCGGACAAGATCACCGTAAAAGGCGACCTTTTCGACCTGGGCGCCGCGAAAGTGAGCGGAGGTATCTACGACGATTACCGCCACCGGACTTACTTCGACTCCCTGGACAAAATCTACGCAGAAGCAAGCGTTTATTCGGATTCCCTGTTTACCCTGGAAAAAACAGCCCGCGCGATGTCCGAAGGCCCCGAGAGGGACTCTCTGATCAAAAAAATCAAAGAAGTGAACAACCAAACCTGGGGGGTAGTCGAGAAATCCTACCAGTTGATGGACGAGTACGTCCGCCGGTATCCGGACGATCCTTTTTCAGCCTACGTACTGAGCGGGGTAAAAGGGAGTTACGCCGAAAAACACCGGGAAGAATTGTTTGGTCTGCTCGGCGATAAAGCCAAACAGACACCCGCCGGAAAAAAAATAGAGAGCAATCTGGCTATGTCCAAAGCCTGGAAAAAGAACAATGAAGGGATAAAGGCCGGCGCAGAGGCCCCGGACTTCACCCTCACCGGCATCGACGGGCAGAAAATAACACTGTCCGATTTCCGCGGAAAATACGTCCTGCTGGATTTCTGGGGCTCATGGTGCGGCCCTTGCCGCGAGGCGAACAAATTCATGGTACCGCTGTACGAAAAATACAAAGACCGGGAAAACTTCGTGATGATCTCCCTGGCGCTCGACCGCGACGATGCAGCCTGGCGCAAAGCGGTGAAAGAAGACGGCCTGACCTGGTACCAGGTCAATATGTACGAGACCCCGCAAGGCCCCGAATCGGTGAATGTACTCTACGGCATAAACTTATACCCCTCCCAGATCCTCGTATCTCCCGAAGGCAAGATCCTGATCCGCCAGGGAGGATACAATCCCGAAAAAGACCCGGTAGGCCGGCGGCTGGAAAGCCTGCTCGGCGAATAGACCAATATAATCCGCAAAAAGCCCGCTCAAATTGAGCGGGCTTTTTTATAGTCGTACCGCTTCAGAACAGCGACATCTGTGCGGGCCGTTCTCCCGAATAAAACTCCATGCGGGTCTGTAGCTCCAGACGCCGGCACTCTGCGTAAAACGCCTCGGAAAGTTTTTTGTAATTTTCGCTCCAGCACTCGTAGCGATTGCCGAACGCCGATACGTACCCCTCTTTCATCCCCGGAAACTGCTTTTCCAGCGTGCGGTAAAAATAATCCCGCGAACCGCCCCGCAGGGTCATGCCGAACATCGGCAGCACATACGATGCGCCGCTGTCTTTGGCCCGGCGGAGTATTTCCCGCACATTTTCCACCGTATCGGTCAGAAAAGGGAGCAGCGGCATGAGCGTCACTCCCGTATAAATACCCCGGGAAGCCAGTATTTCCATCGCCTTGAGCCGGGCCGACGAAGGCGGGGCACCTGGCTCAAGTATCCGGGCCCGCGCATCGTCCGCGCATGTTACCGTAAAACTCACCGCCGCATACACGGTCGATATGTCCTGCAAAACATCCGCGTCCCGCGTAACGAGCGTTCCCTTCGTGATGACATGCACCGGAAAACGCCAAGCGGCGATCCGGGCCAGGGCCTCGCGTACGATCCCGGTTTTTTCCTCGGCAGGCATATAGGGGTCGTTCATCGATCCGGTGCCGATCGTGCCTTTCCGGCCCCGCTTGGCGCGGAGTTCCCGTTCGAGAAGTTCCAGCGCATTGCGCTTGACCGATATTTTTGAGATGTCCCCTATTCCGTAGCAGTCGCTGCGGGTGTCGCAGTAGATACACCCGTGCTGGCATCCCCGGTAGAGGTTCATATTGTAAGTAATGCCGAACAGGCTGTCCGCCTGCCGGAGTTTGGAGAGTATGGATTTCGCTTCGATATACTGCATAAAAAATCCCTTGTCCGCAAAGATACCGATTTCCCGTAAAGGGCCCGGTTCTTTTACCGACAAGGGATGGGGATTTCCTCTTGTTTTTCCTTATACCGCTTTACGGCCCGAGAAACCCCGGCGGAAAAAACGTTTGGCCTTATTGCCTCCTTTGGAGGCTGTTTTGGGCTGCTGCGCCTGCGAGGCACGTTCGGCTGCAAAAGCGTATTCCGGACAGTGGAACGGCTGGTCTTCGACCACTTCGATGGAGCGGCCGATCAACTTTTTAATATCTTTCAGGTATCCGAGTTCGCTCTCGTCGCAGAACGACACCGAAATGCCTTCCCGTCCCGCGCGGCCCGTACGGCCTATGCGGTGTACGTAGGATTCGGAATCGGCCGGCAGGTCGTAATTCACGACATACGACAGGTTGTTCACGTCGATCCCTCGGGCGGCGATATCGGTTGCGATCAGCACCCGGTTGCGGCGGCTCTTGAAATTGTCCAATGCCCGTTGGCGCGCATTCTGGCTCTTGTCTCCGTGGATGGAATCGCACTTTATGCCGGAACGGGAAAGTATCTGGGCCAAACGATCCGCCCCGTGCTTAGTCCGCGAAAAGACCAGTACGGAATCCATATCCGGGTCTTCCAGCAGGGAAAGGAGCAAAGATTTCTTGTTGCCTTTTTCGACGAAATACACTTTTTGTTCGACCGTATCCACCGTCGAGGATTCGGGATTGACCTCCACTCGCTCGGGATCGGAAAGGATATCCGAAGCCAGGGCGCAGATATTGGGCGGCATGGTAGCCGAGAAGAACAGCGTCTGCCGGTCTTCGGGCACTTGCGCCATGATCTTGCGGATATCGTGGATAAAGCCCATGTCAAGCATACGGTCGGCCTCGTCCAGCACCAGTATTTCGACGTTGCGCAGGTTCACAAAGCCCTGGTTCATCAAGTCCAGCAGGCGCCCCGGGGTCGCGGTGAGGATATCCACCCCCCGGCCCAGTTCACGGGTCTGGTTGAGCTGCGACACCCCACCGTATACAACGGTCTCGCGCAGGCCGGTATATCTGGCATACATCCGGAAATTGTCGGATATCTGCCCGGCCAGCTCGCGGGTAGGAGTAAGTACCAACGCCCGTATCGGACGTTTGCCGGTAGAGTGTTTCTGTCCCAGCAGTTCGACGATCGGCAGGGCGAACGCGGCGGTCTTGCCGGTACCTGTCTGGGCGCTGCCCAACAGGTCGCGTCCTTCGAGTACCAAAGGAATGGCTTGTTCCTGAATAGGAGTGGGGGTCTGGTAGCCCGCATCCGTAAGCGCCCTGAGTACGGGCGCAGAAAGTTTCAAATCTTCAAATAACATAATATTTGCTTATTATTTTGCCGTTTTTCTTCGGAAAACGGATCCGAGCATTCGCCCGCACAAAACGAGCTTTCATCACATTGTCTTTTACTTCGCGGCCATTGATCGCCGCCGGCTGATAATATGCAAATATTACAGGTAAAGGAACGATTGCTTAAATGCGGTGCAAAGATACGTCATTTTACCGGCATATAACTGTTTTTTATGTAAAATAACAAAAAAAGGGTGATGCCCCATCAGGCATCACCCTTTATATCAAACAATTAAGCTACTACATGTTTATCCGCATACCGTACGGCAAACGCGACATCACTACCGGTTTGTCCGACTGCGATGCCCGGCGGGCCGCACTGTACATTTCGAACATATCGTCC
The DNA here is from genome assembly GCA_959608625.1 of uncultured Flavobacteriales bacterium. Taxonomy (GTDB): domain Bacteria; phylum Bacteroidota; class Bacteroidia; order Flavobacteriales; family UBA1820; genus Merdimorpha. The sequence continues at coordinate 27,658 of CAUHQV010000016.1, forward strand.
CCGATCAGGGCACGCACTTTCATATCGGAAGAACTGTTCAGTATGCTCATCAGCTGCTCGAAGGACGAAGGCGTCCGGGTATATTCCGACACCGAATAGTCAGTCGTTCCGGCCAGCTCGGCTGCTTTCCCGACCGCTTCGCCAAGGCCGCCGATCCCGTCCACCAGCCCGAGTTTCAGCGCGGAAATACCGCTCCATACCCGGCCCTGTGCAATGGAATCCACCGATGTGGCCGCCATATGGCGGCCTTCGGCCACCCGGCCCACAAACTGGGCATAAGTTTCCTCTATACTCTTTTGGATAATCTTGCCCAAACCGTCGCTGACCGGGGTAAAGAACGTCGGATCTGCCGAATTGGAATAGATGGATACCTCATCGGTGGTAATGCCGTTCCTGTTGGCTAATTTTTCCACATTGGGAATATAGGCGAACACTCCGATCGAACCGGTAATGGTCGTCGGCTCGGCAAAGATATAATCGGCCCCGCAGGATATGTAATACCCACCCGAAGCCGCATAGTTGCCCATCGAAACGACGACCGGCTTTTCCGCTTTGAGGTCTTCGACCATCTTCCAGATATTATCCGCCGTAATGGACACGCCGCCGGGCGAATTCACCCGCAGTACGACCGCTTTCACCCGGTCATCGTCTTTGGCTTTCTTAAAGGCTTTGCGCATCGCGTCCTCGCTGATCTCGGTCGCCTTGCCTTTGCCGTACACGATATCACCCTGCGCATAGATCACAGCGATCCGGTCTTCGGCTTTAGTTTTATGCCTCATAGAGAGATACCGGGCGTATTCGGCGTATTTGATCCGATTTTTCCCACCCAGACTGTCCAAGAAATCGTCGTATTGCCCGGCGTACATCAGGCTGTCCACCAGCCCGCAATCCAGCGCACCCCGGGCCGTAAAACCGAGCCTCCCGGAAGCGATGCTGTCCACCTGTGCGCGGGTATATTCCCGGGCGACGGCCACGGCCGAAGACAGCGTATCCCATATTGTGGTGATGAGTTCGAGGCTTTGCCTGCGGTTTTCCGGGCTCATTTTATCCAACAGGAACGGCTCGACCGCGCTTTTGAATTTACCGGTGCGAAACACCTGTACCCCGATGCCGTACTTTTCCTCAAACCCCTTGAAGAACATACTGGCCATCGAAAGACCCTTGAGGTCGACCGTGCCGTTGGGGTTCAGGAATATATTATCGGCCGTGCTCTTGGCGATATAATCGCCCTGGCTGTACAGGTTGGCGTAGGCTGTCACATATTTGCCGGACTCCTTGAATTCGTTGAGCGCTTTCCGCACGGCTACCAGTTGCGCCATACCCCCGCCGAACCCTTCGCCGGTAAGCGATATACCCTCGATATTTTCATCTTCGGCCGCACAGGCGATAGCCTCGGTAAGCTCCCGCAGGCTGATGGGCATTGACACGTTGCCAGCCATCGAAGAGAACGAAGTGAAAATAGCCATCGGATCCTCCACCGCTTTGTCCATGATAGGTACGCTCAGGTCGATCACCAGCGTGCTGGAGGGTTTCACCGTCACTTCGGGTTGCTCTCCAAAACTGGACAATACCGAAACGAACCCGATAAACATCAGGAAAGGCAGGATCATCAACACCACCCCGGCCAGCAGGGCAGCGAAGAACATTTTAAAGAATTGTCCCATATCTTATCGTTTTTTAATGTTTATTATGTATACGAGGAAGACCCTTTTGCGGGGAATATCCCTAGCAAAAGAGCCTCCTCGTTGTTAGGAACAAATGTGTTACAACGGCATATCCATCATAATAGGCCGGCCCAACGGAATGAACTCGGATTCGCTCGCCTTGGCCATCGCCGTGAAAGCGTTCAGCTGGGAAGGCGTGGCTTGTACGTCGCGCGTGCGGAAATCGGCCCAGGTGGGCGCTTCCCCGGCGATCGTTTTGATCCGGTTATAGATAAAATATCGCTGAGGGCCATTGAAATAGGGGACGTTGTCGTTCATGATACTGTTGCTTTCCGCGCGCCATATACCCAGCGCATATGTGCATCCGCCTTCAAAGAAACCGACTTCCGGATAAATAGCGGCATTGTCCAGGAACGGCTGCCACTCCTCAGGCGCACCGGCTTTGGTCTTGACCGTCGACATATTTCTGTAAAATCCCAGTCCCTGCCATTGTTGTATTTCGTTAACGCTATACCCGCTGGCATCCGTTTGAGGGATCGCTCCTGGGTAATAAATATACTCGTCGGTGAATTTCCCGAAACCATGTCCGCCGGCCTCATGGCGCAAAGTAGCTTCAAAGCTCATGTTACCTACAGCCGTCGACATCGGGCACATCCCGATAGCCGCGCCTGTAGGATACATTACGCATGTACCTGCATAACGGGTATCGTTGATCACCAAAATTATAAGCGTCTTGTTTATTACGTTATTCACATCTGAAATCGCTCCGCTCTGGATATTTCCGTCCGGTTTGAGTACGATATCGGCACCCACCTTTATGGCAGGGATTTTGCGGGCGTAATCGAACACTTTCTGGTAATTGCAGGAAGTGGCCGTAGAATTGGCCGAAGTCGAGAACGTAGCCTTGAAAGCCGTATTGCGTACCGTAAAAGCAAAAGTAGCTTTGGTCGATCCGTCATACCCCCAGCCGTAAGTGGCCCCCCGGTCTTCACTTTCCGCATATACGTAATATACATTGAAATAATTGCGGTACGATTTGAACGGCTCTATATCGAAAAACGCCTCCCGGGCACGATCCATCGCCTGATCATACGCTCCCCCTTGTTCCAAATCCGCAGCCGTAAATCCATCGCCCATGATGACGATATTCACCGGATCGGTTTGCCTGTTTGTTTCGGCGGCCTTATAAGCTCCTTCGGCATAACCCGTTGTCACTCCGGCCTGCTCCACATAAATATCAACGGAGCCCAGCACAGAACCAACCGTCAAGGTAACATCGCGGGAACCGGAGGTCGTATTGGGTTTTATGGTCAATTTCACTTTCCGGTCGCCGCTGCCCCGTACTACATCCGGCTTGCACCAGTCTTTGCCGCCTGTTACGGCCCAGTCGACATTCGCCTCTATATCGATTTCCGCCTGCGTATCGTCCGCCGAAAGACGGATCGTCGTATCGGAAATTATGCCAAAATGCATATCTTTACCCCCTTTGGAGCAGGCAAAGAATACGAGCATCGGCAGCATGGCCAATAAAATACCTAATCTTTTTTTCATAACTTATCTTGTTGCTGAATGACAAAAATAGGAACTATTTGCCTCCCCCGCAAACGAAAGGGTTCTCTACCGGGAAAATTTCACAAAAAAAGCCTCCGTCTAATGACAAAGGCTTTTTCCGCGTCGTTATCCACCCCTGAATCTTACAGGCGTTGTTTTTTTGCCTCAATGGACAAGGTAGCATGAGGCACGGCCAACAGCCGTTCCCTGGATATGAGTTTGCCGGTAACCCGGCATATCCCGTATGTCTTGTTCTCGATCCGCACCAAGGCGTTCCGCAGGTCGCGGATAAATTTCTCCTGGCGGGCAGCGAGCTGTGCATTTGCTTCTTTGGACATCGTTTCTGACCCTTCTTCAAAAGGCTTGAAAGTGGGCGAAGTATCTTCCGTCCCGTTGCCGGCATGGTTCAGATAGGTGCCCCGTATGATCTCCAAGTCCCTTTCGGCTTTAGCTATCTTCTCGAGTATCAGAGCCTTGAACTCTTCCAGTTCGGCATCCGAATAACGATCCTTTTTCTCATTTGTCTCCATTGCCTACACGTGCTTTAGAATGTTAATACTCAGTTTTACCTCGTCGAATTCCACCGTTTCGCCTTCCGCAGAATCGGTAAAGGCCAAACTATCCGACAGCGTTTCCAAGCAAATATAATCAATATTCTGTTCAATCGCTAATTTTACGCTTTCTGTAGCGTTAATTAATATACCGATGCGGTCGCCTACATTCAGGCCCTGCTCCTTGCGCATATTCTGTATCCGGTTCACCACCTCGCGGGCGATACCCTCGCTGCGGAGTTCGTCATCGATTGTGATATCCAGTGCCACGGTGATGCCGTCCTCGGAAGCCACTACGCTTCCTTCGACATCCTGCGTGGTTATTTCCACCTGGTCGGCAGCCACTTCGAATTTCTTCCCGCTCACTTCTACATTTAAAATTCCGTCCGTTTCAAGCGCCGCAATCTCCTGCTGGGTCATCGCCTGGATACGGGCGGCCACCGCTTTCATATCTTTGCCGTATTTCGGCCCCATCTTCTTGAAGTCCGGCTTTATCTGCTTGACGAACATCGAAGAATCGGACAACAAATCGATCTGTTTGATGTTCAGCTCGGAAAGGATAAGCCCTTCCACAGCCCGCACCTGCCGGCCGAAATCGTCGGACAGACAGGGGATCATGATCTTGGCCAATGGTTGGCGTACCCGTATCTTGCACCGTTTGCGCAGCGAAAGCCCCATCGAACAGATCTTCTGGGCCAGTTCCATCCGGCGCTCCAGTTCCTTGTCCACCCGCGAAGCGTCGTACACCGGGAAATCGGCCAGATGCACCGACAGGCTCTTATCCCGGCCGGTTACGGCGTTCAGGTCGCGGAACAGGCGGTCGGCAAAGAACGGCGCGATCGGGCTCATGAGCACCGATACCGTTTCCAGGCAGGTATAAAGTGTCTGGTAGGCCGACAGTTTGTCGCGGTCGTCGCCCGACTTCCAGTAGCGGCGGCGCGAAAGGCGTACGAACCAGTTGGATAGGTTCTCTCCCACGAAATACTGGATCAGGCGGGCCGCTTTGGTCGGTTCGTAGTCGTCCAAAGCCTCTTCTACTTCCTTCACCAGCGTATTGAGTTCGGAAAGGATCCACCGGTCTATTTCCGGGCGGTCTTTATAGTCGATATCCGCTTCGGCGTACGCGAAACCGTCCAGGTTGGCGTACAGCGCGAAGAACGAATAGGTATTGTACAGCGTACCGAAGAACTTGCGGCATACCTCTTCGATGCCGTCCAGGTCGAACTTCAGATTGTCCCACGGCTGCGCATTGGATATCATGTACCACCGCACCGCATCGGAACCGTATTTATCGATCGTCTCGAACGGGTCGACGGCATTGCCCAGGCGTTTTGACATCTTCTGCCCGTTCTTGTCGAGTACTAACCCGTTGGACATCACATTTTTGTAGGCCACCGAATCTTTGACCATCGTGGCGATGGCATGCAAGGTATAAAACCATCCGCGGGTCTGATCGACGCCCTCGGCGATAAAATCGGCCGGGAAACCCTCGCCGGAATCGATTAAATCGGCGTTCTCGAACGGATAATGCCATTGCGCGAAGGGCATCGAGCCCGAATCGAACCACACGTCGATCAGGTCGGCTTCGCGCCGCATCGGTTTCCCGCTGTCGGACACCAGGACAATTTTGTCCACCAAATGCTTGTGGAAATCTATGTTTTCGTAGTTCGCCTCGCTCATATCGCCGGCCACGAAATCCGGGAACGGGTCTTCGGTCATCAGGCCCGCTTTGATCGATTTGGCGATCTCTTCTTTGAGCTGCGCGGCGGAGCCTATGATCTTTTCTTCCCGCTTATCCTCGGTACGCCATATCGGCAGCGGAATACCCCAGTAACGCGAACGCGAAAGGTTCCAGTCGTTGGCCGAAGCCAGCCAGTTGCCGAAACGTCCCGTACCGGTGGAAGCCGGTTTCCATTTGATCGTCTCGTTCAGTTCGCTCATCCGCTCGCGCACTTCGGGTATTTTTATGAACCACGAATCGAGCGGATAATACAGCACCGGCTTGTCCGTACGCCAGCAATGCGGGTACGAGTGGGTCTGTTTGGCCGCGGAGAAGGCTTTGTTTTCCTCCTTGAGCTGAATCGTGATCTGCACGTCGAGGCTCTTTTCCGGTTCTTTTCCGTCGTCGTAATAGGCATTTTTCACATACATGCCGGCGTATTTTCCCAATCCCTCGATAAAACGACCCTGGAGATCCACCAGCGGAACGGGATTGCCCGCCTTGTCCAGCACCAGCATAGGCGGGATACCGGCCTCTTTGGCTACCCGGGCGTCGTCCGCACCGAAAGTCGGGGCGATATGCACGATACCCGTACCGTCCGACGTAGTCACATAATCCCCGGATATCACCCGGAAAGCCTGGTCCGCATCCCGATACGGCTGTACGAGCGGCATCAGCTGTTCGTACCGGGCCCCTACGAGGTCTTTCCCTTTCAGTTCCCCCTCTATCCGGTAAGGGATCTTTTTATCTTCGGGTTTGTAATTTTCAAAGTCCGAGCCGCTTTCCGCCTCGTAAAATTTCCCGGCAAAAACCACCGGAACGAGCACCTTGGCCAGTATCACGTACTGCGGGGCGAAAGTGTACTGGTTGAACGTACGCACCAGGACGTAATCGACCTCATCCTTCACCGCCAGCGCCGTATTGGACGGGAGCGTCCACGGGGTGGTCGTCCACGCCAGGAAATACACATCCCCCTCTTTGCGGAAAGCCTCGGGCAAAGTATCCTTCACTGCCTTGAACTGCGAAGTGATGGTCGTATCGGACACGTCGCGGTAACAGCCCGGCTGGTTCAACTCGTGGCTGGAAAGGCCCGTTCCCGCTTTGGGGGAATACGGCTGGATAGTGTAGCCTTTGTACAGCAGCCCTTTGGCGTATATCTGCGAAAGGAGCCACCATACGGTCTCCATGTATTTCGACTTGTACGTGATATACGGGTGTTCCATATCTACCCAATAACCGATGCGGCGGGTGAGCTCGTTCCACTTGTCCGTATAGCGCATCACCACTTTACGGCAATAGTCGTTGTACTCCTCCACGGAGATCTTCTTGCCGATATCTTCCTTGGTAATGCCCAGTTCCTTCTCTACGCCCAGTTCCACCGGCAGCCCGTGGGTGTCCCAACCGGCCTTGCGGTGTACCTGGTAACCCCTGAGGGTCTTGTAGCGACAAAAAATATCCTTGATCGCACGGGCCATCACATGATGGATGCCCGGCATGCCGTTGGCCGATGGGGGACCTTCGAAAAACACGAAAGAGGGCGCGCCGTCGCGCTGCGAAACGGATTTTTCGAATATCCCGTTCCCGTCCCAGTATTCCAATTCCTCGCCGGCTACCGCCACGAGGTCTAATCCTTTGTATTCTTTGAATTTTTTGTTTTCCATAACTTTATCCCGCCTATAAGGCGCCGCTTAAGAATGGGCGAAATTAAGGATTTTTTCGCTTTTTTCCCCTTAAAAAAGAGCCGTTTTTTCCATCGCCGTCATTATTTAACCATCTATCCCCAAAATATTTGCGCAGGCATCTTACTTTTCTTACCTTTGTCGGAAAGTCAGAAACCCGCCCGAACCGAGGTTTCCCTTATTAACTAAACCGCACAAATTTGGATCCTGACCCGTATTGCAGTCCGCTGCTCCTTTTCGCTGAAAACTTCGATTTTCACGCCATTGCTTATATCCTTATCCTAATTTTGCTGTTCATGGTCTCCGCCCTGATGTCCGGGTCGGAAACGGCGTTCTTTTCCCTGTCCAAATCGGACATCGAAGGGTTCCGCAACTCCAAAAGTTCGTCTGAGGAAGGGGCGGCCCGCCTGCTGGCCAAACCCGAACGCCTATTAGCAACCATCCTGATAGTCAATAATTTCGTCAACATAGGTATCATCCTGATATTCGAATACCTGCTCCGCTATTACGTAGTGATAGAAAACGGCCTTCTGCGGGTGGTCGTATCGGTGGCGCTTACCACATTTTTGCTGTTGCTTTTCGGCGAAGTGCTGCCCAAAGTCTATGCCACGGGCAATTACAAGTCTTTCAGCCGGTTCGCGGCGGCCCCGATGACGGTTACCGTGAGCCTGACGCGGATATTCAGCGCGCCTTTCATTCTGCTGAACCGCGGACTGGAGAAACTGCTCGCCCACAAAGCTAAATCCACCCTTTCGGTCGACAACCTGTCCCAAGCCCTGGAAATGAGCAACGACGAACTGAGCGAAGAGGACGAAAAACGCATCCTCGAAGGCATCGTATCGTTCGGCAAGACCGAGGCCAAACAGGTCATGACCCCGCGCACCGACCTGTTCTCCGTCCCGGACGACTGTCCGTTCGACCGGCTGAAACGCCAAATCGTCAAGCAAGGCTTTTCCCGCATTCCCGTCTACCACGAAGACCCGGACCATATCATTGGCATCCTGTACATCAAGGACTTGCTTGCCCATCTGGGCAAGAGCGATTTCGCCTGGCAGGCCCTGCTCCGGGAGCCCTTTTTCGTTCCCGAAAACCGGAAGATCGACGACATCCTGGTCGATTTCCAGGAAAAGAAGATCCACATGGCCATCGTAGTGGACGAATACGGCGGCACCTCGGGCATCATCTCCCTGGACGACATCCTCGAAGAGATCGTAGGCAGTATCTCGGACGAATTCGACGAAGAAGAAACCTCCTTTACCCGCAAGGACGACTCCCACTTCCTGTTCGAAGGCAATATATCGCTCAAGGATTTTTACCGGGCCATGGATTTCGACGACCCGGCCCAGGAATTGTTCGAAGAAAATAAAGGCGAGGCCGACACCCTGGCCGGTTTCCTGCTGGAAATGAGCGGATCTTTCCCAAAAAAAGGCGAGGAGATCCCTTTTGGCGACTACCTGTTCACCGTGGCTGCCATCGACCGCAAACGCATCCGGCAGATAGCTCTGACGGTAGTGGGTGAGCGGAAAACGGATACGGACGATTAAATCTTCCGGCTGCCCGATTTTCGCCCGTTATACTATTGTTGATAAATAATACGCCGGCGCTGTTCTCCGGCGTATCCTTTTTAGTAACTTTACGCTCGATAACGAGCACAGACAGATATGTTTCTGAACCCACGCGAAGACAAAACGGAACTCATCTCCCGTTTCGAGACCATGCTGAAAGACGGTTCGGCCGATTTTTTCGATTCTTCCTCCTGGGAAGACATCATCGATTACTATTTGCAGAATATGCAGTACGAGAAAGCAGGGATAGCCGCCGCCATGGCGATGGACACCTACCCTTCTTCCCCGGAACTGAGCCTGATATGCGCCGAGGCCTTCATTTACGACGGAAATACCGAACGGGCCGGCTCCCTGCTGGACAGTCTGGAGGTTCTGTACAATAGCAACCCTGAATTCCTGGTGGCTAAAGGGATGTACTTTTCCGCCCTCAAAAATTCCAAAGACGCCATCGAATGTTTCCTGGCTGCGTACCCGGATTACGACGATTTTTTCCAGATCAACGTGCTGCTGGCCGAGGAATACGCCGTCAGCGGCAACCTCGGGCTGGCCGCCAAATATTTCCAGAAAGCGGTTCTGTCCAACCCTTCGGATACCGAAGCCATCGCCCGCCTGGCGGATATCTATGCGTATAGCCAGAACCACGAACAGGCTGTACGGTTCTTCAACCGGCTGATCGACGCCGACCCTTACAACGCGGACGCCTGGCACCAGTTGGGCGTCTTCTATAGCCGGGATGAAAAATGGGATCCGGCCATTCGGGCTTTCGGGTACGCGATATCGATAGACCCCGAGCGTACGTTGGCTTACTACGACCTGGCCGACCTGTACGAACAGCGCGAGGAACCGGCAAAGGTCATCGGGACGCTCAAGGAATTGCTTCTGGCCAAACATACGGAAGACCCTTACCCTTATATGCGCATCGCGGAGAACTACCAGACCCTGGAGGACTTCGACAACGCCTGCGAATTTTTCCTCAAAGCCGTGCATTACGACCCGCAGCTTTCACGCGGGTGGTACGGACTGGCCGCTGTTCATTTCGACGCCGGTTTTAAAAAACAGGCGTTGGATTACGTGCGGCAGGGAATGGTCGCAGACAGCTACGATATCGACTGCCTGCGCCTGTGCTGGGAGATCGAAGAGGCCCTGGAGCTTTTCGAGGATGCCCTCACTCACCTCAACCAAGTGATAGACCACCCGGAAAGCAATGCCGAGGACTACCTGGATCTGGCTTATTTTTTCTATCAGCGCGGCATGCCCAAACAATCGCTGGATATCCTGAAATCCACCCGGACGCTTTTCCCGGATGCGCACGAGGTATTTTACCATCTCTGCGCCCTGTATTGCGCTATGGGAGACAAAGAACATTGTCTGGAAATGTTCGAACGGGCCGTACACCTGGCTCCCGACCTGATCGGTGTGCTGAAAGACAACTACCCGGACCTGATGCGGGTAGACGAGACCAACAAAAAAATATATTTAACATAAAATCATATTTATCTATGCTTAAAAGACTATTCTTATTATCCGCAGCGGCCGCACTGGCCCTGGGATGCTCCGCCAAAAAGCAGGGTGTGGAAAAAGCGCCTGTGGAAGTCTCCTGGGCCATGGAAGGCAATATGCAAGGGCCGGACAGCGCCTATTACAAGACGGTCTACACCATCTACAACACTTCGGACAAACCGCTGGACAACAAATGGGTAATGTATTACAACCAATTCCCGCGCGTTCCCCTGCATTCGGACTCTTCGCAGGTGAAGGCCGAAAAGGTCATTGCCGACTTCTACCGCCTATACCCCACCGAATATTTCAAAACGCTGGCTCCCGGGGACTCGCTGAAGGTAACCATCCTCTTCCGCGGTTCTTCCAGCAAGGAGATCGAAGCGCCGCTGGGCATGTATTTCGTGCCGTGCGATGACCAGGGCAAGGAGCTCGCCCCCCAGAAAATGGATCCGGTGAAGGTAGCGCCGTTCGACCCGGCCACCTCCGCCCTGCGCAATAAACGGGACAAATACCCCTATCCTTACGGACAGTTCCAGTACAATCAGGACAAAGACCTCGTACTGGATATTCCCCTTAAATCGCTCGACATTATCCCTACCGTAAAACAAGGCACGGAAACGGCCGATACGGTGACTATCGGGAAAAAAGTGGCGGTATCCGCCGGGGAAGGCCTGGAGAACGAATCAGCATTCCTGACCGAAAAACTCAAGAGCGACTTCGGCGCCGAGATCGCATCCGACAGCAGCGCCTACCGCATCAACCTGGCCGTGGATAAATCCGCCGCCTGGAAAAACAGCGAAAGCTACAACCTGACCCTCGCTCCGCAGGGAGCTACCATCACAGGCGCTTCGCCGGCCGGAGTCTTCTACGGCATCCAAACCCTGCGCAGCATCCTGGGCTCTTCGGACCTGCCTGTCAAGACCCCCGGGGTCGTGATAAGCGATTATCCGGACCTCGAATACCGCGGCATGCACCTGGATATAGCCCGCAATTTCCAGACTGTAGAGGCTGTCGAGCGTCTGCTCGACATGATGGCTTATTACAAACTGAACCGTTTCCATTTCCATTTCAACGACGACGAAGCATGGCGCCTGGAGATACCCGGCATCCCGGAACTCATCACTTTCGGCGCCCGCCGCGGCCATACGCTGGATGAAAAGGATATGCTCCATCCCTCCTACGGTTCGGGCCCGTTCGCCGACGACCCCACTTCGCACGGGTACGGTTACTTCACCCGGGAACAGTTCATCGACCTGCTCAAATATGCGCAGAAGTTGCACATCGACGTGATCCCCGAGATCGAAACTCCGGGACACGCCCGTGCCGCGATCTACTCGATGAAGCACCGTTACGAGAAATACAAGGATTCCGATATGGAAAAGGCCACGCAGTACCTGCTGCACGACCCGGCCGACACTTCGAAATACTCTTCCCCCCAGGCCTTCCAGGACAACGTGATGTGTGTGGCCAACGAAGGTGTCTATAATTTCATGGACAAAGTAGTGACCGAGCTCCAGGCCATGTACCAGGAAGCAGGCGTACCGCTGGTGGCCCTGCAGACCGGCGGGGACGAAGTGCCGCGTGGCTCCTGGCTGGGTTCCCCTGCCTGCCATGAACTGATCGCCAGCGGAAAAGTAGCCTCCACGGACGACCTGCGCGACTACTATACCGAACGCCTGAAAAAGATACTCGACGACAAAGGTATCCAGTTCTACGGCTGGATGGAGATCGCCACCAAGAAAGGGGCGATCAATCCTAAATTCCAGAAAGCAGGTTTCATGGCCTACTGCTGGGACACGGTAGGCGAATGGGGCGGCGAGGAAATGCCGTACCACCTGGCTAACTCCGGGGTCGACATCATTCTGAGCAATGCCCCCAACCTCTACTTTGACTTCGCCCCCAACAAGCACGCCGAAGAACCCGGGCTCTACTGGGGCGGCTGGGTGAACGAGCGCAACTCGTACGATATTCTTCCCTACGACGTATACCGCTCTGTCCGTATCGGCCTGAACGGCGCCGTACTGGACTGGGATAAAGCTCCCTTCAAAGCCAACGGCACACGCAAGGAAGCCCTGACGGCAGAAGGCAAGAAACACATCCGCGGTATCCAGGGCCAACTTTGGAGCGAGACCATCAAAGGAGAGAAAATGATGCAATACTACATTTTCCCCAAGATCGTCGGGCTGGCCGAAAGGGCCTGGGACGCTGTTCCCGACTGGTCGCTGATCGCAGGCGCACAAGCACGCGACGCTGCCTACAACCGCGAATTAGGCGCCTACCTGACCAAGATCGCCCGCAAGGAAATGCCGTTCTGGGAAAAAGAAGGCATCAACTTCCGCATCGCTTCCCCCGGTATCGAGATCAAGGACGGCATGCTCTATATGACCAATTCCGTACCGGGCACTTCGGTGCACTACACCACGGACGGCTCCGCCCCTTCGGAAAAATCGGCCGTATGGACGGCTCCCGTTCCGGTGGAAGGGACCGACGTGAAAGCCGTGACCATCGGTTTCGGCAAAAAGAGCGTAGCCTCGCAGTACAAGGCAGACTAACGACCTCTGTTATAAAAAAGGCCGCCGGGAATTCCCGGCGGCCTTTTTGTTTTCTTACTATAACAACACTCGATGCAAAACATAGAGCGGCAGCCTTCTAAAAATACCGCGAGAGAATTAAATCCCCCGCGGTACAGAAGTAACAATAAACAATCTAGTCACTAAATATCATAATACGTCTTTTACCTGGGCCACCACATGGCCGTCGAACAGGTTGATCACGCGGTGTGCGATAGAGGCATCGTGCTGGGAGTGCGTCACCATCACGATCGTGGTTCCTTCCCGGTTGAGCTCGGACAAAAGGGCCATCACTTCTTCTCCGTTCTTGGAGTCGAGGTTACCGGTCGGCTCGTCCGCCAGGATGAGTTTCGGCCCTGCCACCACCGCCCGGGCAATGGCCACGCGCTGTTGCTGGCCTCCGGAAAGCTGCTGGGGGAAATGGCTGGCCCGGTGGGACACACCCATCCGCTTGAGAATATCCATCACCTTCTTTTTGCGCTCGGAGGCTTTTATTTTGAGATAGATCAGCGGGAGTTCGACGTTTTCGTATACGTTGAGTTCGTCGATCAGGTTGAAGCTTTGGAACACGAACCCGATATTCCCCTTGCGGAAATTCGTGCGGTCTTTTTCTTTCAGCGAACCGACTTCTTTATCCATAAAGTAGTACTTCCCGCCCGTAGGATTGTCGAGCAATCCCAGGATATTGAGCAGGGTGGATTTTCCACATCCCGAAGGGCCCATAATAGCTACGAATTCCCCATCTTTCACTTCGATGGACACTTTGTCCAAAGCGATAGTTTCTATTTCCTCCGTGCGGAAACTTTTCGAAAGGCTTTCTATTTTAATCATTGTCGTTTATTTTTTATGTTCTTAAATTTCTACGTTTATTTTTTTTACTCGGACTTGAGCGAGTTGACCGGATTTTCCCGGGCAGCATTCCAGGACTGGATCACTACCACCAACGCAACAACAGCCCATATGGCCAGCGCACACCCCGCGAACAGCCACGGAGTAAGCGGCAGTTTGTCCGGGAGATTCGTCAGCCATTTACCTCCCATATAATATGCTGCCGCCAAGCCAAACACTACTCCTGCGACAGATACTACAGATACATTGAGCAGGATCATAAACAAAATTTCTTTCACCGTAGCACCGTTCACCTTGCGCAGGGCGATTTCCTTCCGGCGGCGGCGCATCTCGTAGCTGATATAGCCTATCAGACCCATCAACGTAATAAGCGCCGTAAAGATGGCTGTCACCCCGATACTGTCGCGGGTCATCAGTTGCTCCCGGTAATTGCTGAGCAATTCTTCCTTGTACGTCTTTATCTTTACGATCTTATCAGGTACGACCCGGGCTACGGTTTCCTGTAGTTGGGCGATGTTCTTAGGTGTCACTTCCGTAAAGCGCATCATGGTGTAGGTAACCACGAACGGATTGTTTTCCGTCGGCTTCATGAGCGGCATGATCATTACATCCTGCTGGGAAGACTCGCTGAGAAGGCTGCCGATATGAAAATCTTTCACTACACCCCGTACCGTAAAGGGCGACTGTCCGAGGGGTTTACCCACAGGATTATCCGTCCAATTCAGCCGTCGGACCGCCCCCTCGTTGATGAGCACCTGATCCCTCGGGGTATCCGCCTCCATACCTTCCCCGGCCACGAGTTCGATACCCATCACATCCAGGTAATTTTCATCGGCCATCTCGATCCAAGGAGTCAGTAGAATTTCCTTATTCTCATCCCGTATTGCATATTGCCCGTAATAGTTATACAAAGGCATAGCCAATCCTATCAATGACACGTTTTCCACGAACGGAAGCTTTTTTACTTCATCCCGTACCGTATGGGTTTGCTGTTCGGTCAGGTTCGTATAAAGGCTCCATACATAAACGAGATTATCGTACTTGTATCCCATATCCTTGGTCGTCATATAATTGTACTGCCGGATAATAATGGCCAAAAACGTCAGGATAAACGTGGCCGCCACCAATTGCAGGAATAGCAGGATGCTCTTCCACCACATCTTCCCGGCGGAAGACGCCGGTCGGAAAGCCTTCATCACGCTCACCCGGGAGAAAACCCATCCGGGTATCACGCCCGCCACGATCCAGACCACCAGCAGCACCACTCCCGTGATCCATAGGTTGGAAAGGGAGAACAGGGCCGATACCGGCTGGCCCATAAGCGTTTCCACGACTCCCCGGAAGGCAAAGATCAGCAGGGCCGCCAGGGCGGTGGATATAAGGGTCAAAACGGCCGTTTCATACATAAACATCCGGAATATATCCCCCGGTTTAGCTCCGTTGCATTTATAAATCGCCAGCGTACGGCTGCGCGAAGAGAGGGTGGATACCGATATGAGCACGTAATTCAGGATGGACGTCAGCAGCAAGCACAGCCCCACCACGGAAAGCAACAGATTTTTTGCCTTTACATCTTCCTCAGACATGTGCCCCTGGGCAATAGGTTCCAGAGAATATTTAAACTCATATCCCCTGTCTTCCGCTCCCTTTAGCACTCCGCTTTGCCGGATATAGTCGGCAAATTTTCCTTCTACGGCTCTCGGATCGGCCTGAGGCCTCAGGCGGACATACCCGAAATAGTTATTGCCTTGTCCCCAGGAAGACGTCGGAGTGACCCGGGCCATGATCACGTCGAAATTCAGATGGGAATTATGCGGCCATTTTTTAAATACCCCCACCACAATGTAGCCGTATTTATTATTATTGTAGAGAGCCTTCCCGATAGGGTCTTCATTACCGAAGAACCGCTTGGCAAAATCGTCCGAAATAAACACCGTGGTCGGTTCGGCAAAATTTTTCGCCGGGTCGCCGCGGAGTACCTCCAGGCCCATCAAGCGGAAAAAGGACGAATCGGCATAAACCATATCTGTCGCAAATTCCTCCAGCCCGTCCTCCCGGTAATAGGTTCGGGAATTGGATCCGGTATTATAAGTAATAGTGGCGCCGGCTTCCACTTCGGGGATGTTGTCCAACATTGCCTGCACGGTAGGATAAAAAACCCCGTAAAAAGTCGACGTGCCGGTCCCTTTTTCTTCGGAGCCGCCAGAAGCGGGATCTTTTTCCTGTTCATTGCGATCGATAAACGTGGTTTTCACCCGGTAAAGCCTGTCCGAATCCTTGTAGAAAGAATCGTACGACCTTTCAAAAGCTACCTGGGAAAAGATCACCAATCCCAGGGCCAGTCCCAGCGTAAGGGATATGACCTTGATCAGGTTGGTGCCCTTTGCTTTAGCCAGGTACCTGAGCGTGTAAATGAATTGTTTCATGATATATAGCGATTAAATTGTACTATTCCGATTTAATGGCCTTCACAGGATTTTCACCGGCCGATCTCCAGGCTTTCAGCACCACGGTCGCAGCAATGACAGCCAAGACAACCAAGCCGCACGATACGAACAGCCACAGGGAGGCCGAAACTCTGTACTCGAACCGGGTGAGCCACACCCCTGCCGCATAATAGGCCCCGCAGAGCCCCAGCACGACCCCCAGCATGGAAATAAGCCCTATGTCGACTATAACCATGGACAGGATATCCTTCAATGTAGCCCCGTTGATCTTGCGCAGTGCTATTTCCTTGCGCCGCCGGTGCATCTCGTAGCCGATATACCCGATAAGGCCTATCGTCGTAATGAACACCGTAAAAATGGATACGGCCCCCACACTGTCCCGGAACAGGAGATCCTGCCGGTAACGGCTCCTAAGCTCTTCCTTATAGGAAACTATGTTGAATACTTTATCCGGAACGACCCTGTTCGCAGCTTCCCGCACCTGTTCGATCGTAGCGGCATCCACCTGCGACAGCTCTACCATGATATACCCCACTCCGCTCCAGAAAGCACTGGAAATGACCACCGGACGTGCGCCCTGTCCGGCATGGAGTGTACCTATCTGGAAATCTTTCACCACGCCGTCCACTACATAATAGTTCTCGAGGGTTTTCCCGACCGGATTGTCTGTCCAGCCGATTTTCCGAACGGCCGATTCGTTGAGCAGCAAATGGTTTTGCGGACTTCCCGGCTCGAAATTCCTGCCGGCCACCAGCTCGATCCCCATCACGTCCAAATAATCCTCGTCTGCATATTCGATGTCTGCCCACAGCACCCTGTTTTCTTCTAAATCGTCGTAAAACTCCCAGCCCAGGCCGGAATCCAGCGGCGTGGAAAGCCCGACGACGGAAACCCCTTCGACGCACGGGAGCTTTTTTAGCTCTTCCTTGATCGTGCCTGCCTGCTGGCGTGGCATATGAGCGGCTGAAATATACACAAGATTCTCATACCTGTACCCCATATCCCGGGTAAGCATGAAGTTGTATTGCCGGATAATAATCAAAAGGAATGCCAACAGGAACGTAGCCGCCGTGAACTGAAAGAAAAGCAGCAGTGCCTTCCAACGCATCCGCCCGGCAGACACACTGCTGCGGAAAGCCGCCATCACGCTCACCGACGAGAAAACGATCCCCGGTATCACCCCGGCGATCACCCATACGCATACCAGGACAAGCCCGGCCACCCACAGGTTTCCCAGGGAAAAAAGGGCGGACAAGGGTTGGCCCGTGACAGTTTGTATCCACTCCCGGCAGGCAACGATCAACAGCACAGCCAGGAGCGATGAAACGACGGTCAATACCCCCGTTTCGTACATAAACATCCGGAATACATCCCACGAGCGGGCGCCGTTGCACTTATGCACTGCCAACGTGCGGCTGCGCGCCGAAAGCGAGGACACCGATACGAGTACATAGTTCAATACTGCTGCCAACAACAGGCAGAAGCCCAGCACACCCAGCAACATATTCCGGGAGGATACCCCGGGAGCTGCCATATGGCTTTCCGTCAACGGCTCGAGGGTAAATACCACTTTCGTTTTCGAACGATCCTGGATCTCTTTCAGTACGCCCAAACGATCGAGGGCCATGGCGAATTTTTCAGCGACCCCTTCAGGATCGGCGCCTGGCGCCAGGCGCACATAGCCATTGTATCCTTGGTACCCTTTCCATTCTTTTCCCCAGGGGGTAGGCGGCATGACCGCTTCAAACTCCAGATGGGTATTCCGGGGTAAGTCTTTGTACACTCCGGCGACCGTATAAGTTTCTTTATTGCCGTCGTGCAAAATCTGTCCGACTGGGTCGGTACCCCCGAATATCCGTCGGGCCAATTCCTGCGACAGGTAGATGGTGTTCGGCACCAAATCTTTTCCCGGGTCGCCGCTGACGATCTCGATCCCGAAAAAACCGAAGAAAAGCGAATCGGCACGCAACACCGCGGTCGTAGGGAACCGGGCCCCGTCCTGCCGGAAAAGATCGACCTTTTCCCGGGTCTCCACCGCAACGCCCGCCTGCGCCTCCGGAACATTGTCCACCAAAGCCTGTGCAGCCGGGTGAAAAATATAATAGCCATCCACATAAGAGTTCTGTGGGCCTTCTTTTTCCCCTGCTTTGCCTTGCTGAAGGTCCAGGTACTCCATCCGCAGCCGGTATATCCGCTGCGCATCCGGAAAGAACTTATCGTAAGACCTTTCAAAAGCTACCTGGGAAAATATCACCAATCCCAAGGCCAATCCCAGGGTAAGGGATACGATCTTCACCAAGTTGGATACTTTATTAGTGGCCAAATACCGGATCGTATAAACAAACTGCTTCATAGTTCAGTAGTTTTATCCACGGGTAAAATCGCTCATTTGAGAATGAGTACCTCGTTGCCCCCATAGGAATCATACGAGGACGTGATTACCTTTTCCCCGGCGGAAAGCCCTTCGGTCACCTCGTAATACTGGGGGTTCTGCCGTCCTATCTTTATCGACCGCTTGTATGCCTTATCCCCTTCGGGCGAAACGACATAGACCCAGTTCCCGCCTGTCGCCTGGTAGAACGACCCCCGGGGGATCATCACCGCCGTGGATGGTTCACCCAATTGCAGGTCTATATAATAAGTCTGTCCCAACCGGATATTGTCCGGCCGCTCCCCGGAAAACACCAGGTCCGTCCGGAATTTGCTTTCCCGCACCTCGGGATATACCTTCCGCGTTTCCAACGGATACCGCGCGCCCTGCCGTTCAAAAGAGGCTTCCAGGTGTGTAGTCACTTTGTCGATATAGTGCTCATCTATCATCGCCTGTACCATATAATCGGACAGGTCGTTTATCTGCCCTATCTTCTGCCCCCTGCTTACCGACTGTCCTCGAACCACATCCAGCAGCCCCAATTCACCTTCTATCGGGGATTTGACGCTCAGGTTTTCCATACGCTGGCGGGTCAGTTCCATATTTTTGGTCATATTGCCCAGGCTTTCCCGCAATTTGGCCAACTGATCCACCCGGTACAGGGAATCCCTTTCCCGGCGTTCGAGTAGCAGCGCCTTTTTCTGCAGGGACAGTTCATAGTCTTCTTTGGATTGCAGGTATTCTTCCCGGGCTATCAGTTTTTCTTTGTACAGCTCCCCGTTCTGCTCGTATTTACGGCGGGTACGTTCCACACCCAGGGTCGCTTCCAACAGGTTTTGCTGCATGGTCAATTTTTCCTGTTCGATATTCATCTCGGTGTTGCGCAGCGAATTCTGTTTTTCGGCCAGCATCGACTCCCCGTCGAGGATCGAAAGGGTAAGCGTCGGGTTGCTCAACCGGATGATCACATCCCCTTTTTTCACCCGGGCGCCTTCCTCGATAACGATCTCGTCGACCACCCCGTCTTCCAGCGGGCTGAGCTGAACGGTCGTGATAGGCTGTACCACCCCTGTTATACGGATATAATCGTTGAAGTCCCCCTGCACCGCTTCGCCTATGGCGATGGCGTTCTTATCCGCACGCAGCGTGGAAGAATGGTCCGAAAAGACCAGCCACAATACCACCACCAGGAATAACCCTCCCAGGATATACGGCAGGTGTTTCTTGTTCAGTCCTTTTTTCTTTTCTATTACTTTGTCCATTTTATCGTTTTTTTCTTTTCGTTTTCAATCAGAGTGAGGCCATTTTATCGGACGGTATCAACGGAACCCCGTTATAGTAATCCACCGTACACCTATACAGCAGGTAGTACAAATAAGCGCGGAGTTCCTTCAACTGCGAATCCATCAACGTATTGGCGCTGGTACGCACGTCCAGCGAAGAGGCCAGCCCTTCTTCGTACCTGCGCAGGAAAGCCTGGTAGGCCAGCGCGTCCGATTCCACCTGCTGGCGGGCCAAGTAGTATTGTTTGGCTTGCGAATTGCGTTCCAATACTGCCTTGTCTATGGCATTGCGTAAATCCCGGTGGATCTCCACATTTTCCTGTTCGGCGATACGCAGATTATTGCGGGCCGTCGCCAAGGTGGTACGCTTGGAAAACCCGGAGAATATAGGCACCGATAAAGAAAGGGTTAAATAACCGCCCTTGTTCTGGTCCATCTGGGTATTGAAGGGCCGTACATGGGAGCGGTCGCCCGTAAGGTTGGTGTAGTAATTGGTGCTGTATCCACCCGAAAGGGAAAGGCTCGGCAGCATCCGTCCTTTAGCCTGTGCGTACTTCGCTTTTTGTATCTCCACCTGGTAGGCCGAGCGGAGTATCAACGGATTTTCCTCTGCCGCCTTTTCGTAGATCCGGTCCGGGGACTC
The DNA here is from genome assembly GCA_959608625.1 of uncultured Flavobacteriales bacterium. GTDB lineage: Bacteria > Bacteroidota > Bacteroidia > Flavobacteriales > UBA1820 > Merdimorpha. The sequence goes on from CAUHQV010000016.1 coordinate 48,051, forward strand.
CTCCAGTATCGTTAATTTTTGACTTACCAGCGTATCCACCGCCAGGGAATCCTCCGTCGGGAAATTCATATAATCCTTCAAGGACATCATCGCCCTTACGTAAGAGTTCTCCTGTTGGACCAACACGAAATTATCGGCAACCAGCGCGGCATTCATCTGGGCTACGTCCGCCTCGCTGCGAAGGCCCAATTCCTCCATTTTTTTCGTTTTGTATACGTTCTGCCGGCTCCTTTCCAGTTTATCCTGCGCAATGCCCATCGCCCGGCGATAGTACACCGCGTCGTAATAAGCCCCTACGATACCCAGGCAGATATCGTCCTTTATCCGCTGGAGTTCCGACTGGCCCGAACGTATCTGCATCCGGGTCTCTACCACCTTATTTATAAGGGCGAACCCGTTAAAGACCGGAAGCGAGGCATACACCCCGTACGTATTTCCGAAATTCGAGATGGTGGAATACGTATTGGTACCGGGGTCGATCCCGCGTCCGGTGGTAAGCTGGCCGTTGGCCGAAGCGGACAGTGAAGGCAGCATATCCGCCACAGCCGACCGGCGGATATGGCGGTAACTGTCATTGGTATACTCTTGCTTTTTTACTTTCGTGCTGTTCTGCACCGCATAGACCATGCAATCCTCGAGCGACCAGATGCGCCCGTCGGCCTGTTGAGCCGCCCCTGCCGAGGGAATCCCGCACACACACAAAAAGAACAACAAACTTTTCATCTTTTCCGGCATAACCATTCCTGTTTTATATTATTTCTTATCCTTTTTCAAAAAGGATACTAAAACCATGCCAAACAAATAAATTACTGATTATCATAATACAACCAACAAAACGAACACACCGCATTGTCTATTTTTTAGACATTCGTGTAAATATTTTAGACACTGCCTTACCCTCTATTCAATTTTTGAATACCTTTGAAAGGGAAAAATTATTCTTACGGCATGAAAAAACAAGGGAAAATCCTGGCTGTCGACGACAATAAATCCATCCTCACGGCTCTGGATCTGCTTTTAAAACAATATTTTGAGAAAGCCATCCTGGTAAACTCCCCGGCCCGGATCCATTCGGCCCTGCAAGAGCACGACCCGGATGTGGTCCTGCTGGATATGAATTTCTCGTCCGGCATCAACAACGGCAACGAGGGCCTTTTCTGGCTGTCCGAAATCAAAAGAATCCGTCCCGACGTGCAGGTGGTGCTCTTTACCGCTTACGGGGATATCGACTTGGCCGTACGGGCCATAAAGGACGGCGCCGCGGACTTCGTGGTCAAACCCTGGGAAAACAGCCGGCTGATCGCCACTTTGCAGAATGCTTATAATCTGCGCAACCAGCAGCGTCAAGTCAAACACTTGAAAGAGATCCGAAAAGAATTAGATGATTCCAACCGGATGTTTTGGGGCGAAAGCCGAGCCATGGCCGACCTGCGAAATCTCGTAGAAAAAGTAGCTAAAACCGATGCCAATATTCTGATCACAGGGGAAAACGGAACCGGAAAAGAAATGCTGGCCCGGGAGATACACCGCCTTTCCCAACGGGCGGAAGAGCTTTTCGTTTCCGTAGACCTAGGCAGCCTGCCGGAAACCCTCTTCGAAAGCGAGCTTTTCGGTCATGTCAAAGGTGCTTTTACCGATGCGAAAGCAGACCGCGCCGGAAAATTCGAAGTGGCCGACAAAGGAACCCTTTTCCTAGATGAAATAGGCAATATATCCTATTTCCTACAAGGCAAACTGCTCACCGCGCTGCAAAGCCGGCGCATTACCCGGGTGGGAAGCAATACGCCTCTGGACGTAGACATCCGCCTGATCAGCGCCACCAACCGGAACCTTCCGCAAATGGTAGCCCAGGGGCTTTTCCGGGAAGACCTCCTGTACCGTATCAATACGATACATATCCATATCCCTTCCTTGCGGGAGAGAAAAGAGGACATACTGCCGCTGGCCCGTATTTTTACCGGCAAATACGCCGCAAAATACGCGAAACCGGGGCTATCGATCGGCGAAAAAGCGGCCGCGCTCCTTGCCGAGTATCCTTTCCCCGGAAATATCCGGGAATTGCAGCATACGATGGAAAAAGCCGTCATTATGACCGATAAACCGGAAATAGGCCCCGAAAGTCTGCTGTTGGCTCCTATATCCCCTGCCAATATATCCGGGACGGTTCGCAATGCCACCTTGGAAGACATGGAACGCGAGATGATAAAAAGCGCCCTCGAAACCTACGGAGGCAACCTGTCTCTGGTCGCCGCCCAACTGGGAGTAAGCCGCCAGACGCTATACAACAAGATCAAAAAATACGGTCTTTGAACGCCCGTCACTCATTATGAAGCTATCTTCACACAATCTCGCCTTTTCCGTCCTGGCTGCCGTGATTTATGCCGGAGCGGGCGGATTTTGTCTGGCTATAGAATGGTATACGACCGCTATCATACTTTTTTTCCTTACCTTGTTATTTACCATACGGGGTATCTGGCTGCACCAAAAAAACCTGGACAAGGTGACATTTATGTTCAATTCGATAGAGAACGACGATTTCAATTTCAAATTCGCCGAACAAAGAGGGCCAGCCAGCGAAACACTTTTCAATGCCGCTTTGAACCGGATAAAGGATATCATGGCTAAAACGAAAGCGGAAATAACCGAACGGGAAAGATTCTACGAACTGATCCTGGAAAGCGTAGCCACGGGGGTTATTATCGCAGACCGCGAAGGGCGTATCCACCAGGTAAACGGATCGGCCCTCAAATTATTCGGCGCCGGTCGCCTGACCCATCTGCGCCAATTGAAACATGTCGACGAAATCTTTCTAGGAAGGCTTCTCTGTGCGCCGACAGGCAGCCGGCTACAATTCCAGGTAAACAACGAACGGGGCATAGCCGACCTTTCCGTTACCGTATCCGACGTACAGGTCAGGGGCAAAGACCTCCGTATCCTGGCCTTATCGGACATCCGGGGCGAATTGGACGAAAAAGAGATCGAATCGTGGATACGTCTTATCCGGGTACTCACGCATGAGATCATGAATAGCATCACTCCCATCACTTCCCTCTCGGATACCTTGACCACCCTGGTGCGGGAAGAGGATACCGACTTGCGGAAAGGGCTGGAAACGATCAGTTCTACCGGAAAGGCATTGGTTTCTTTTGTGGAATCGTACCGGAAAATCACCCGTATTCCCGATCCTCAGCGGACCCCATTCCCAGTATCCTCCCTGCTGGAACGCGTCATCCAGCTGAACCCGAGCGAGAAAGTTTCGATTTTCACCCATACAGAACCGGGATTATTAGAAGGTTTTGGGGATGAAAAACTATTGTCCCAAGTTTTAATGAACCTGGTCAAAAACTCGATGGAGGCTCTTAAAAATACTCCGGATGGGAAAATCGACATCATTGCCCGAAAAAGCCCCACCGGAAAAACAGCGATAACCATAGCCGACAACGGCCCGGGGATTTCCCCCGAAACCGCCCAGCAAATATTCGTGCCGTTTTTCACCACAAAAGAAGGGGGCTCCGGCATCGGGTTGAGTATTTCCCGCCAGATACTCCGTCGTCATGAAGGGAACATTCGCATCATTCCTTCCGACAAAGGGGCCGTGTTCGAACTGGAATTTTAGGCGCAATAAACCATTCCTATTTCCCCGCCCAAAAATTGCCCGCAAAATTTGCACAAAAGATTTTTTCACGGTACATTTGCAACCGTCTTACGACAAAAGCCGGCCCCGTAGCTTAACTGAATAGAGCATCAGATTACGGCTCTGAAGGTTGAAGGTTTGAATCCTTCCGGGGTCACAAGAAAAGCCTCCACAATATCGTGGGGGCTTTTTTAATTGATTCTCAACCAAATGATTTTCCGACCCATCGAAAATATCAAATTAATCCAAGCGTTTAACAGTGGGGAAAATTTTATAGAACCAAACCGCCTGTTATAGGGCATGCCTTTCCGTTTCCCTAAACTCCGGCAATATCCAAAAAAGAGTACGGCCTGCCTGAAGGCAGACCGTATAACAACCAAAACACGATATAAGGATTAAAGTGCAGGTATAGAAATACCCACACAATATCCCATTCATTCTTCACGAACCGACAGGAACGAACTACCCCGTACAATCTGTCCATCGGAAGTTACGCCCTCCACAGTAATTTTAAACTCTCCGTCGAGATCGGAAGTGAAGAACGAGAACTGAGCCGCCTGCCCCGGATCCGGTTTAGCCGACGAATTCCAATACAAAGTATGCCTCATATCCGGTACCCGGCTTCCTTTAGCCGATTCAGAAGAATAATCGGGTGCTTTAAACTCCGACGGGAGTTCCGGGCAATCGTATTTAAACAATTGGTATCCATCGTTTAATTTAAAGAACGGTAGGTCTTTCCCATGGGTAACACAGGAAAAAATACCTTCATACACTTCATTTGCAAACACATATCTCCCGCTATATATGTTTATTGTCTTTATGTTGCGGGGGTTGTAGGCCATTATTTCTTCATGGTTGGAAAGCGGGACACCATCCAATAAAACCAGCGAATTGCTTTTATTAAAAACCTGCTCTTCCTCGGAAAAAACCGCAATCCACCTCGCACCGTTTATTCTCCGTACGGTAGCCCACTGTATAAACTCCAGCATAGTCTCTCCCAGTGTATTGAATCGGGTATACTGGTCCAAATCATAGCTTATCGTCACCGGGAAATTATAGTAATCCATATCGACACGCTTGGTGAGCGTATCGGCCTCTATTATCCGGGACAATTGTGCCGCCACATAGCGATCCATCAATTGTTTTTCACTGGGATAAAATTTTAATGGCGGCAACTGTTCCGGCAGGGCGCCGGAAAAAGGGCTGTCAATATCCAAGCGGTACGGCAAACTCTCCCCATCCATAGATGTGACTGAAGACACTATTTCCTGCGGGCCGTGTATCCCCGTGGTATAAAACAAAACCGTTTTTCCATCGGGATCCACCTGTCCGTTTATATATTTAATATCCCCCCCCACAAAAGATATGTTCGGCACGAGCTCTATATTCTTAGCTTCGGCAGATAAGCGGCCCGTGATTATATGTCCCTCATATTCGGGGAGCCGTTTATCGGCCTGCATCGTTTTAGGCAGGCCCTCCACTTGCCGCCTGAACAGATAGCCGTCCGGCTGCCTGACCGAAACCATAGAGTCCCGGCCGGCGACCGATACCACCAGATCTACAAGGTTTGCAGGGAGGCCGGATATGGATAGCCGCACCTGTTCCCGATTGCCGTATTCGCTTTTATCCGTCGTTATCTTTATATTCCCGCCGGTCTGCTCTTCCTGCGTTATTCCTTCCGGCCCGACCAATTCCGCCCGGGCCTTATCGGGCCGGAGCTTGGGGTTTATTATGGCGATTTGTTTCTTAAAAAACACACCAGGGCCTTCGTTTTCCATATAACGGGTGTAGCCGGACAACTCATATATCCCCGAAGGAATATTGGCCGGGATATGTGCTTCTGCGGCCCCATGACCACCGGTCAACGACAATTTCAATTGCATATACGGTCTTTCCGTATCCGATATCTCTACGTACCCGACTTTGCTCAATCCCGACGGTTTGTAATCGGCACCTACGACCAGAAATTTCATCAGGATAGGCTCTCCTGCGACATAATAGTCTTTGTCCAGGTGCACGTAAACTCTTTCCACAGGTTTTTCTCCCGCCTGTAGCGGCAAACTGCCAAACAGCAATCCTGCCAGAATAAAGTATAGTAAATATTTCATAGCCGTAATTATTTATGATCGTTCGGCCAAAAAGCCGGCTTGTTTTTTGATCCTCCGGACAAAACACAATCCACGCACGGTAGTTTGGTATAGCCCTCTATGTCTTGTTCCACCACACCCCGAGAATTTTCCTCCCAATCCCCGACAGGCTCCAGTTTTTCCATCAGCAGATATTCCTCAAATTTATCTTCATCATATCCTATTTTAGCCATCTCGCTCATTATATCCCTCTCATCTACAAGAAGACAGCCAGGAACATCGCGGTAAATTTCCCGCCGGTCTACGAACAATCTCTTACGGGTTACATTCTTAACGACCGAGATATACCCTATCGTCCGCTTCGACGGGTCGGTCCGGCAGACGATATTG
>CAUHQV010000017.1 GCA_959608625.1 uncultured Flavobacteriales bacterium
TCGGTATCGTATTTCGCCCTCGCCGGAAATATCCGCTCGGGAACAGACGCTGCGGCCCTTTATTCATTCCCGCTTCGGTTTTGCCGGCGGGAGGAAGCCCGGAAACGGGAAAAGGGCGGAGACTGTCCGAGCCTGCTTTAGCAGGCGAGTTTCGAAGGCCGCCGTTTTCGGGCGTTCCGAACGGCGATGATGCAAAACCGGCGGAGGCTTTTTCTTTTGGTACTTTTCTTTTGTGTTGGTGACAAAAGAAAAGTACGTAGGGGATAATTCGACGATTATCGCCGCCTATTTATCACTCCGAGTACGAAGCCACGCCGTCGTTGTAAAAACGTATCGCTTCCCGGATAAGTTCTTCACCCGCATAGTGGTCTATCGAGGCCTGCCCGATATCTTCCAGCAGGGTAAAATTGATGCCTTTCTCCGTATTCTTTTTGTCGTGGCGCATGATGTCCAGTATCTGCGCAATAGCATCCCCGGGTATGGAAATATCTCCGTAAAGACCCTTGATGTATTCCCGGAAAGCTTCGGCGAAATGTTCGTCCAATGTGCAGAGCCGGGTCGAAAGCCATACCTCGCATACCATACCGATGGCTACCGCGTGCCCGTGGCTGATAGGAGTGGGAGTCTCCATGAAATAGGTCTCTACGGCATGCCCGATGGTATGACCGAAGTTCAGCATTTTGCGGATCCCTTTTTCGGTAGGATCCTCCTTGACCACCTCATATTTTATCTTTACCGAGTCGTATACCAGCTTTTCCGTGCTTTCGAGTGAAAAATCCGGTGAAGAAGAGAGTTCGTCCCAATGTTTGCGGCTGCGGATCAGACCGTGTTTGAGCATTTCGGCAAATCCGGAAAGTACCTCCGCCTGCGGCAGGGTCGGCAGGAATACGGAGCTCACTACCACCATCCGGGGCAGGGAAAAGAGCCCGATGATGTTTTTCAGCCCGTTCAAATCCACGCCAGTCTTTCCTCCTACCGAAGCGTCCACTTGTGAGAGCAGCGTCGTAGGGATATTGACGAACGGCACTCCGCGCATATAGCACGAAGCGGCGAATGCGCCCATATCGGTGACGACGCCTCCCCCCAGGTTGATCACCAGCGTATGGCGGTCGGCGTTCATGTCGCTCATGGCTTCCCATATCTGGCGGCAGGTATCGAGGTTTTTGTGCTCTTCGCCGGCGGGTATCTCCAGGATCTCGTATTCGGAAAGGGCGGGGACGTTCTCGGCCAGTATGGGTAGGCACAGTTCATGGGAGTGCTCATCGCACAGGACGATGATCTGGGATATTTTTTCCTGATTATTAATCAGATAAACATTTAAATGACTAAAACCCTGCTGTCCGAATACGACGGAACAACCGTCTATTTCCAATGGCGCCATCGGTGATTTTTCTGTTAGTTAAAGTTATTCTAAACCTTCGGCTTTGCCCCGCAGGGCCCGATGTTATGTCATTGCAAAAGTATAAATTTGCGTAGAATAAAACGTAACTTTTTTCCCCGTATGGATATCACGACACCGCTTGCAGAAAGGATGCGCCCCGACGATTTCGACGGGTACGTATCGCAGGCGTCGATCGTGGGCGAAGGAACGCCGCTGCGCCGGGTGCTGGACTCCGGCTATGTCCCATCGATGATATTCTGGGGCCCTCCCGGCAGCGGGAAGACTACTCTGGCTCATATTCTGGCGAAAAAGATAGACCGTCCGTTCTACAGCATCTCGGCCATCAACGCCGGGGTGAAAGACGTCCGCGACGTCATTGCTAAGGCTACGGAAGGGGCCAACCTCTTTCATGCGGCCAAGCCGATCCTTTTTATCGACGAGATACACCGTTTTTCCAAGTCGCAGCAGGACTCCCTGCTTTCGGCCGTAGAACGTGGCTTGGTGACCCTTATCGGGGCTACGACGGAGAACCCGAGTTTCGAGGTGATCCCGGCTCTCCTGTCCCGTTGCCAGGTGTACGTGCTGGAATCCTTGTCCAAGGAGGACCTCATTGCCTTATTGCACCGGGCGGTGGAAAAGGACGAATTCCTGAAAAAGAAGAACATCGTTTTCAAGGAATACGATGCTTTGATCCGTATATCCGGTGGCGATGCCCGCAAATTGCTCAATACGCTGGAACTGGTCGTAAATTCCGAAGGCGGGAAAAAGGTCGTCGTCACCAATGCGATGGTACTGGAAAAAGTGCAGCAAAACCCGGCCCGTTACGATAAAACCGGGGAACAGCACTACGATATCATTTCGGCGTTCATCAAGTCGATCCGGGGGAGCGACCCGAACGGAGCCGTCTATTGGCTGGCCCGGATGGTGGAAGGCGGCGAAGACCTGAAATTCATTGCCCGCAGGCTGGTGATACTGGCTTCGGAGGATATCGGCAATGCCAATCCTACCGCATTGATCCTGGCCAACAATACATTCCAGGCCGTCAGCACCGTCGGCTATCCAGAAAGCCGGATTATTTTGGCGCAGTGTGTGACTTACCTGGCATCCAGCCCGAAGAGCAACGCGGCGTATATGGCCATCGCGGCGGCCCAGTCCGAAGTGAAGCAGACCGGAGACCTGTCCGTGCCCATACACCTGCGCAATGCGCCGACCAAACTGATGAAAGAACTGAACTATGGGGCGGATTATGTCTACCCCCACGGTGTGCCGGGCAATTTTGCCCTGCAGGAATACCTGCCGGCGGAAATTTCCGGCAAGAAATTTTACGAGCCGGGCGAGAACGAGCGAGAATCGGCCCTCAGGCGCTACCTGAAATCGCGCTGGGGCGATAAATATAATTACTGACAAATACGAGCGATATGAAATTTTACGATGTCCACACCCATGGGAAAGCTACCCTGACGGATATCAAGAACGTGATCTTCTCCTGGGACGACCCTGTATCCAAGGGTTATTACAGCATCGGAGCCCACCCTTTGTTCTACGAATGGACGAAGGATCTCTATTCTCAACTGGAAAAAATGTGCCGTCCCAAGGCCGCGCTGGCCGTGGGGGAATGCGGGTTCGACAAGCGGAGCCCGATGAGTTTTTCCGAGCAGTCCGACCTGGTGATGACACACGTAAAAATATCGGAGGAGTTGCAAAAACCGCTGATGATCCATTGTGTAGGCTATTTTAATGAACTGGCCAACCTTCGCCGGGAGGTTAACCCGACCCAGCCGTGGATCATTCATGGTTTCCGGAAAAACCCGCAGCTGGCCGAATCGCTGGTACAGATGGGTTTTTATTTTTCGATGGGAAAAGACGGCATGAGGCGCGAGGGCTTGCTCGGGGTGATACCCCCGGACAGGCTTTTCTTCGAGACGGACGAAGATACCGAGCTCAGTATCGAACAGGTATACCGGGAGGGGGCTGCGATGATAGGGATCGATGTAGAGCATTTGGCCGGGAAACTGGAAGAAAATTTCGACCGGGTGTTTTTGAAAAAATAGGATAAGGTCAAAATAGGTATATGAAAAACGGGCCGCTCTTTTCAGAGCAGCCCGTTCCGGTTTTTAGGTTGTTTGGGTTTGGCTAGCTAAGCCATAAAAGTAATTTTAGTCGGCGCGGGGGATACCCGCAATTATCATGGTTTTACTTATTTTCTGACGGTGGAGAGGGATCAGTGTCCGGCGCATCCGCATCCGCAGTCAGGCTTCTTGCCGGCTTTCTTAGCCTCGTAATAGGCTTTGGAATTGGCATAAAGGGACTCAACGGCCGACCAATTGATCACGTTAAAGAAATTATTCACGTAATCGGCGCGGACGTTCTTATATTTCAGGTAGTAGGCATGTTCCCATACGTCGATCAAGAGGATAGGGAAGCCTTTTTGCGCGCCGCCCAGTTTCATCATCGGGTTGTCCTGGTTGGCGGTGGAGATGATGGACACTTTGCCGTCCGGGTCGGCGATCAGCCAGGCCCATCCGGAGCCAAACTGGCCCAGGGCGGCAGCCGTGAATTTCTCCTTGAAAGCGTCGAACGATCCGAAAGATGCGTCGATCGCTTTGGCCAGAGCGCCGGTCGGTTTGTCAGCATGGCCTTTCGGGCCCATGATCTTCCAGTAGAGGTTGTGGTTTACGTATCCTCCGGCGTTGTTGCGCAGGGCGGCCGGGTAGTTCTCTACTTCGAGGAATATTTCTTCGATGGTTTTGCCTTCCAGCGGAGTGCCTTTCAGGGCATTGTTGAAGTTGGCGGTATAGGCAGCGTGGTGCTTGTCGTGGTGGAGATGCATCGTTTCGGCATCGATATACGGCTCGAGAGCGTCGTATTCATAGGGAAGTGGGGGAAGTTCAAACATGGGTTTAGGTTTTTAGGTTGATACTTTATGTCTTTCTTGTACTCAAATATACGAGGAAAAGCGGGAGATAACAAAGTTATCCCCCGCTTTTTCAATCGATTTTGGCTATAGAGCCATTCTTATAATTTATCGTCAGAACAGCGATATCTGCCCGTTGTCCCCCACATCGCCTTCCGGGATGTCCTTGACGGGGTTATCCCCGCTGTCGGAGCTACTGCCTGCTGAGGATTCGCCTTCCTCTTCTTCCGGCATTTCCGGCGATTCATCCAAAGTGTCGCCGTCTTCCGTGTCTTCATCTTGATCTTCATCCGGGTCTTCGTCCTGCTCGGGATCGTCTTCGGGTTCCGGATCATCGTACGGCAGGGGGGCAAGCGGTTTGATGGCTTTGACCTTATCCGCAGAAAGCTGGTTGCCTTGGGCCTTGATACCCTTGACGGTGATGAAGTCGGCGATATTGACCTCCAGATCCTCTTTTGGGTCCATTCCTTTCTCTTTGGAAAAGGATACCGATACAACAGGCAGGTAATCCGTCGAAACGAAGGCCATGAAAGACCCCTTGGACTGGGAGATGACGGTTTCCGGTTTTTGCGTTTTGTCCAGCATGAAACGCTTGACAAAATATTTCTTTTTCTCCCCGTCGTAATAGATGACGGATACCGGTTTGTTCGGGTTCAGTTTTTCGATCACCGGGGAATCCGGCTCGAAATGGGTGGCCAGGTCGTAGGATAACAGGCGCACTTCACCCGATTTGGTGACCTCCAGGATCCGGTCGTCGCCGTGGAATTTGCCCAGCGAGCGCCCCCGGCCTTCATCGTTCAGACGCATCACGGCCTCGTCCAGCCATATTTCGCGGGCGGAGAGGGTGGAGACGCCTTTTTCGGCCAGTTCGACCTTGCGCACCGGGTATTTGGTCACCAGGTTGCCTTTTACCAGCTGGCCTTTGACGGCCAGGGTAGCAAAGTCTATTTCGATCTTCGTCTTGCGCAGTTTGGCCTGCGAACGCAAAAAGACATTCACTTTTTCGGCCTCGCCGTTGGGGTTGACCGACAGATAAAGTATCTGGGAGCCTTTTTTGCCCTGGGTGTAGACCTTGTCACGGGTGACGGCCGTCACGGCGAAACGTTTCATGTACGACCAGCCGGATGCGCCGTCCTTATAGATAAGATTGTAAATGGTACGCTTGTCCTTCTTTTTCCAGACCCCGGCCCAGACGATATCCTTGCCCACAAAACTCTTGGGCTGGATCTTTTGCACGGTGAAAGTCCCGTCCCGCAGGAAAACGATGATGTCGTCGATGTCCGAGCAGTCGCATACGTATTCGCCTTCACCTTTTTTCAGCCCGTAGCCCATAAAGCCGTTGGCGCGGTCTACGTACAGTTTGGTATTCTGGATGGCGACCTTCGTAGCCTCGATATTGTCGAAAGTGCGCAGTTCGGTCTTCCGTTCGCGGCCCTGCCCGTATTTTTTCTTGAGGCCTTTGAAATAGTCGGTGGCATACCGCACCATATGTGCCAGGTTGTCCGTGATCTCGGCCATCTGGGCTTCCAGATCGGCGATGAAACGGTCGGCCTTTTCGGCATCGTGCTTGGTGATGCGGCGCATCTTTATTTCGAGCAGTTTTTGCAAGTCTTCGTCGGTAATGGGCGAGAGCAGTTTCGGCTCGAACGGCTTTAGGAGTTCTCTTGTGGTGTCTATTGCCTCTTCATAGGACAAGTTGTCAAACAGCTTATAGATACGTTCCTCAATAAATATCTTTTCCAGCGAAGAGGCGTGCCACTGGGCGCGCAGTTCGTCGAGTTTTACCTGGAGCTCCTGGCGGAGCATCTCCAGCGTGCGGGCAGTGGAATGGCGCAGGATGTCCGAAACCCCCATAAATGCCGGTTTGTCCTCTACGATGACGCAGCACAGCGGAGAGATGGACATTTCACAGTCCGTAAAGGCGTACAGGGCGTCGATGGTCTTGTCCGGGGAAATGCCGGGCGCCAGGTGGATGAGTATCTCTACTTTGTCGGCCGTATTGTCGTCGATGCTTTTGATCTTGATCTTGCCCTTTTCGTTGGCCTTCAGTACGGATTCGATAAGTGACGAAGTAGTGGTGCCGAACGGGATCTCGTCCACCACCAGCGTGGCCTTGTCCGCCTGGCGGATGCGGGCCCGCACGCGGACACGTCCTCCGCGGATACCGTCGTTGTAGGCCGACATATCGGCTATGCCGCCGGTGGGGAAGTCGGGGTACAGTTCGAACGGCCTTTCCTCCAGGATGGCCACCGAAGCGTCGATCAGCTCACAGAAATTGTGCGGCAGTATTTTGGTGGAAAGCCCGACGGCGATACCTTCGACCCCTTGGGCGAGCAGCAGCGGGAACTTCATCGGGAAAAAGATCGGCTCCTGGTTCCGCCCGTCGTACGAGGTTTGCCATTTGGTGATCTTGGGGTTGAATACCGTCTCCAGGGCGAACTTGGACAACCGGGCTTCGATGTATCGTCCGGCCGCGGCGCTGTCCCCGGTGAGGATGTTTCCCCAGTTTCCCTGCATGTCGATCAGGAGTTCTTTCTGGCCCAGCTGAACCAGGGCGTCTTTGATCGAGGCGTCCCCGTGGGGGTGGTATTTCATCGTGTTTCCCACGATGTTGGCTACCTTGTTGTACCGTCCGTCCTCCATTTCGCGCATCGAGTGGATGATACGCCGCTGCACGGGTTTGAAGCCGTCGTTGATGTCCGGTACGGCGCGTTCGAGGATGACATACGAGGCATAGTCGAGAAACCAGTTCTCGAACATGCCGTCTACCTTCACGAGCCGGTCGGAAGAGGGAGATGGGTTGGATGCGGGGGTTCCCGCCGTTATATCCTGTTCACTCATTGTATTGTCGATGCGGGCTTAGGCCCGTTTTATGCGTTTGGTGAAAAATTCCGGGTGCCCGGGTTACGCTTCGGCGTGTGCCGGTACGGTGGCTTCCCCCAGTTCTTCCAGCGAAATACCGTCCTGTTCCACACGCAGGTTGGACACGATGAAATCCTGCCGTTCCTGGGTGTTTTTGCCTACGTAGAATTCCAAAAGGGAGGAAATGGACATATCCCTGCCTATCAGCACCGGTTCCAGGCGGATGTCGCGCCCGATGAATCCCGAGAATTCGTCGGGGGATATTTCGCCCAGACCTTTGAAGCGGGTGATTTCCGGATTGCCTTTCAGCTTGTCGATGGCGGCTTTCTTTTCGGCCTCCGAGTAGCAGTAGATGGTCTCCTTCTTGTTGCGCACCCGGAAAAGCGGGGTTTGAAGGATGTACAGGTGCCCCTCCCGGATAATCTCGGGGAAGAACTGGAGGAAGAACGCGATGAGCAGGATGCGGATGTGCATCCCGTCCACGTCGGCATCGGTAGCGATGATGATGTTGTTGTACCGCAGGTTTTCGGTGCCTTCCTCGATATTCAGTGCGGCCTGGAGCAGGTTGAACTCTTCGTTTTCGTAGACCACTTTTTTGCTCATCCCATAGCAGTTGAGCGGTTTCCCCCGCAGGGAGAACACGGCCTGCGTATTCACGTCGCGCGCCTTGGTGATCGATCCGCTGGCCGAGTCGCCCTCGGTGATGAAGATAGAAGAGTCCAGCCGCCGTTCGTTCTTGATGTCGCCCCGGTGGGTGCGGCAGTCGCGGAGTTTTTTATTGTGCAGGCTGATCTTTTTCGAGCGCTCCTTGGCGATCTTGCGGATGCCGGACAGTTCCTTGCGCTCTTTTTCCGCCTCCTGGATCTTGTGCAGCATGGCGGCGGCCGTTTCGGCGTTCTTGTGCAGGTAGTTGTCCAGTTCGCGGGAGATGAAATCCACCACATAAGAACGGATGGACGGTTTGTCCCCGCCCATTTCGGACGATACGAGGCGCGTTTTGGTTTGGTCGGCGAAGGACGGTTCCATCACTTTGATGCTGATAGCCGCCACGATCGATTTGCGCACGTCGGCCGGTTCGAACTGTTTGCCCCAGAAATCGCGGGCCACTTTGACCATCGCTTCGCGGAAAGCGGCCAAATGGGTGCCTCCCAACGGGGTATACTGCCCGTTGACGAAAGAGTACACGTCTTCGCTGTAGTGCGAGGTGGAGTGGGTCAGGGCCACTTCGATATCGTCGCCCCGCAGGTGGACGATGGGGTATTCGATAGAGGTGTCGATCCGGTCTTCGATCAGGTCTTTCAGCCCGTTGTCCGACTTGAACGCCGTGCCGTTGAACCAGATGGTCAGCCCGGGATTGAGGTACGCATAGTTGCGCAGCATATTTTCTACGTATTCCGGGCGGTATTTGTACGCCGGGAATATATCCGTATCGGCCCGGAATGTGATCCGGGTGCCGTTCTTTTCGTTTGCAGGAGCGACAGGATCGTCCTCGGCGAGCAGTCCTTGGCGGAAGAGCGCGCGTTTGCACTGGTGTTCGCGGAAAGCTACGACTTCGAACGATGAGGACAGGAAGTTTACCGCCTTGGTGCCTACGCCGTTCAGCCCGACAGCCTTTTTGAATACGGATGTGTCGTATTTACCGCCGGTGTTCATCACCGATACGCATTCCACCACTTTACCCAGCGGGATACCGCGCCCGTAGTCGCGCACGGTGACCACCGAATCTTCTATCGTGATATCTATCCGGGTTCCTTCACCCATGACGAATTCGTCGATCGAATTGTCGACGATCTCCTTGAGCAGCACGTAAATGCCGTCGTCCGACGAGGATCCGTCCCCCAGTTTGCCGATGTACATACCCGAGCGCAGCCGCACGTGGTCGCGCGGAGAGAGGTTGACTATCTTGTCTTCGGTATAAGCAATGGTTTGGTTTTCTGACATATATAAAACTCCTGGAATAAGCTGTTTTTTTCAGTACGATTGGCAAATTTATGAAATTGCCGGCGAAAAACAGGTATTTTTTTAAGTCCCGTCTGTCAAAAAAAATCATAGGAATTATTTGTGCGGTTGGCAAATGATTATAACTTTGTTTTATCCTAACAAATCATCGTGCGCCCCGCGCGCATAAGTGCAACTAAACTACACAACGGCTTATGGACAGTTTGGACGATGTAAAACGGCTGTTTGATATTTCACAATACCAAAGGGACAAATACGATTTGAAAGTGGCGCTGGCCCACCGCGTGCGCGGGGACTGGGAGAGCATCTCTTCCCGGGAATATGTCGAGCGGGTAGACCGGGCTGCCCGGGCGCTGCTGGCTGCCGGGTTGGAAAAAGGAGACCGGGTAGGTATCATTTCGTCCGACCGGATAGAGTGGTGCGTCCTCGACCAGGCCATTACCAAGGCGGGCGGGATCACGGTGCCCGTATATCCTACGGTATCGAAAGACGATTTCCGCTATATCTTCCGACACAGCGCGATGCGGCTGTGTTTCGTTTCCGGCAAGAATATTTATTCCAAGGTGGAGGATATCCGCGCTGAAATCCCTTCCCTGAAGGGCGCTTATACGATCGATCCGTTAACGGATATTCCCTCCCTGGACGATTTCCTGAAAGGAGGCGACGATCTTTCCTTGCAGGAAAAACTGGAAAAGGTGGCAAGGAGTATTACGGAAGATGAGGCAGCTACCCTTATTTATACTTCGGGTACCACGGGAACGCCCAAGGGTGTGCTGCTGTCGCACAAAAATATCCTTTCCAACGATAAGACCGCCATACCCCGCATCATCGAGATCGAGCGCAGGCACGCCCTCAGCTTCCTGCCGCTGAGCCATATTTTCGAGCGCACCGTCAATTTTTGTTACCAGCTGCTCGGGTGCAGCATCTATTTTGCCAAATCCACGGACACGGTGGCCACGGACGCGCAGTACGCGCGTCCTTATATTATGATGGTGGTCCCCCGGGTGGTGGAAAAACTGTATGCCAAGATCACGACCAAGGGGGAATCCCTCACCGGAGTGAAACGTTCGCTGTTCTTCTGGTCCGTGCGGCTGGGGATGCAGTACCGTCCGTATGAGAACAGCCTTTGGTACCGGCTGAAACTGTGGGCGGCCCGGCGCCTGGTGCTGGACAAGTGGCGCGAAGCCCTGGGCGGGGAATTGCGCATCATGATAAGCGGATCGGCCAGTCTCGACCCGCGTCTGTGCCGGCTCTTCTGCGCGGCGGGCATCGTGCTGAACGAAGGATACGGCCTGACGGAAGCCGCCCCTATCGTATCGACCAACGTGTACCCACACCGGATGATGCGCATCGGTTCCATCGGCCGTCCGCTGGACAACCTGGACGTGAAGATCGCGGACGACGGGGAGATCATGGTCAAAGGGCCGAGTGTGATGGCGGGGTATTACAAAGACCCGGAGATGACAGGCCAGGCGTTCGACGCGGACGGCTACCTGCATACCGGGGATATAGGCCACCTGGAAGAAGGGTTCCTGTATATTACCGACCGGAAAAAGGAAATGTTCAAGACTTCCGGCGGGAAATACATCACCCCGCAGCCGATAGAGAATGCTCTGATGCAATCCCGGTATATCGACCAGGCTATGGTGGTGGGCAACGGCAAGGAACACCCTTCGGTGGTCATCGAACCGGATTTCGAAGAACTCCGTGCGTGGTGTGCCAACCAGGGTATCTCCTGTGAAGATATGGAGACCGTCATTGCCGATCCGCGGGTAAAAGACCTCTACAAAGGGCTGGTGAACGAGGTGAACAAGGGCCTTGGCAATTGGGAAAAGCTCCGGCATTTCCGCCTGGTGGCCGACCAGTGGACTACCGAAGGCGGGGAACTCACGCCCACGCTGAAGATCAAACGCCGTCGCCTGACGGAAAAATACGCCTCCCTGATAGGGGATATCTACAAAGACGACGTGTTGGACAACTAATATTCTTTTGGCATGCTGGATTTCAGACTCAAGGTATTTTACACCGTAGCTTCGGAAAAAAGCTTTACAAAAGCGGCTCACAAGCACAATATCACGCAGCCGGCCGTATCGAAGCATATCCAGGAACTGGAACGCATCTACGGGATCACGCTGTTCGAGCGGCGGGGGAGCAGCATCCTGCTCACCGAGGCCGGCAAGATCCTGTACGAGCAGGCCAAGAACATCGACGAGATATACCGGGAGATAGACTACCGGATATCCAGCCTGAAGGAGGAACATAAGGGGGAACTCCGCCTGGGAGCCTCGACTTCCATCGCGCAGTACGTGCTGCCCGAGGTGATGGCGCGGTTCTACAATTATTACCCGGCCATCAAGGTGAGCTTGATAAGCGGCAATACCGAGCAGATCGAACAGGCGATCCTGAACAAGGAGATAGACCTCGCTTTCGTGGAGGGTTTGCCGAGCAACCATCTGCTCCATTACTCCGAGTATATGGACGACGAACTGGTGCCCATCACCCGCAAAGAGGGCCTCTACACCACTAAAAAATACGCGTTGGAGGACATCAAGGAACTCCCGCTGGTGATGCGCGAGGATGGGTCGGGTACGCTCGATATTATCCGGGAAAAGCTTTTGAAAGAGGGGCATATCCGTCTGGACAGCAACCTGAATGTCATCATCAAGCTGGGCAGCACGGAGAGTATCAAGGCCTTCGTACGCCATACGGACTGTATCGCTTTTATTTCCAAACAGGCCCTCAAACGCGAAAGCGACCTCCACGACCTGGAGGTGATCTCCATC
This sequence comes from uncultured Flavobacteriales bacterium, assembly GCA_959608625.1. Taxonomy (GTDB): domain Bacteria; phylum Bacteroidota; class Bacteroidia; order Flavobacteriales; family UBA1820; genus Merdimorpha. Next base: position 11,900 of record CAUHQV010000017.1, read on the forward strand.
AAAGGCCTGGAACTCAAACGCAAATTCTACCAGGTGTCCCTTCGCGGGGAACTTTCCGGCAACGCCGCCCTGTTCATCAAGAACCTGGGGAGCTGACCGTTCCGCCATCTCTTTTCCTATATCGTTTCAGGTACGCGGCCGACAGCATCCAAAGCATCGCCACGTACAACTGTTCGGCCGTCCAGAATACGGCCAAGGGGACTTTTGTCTGTGAAAGGAAACCCAGATAGGCCAGGTACGCTCCGATGGTAATCATCTGGAACCCGAAGGCTGTCTTCGTTCTTCCTGTGCCGATCACCGCATTACAGAACGTATAGGCCGGTACGGACAGGATGTAAGTGGACAGCATGACCAAAAAAGGCGGCAGTGCCGTCCGCACGATGGCGGCATCGCCGGTGAACAGCCCGAGTGCGGATGCCGGGAAAAGCAACGCCAGCATGAGGAGCGGCAGGCCTGTAGCGTAGCCCAGCAGGATGACCTTCCGTAACGTGCGAAATATATCCCGGGATTGCCCGGCCCCCAGGAGGTTTCCTACCAGCGATATACCGGTGATGGCCAGCGAATTCACGATGACGAAAAATATCATCGAGATGCTCCGCACGACGTTGGCCGCAGCCAGTTGCCTTTCTCCCAGGTGCTCTATCGCGATAAAGAACAAAAGCCAGGGGGCTACGCAGAAGAATGAGCGGGCCATTGTCCAGAAAGAGAGTTTGAAAAGGTTTTCCATTGTGGGGATGTCCAGGGAGAAAGAAGCCCTTCCAAAATCTTTCCGAACGACGTAGGCCAAATGCGCCAGGGCGATGAGTTCCGCCAGGGAGGAGGCGAGGGCCGCGCCGGAAATGCCCAGCGGCGGGAATCCGCCGCGGCCGAATATCAGCAGGTAATTCAGCAAAACGTTGGAACCGACCAGCAGCAGAGAGTTGGCCGCCAGAGCTTTCGTGCGGGTGGCGCCTATCAGCAGCGCGCGGATGGCCAGCAGGGGAAAAGCCGAAAGGAAACTGTAATCCCGCCAATGCACGTATCGTACGGCCGCCTCGTAGACCTCATCGGAACGGATGAGGTGCCTGAGGATTTCCGGGGAAAAGAGCTGGGAAAGGGTAAATACGGCTATTGCCAAAACGGATAAAAAAAGAAATCCCTGTCCGAAAGCTTTTCCGGTGCCTTCGTGGTCGCCTTTTCCGTTCTTTTGTGCAACGGCGACTTGTACACCCAGGCTAAAGCCGAGCCCCAGCATATATACCGAGGCGTAGTACATGCTTCCCAGGGCGGCGGCGCCCAGTTCCGTCTCCCCGACACGACCCAGGAACAAGGTATCGGTGAGGTTTACCAGCTGCTCCATGAGCATGCTCGCCATCACGGGAAGGTTGATGGCGAATATCTTTTTGTATGTAAAATTCATGGTTTGTTTCTATGAAATGGCTGTCCCTCCGGCGGGATGCCGGCAGGATTCGGTTGGAAAAAAGGGAATAAACTCTGCTTCCGCAAAAAGAATGCGGAATACCGGCGAATCGTTTAGAGAGCCGGCCCGATGGGCGTTATATGCAGAGCTGCCATTTCATGGGCGCAACAGAGAATAAGTTATAAGAGTATATTATTACAAAGAATTATTTCCCGGGCCTTTTTACCGTAAAATCCGAACTGTACAGCACTTCTTTGTTGTACACCAACGGTTTCCCGGAAGCGATGTAACGCAGCGGAAGCCCTTGGCTGCGCAGCAATGCGTCGCCTGCAGCCGTATCCCACTCCATCACGCTGCCGTAGCGGGTGTATTGGTTTGCGCGGCCTTCGGCGATGGTACAGTATTTCACACAACTGGCCATCGGCAGGATTTCGGCCTGCGGATTGTCCCGCCGGAAATCCTCGAGGTATTTTTCCATTTCCGCCGTCTTGCGGGATTTGCTGACCAAAAGGATGTAATGATCGGGTGTATCCCCTAAAGGAAGGCTTTTGTATTTTATCTCTTCCAGTGAGGAAAACCCGTCCTGTGGGGTGCACGTGGCGCACACCACGGGGAACTCTTCGCTGCCGAAATACAACCGGTTGTTCTCCGGCAGGAAAATGACCCCGGCTACCGGGGCACCGTCGCGTACCAGGGCGATATTGACCCCGTACTGGGGCGAGCCGTGGATGAATTCCTTGGTGCCGTCCAACGGGTCGATGATGAACACTTCGCGCCAGTCCTTGCGCAGCGGATAGTCCTCGGCCGAACTTTCCTCGCTGATCATCGGTATCCCCAATGGGGACAGCATGCCTGCGATCGTGTTTTGGGCGGCATAGTCCGCGTCGGTCACCGGGGAATTGTCTTCTTTTTCCCGGATGGAAAATTCGCCCGATTTTACTTTAAGGATTTCCGCTCCCGCTTTCAGGGAGGCGTTTATCATGGTAAGCAGGATCTTCTGCCCTCTGGATGTCATTTCTTTTTTATGGCTTTTCGCGGTCCGTATTTTTTCTCAGTATCCGGCGGCGGAGTTTTGTCCGTCGGCCAGTTTCTTGGCCGAGGAAGTGCCGATACGCGTTACCCCGGCTTTTATCATCTCTTCGGCGGCTGCGGCGTCGCGTACGCCTCCGGCCGCTTTTACCGGGAGGGGGGCGCCTGCGCGGGCCATGATGCGCACCCCTTCGAGGGTCGCACCGGCCGGCTTTCCGCCTTCGGTCTTGAAAAACCCGGTAGAGGTCTTCAGGAATACGCGCGGAGCGGCGGATTCGCCGAAATTATCCAATACGACGTCACGGATGAGTTCCGACAGGCCCTCTATCTCGTCGTCGCGCAGGGCGGCGGTTTCCAGGATCCATTTGGCGGTCTTGCCGGCCTCGAGGGTCAATTCGGTGCATATGCGCACCTGTTCGGCGACGGATTCGACTTTCCCGCGCTTGTACATGGGGTAATCCACTACGAAGTCGAGTTCGTCCGCCCCGTCGGCGATGGCTTTGCGGGCTTCAGTGAGTTTTTCCTCGGTGGAATACGTCCCTTCCGGAAAACCGATCACCGTACCTACCAGCACTTCCGATCCCTGAGCGTCTATCATTCCCCGGGCAGTGGCGACCATATCCGGCCGGATCATGATGAGCTTGAAGTGTTCGTCGATAGCTTCCTGAATGTATTTCTCGGCTTTCTTTTTGTATTCTTCGAAAGAGATGCCTGCCAGGGCGGGCGTTTCCAGATAGGTGGAATCGAGGTATTGCTTTAAGTCCATTTCGGGTGTTTTTTCGTTTTAACGGAAATACAAAGGTAGGGCAAAAGCGCAAAAAACGGCAAGCAATGCCGGAAAATAAAGTTTAAATCATTTTAAAAATACGATAAACGCAGGGTTATTTCCCGGATTCCTCTTTGGCTTCCATCCTGCGCACTTTGGCCCGGCTGATCAGAAAAAAGGCGATCCCGCCCGTAACGATCTGCATGATGGTCTGTGTAGCGTGGTTCAGCGTAGCGAAAGCCATGGCGATGTTGGGTGTAAGGGCCGCGATACCCAGAATGGGAATACCGATCTTCATGGCTGTGTGGTAAGCGCCGATACCCCCCTGTACGGGAACGAGCTGGGCCAGCCCGCCGACGGTCATCAGGTAGAGGATATTGGCGGCGGAAAGGACGGTCGTCTCTTTGAAAGCGTAGCTCATAAAGAAGATCATCAGGTAGTACATCAGCCAGACGAGTACCGTGTAGAGGATGAACATCCATTTGTGGGGCAGGCGGGTGATACTTTTGATCCCCACGAAGATGCCCGAAAGAAATTCCGCGGCTTTCTGATAAAGTGCGGTATGACGCAGTTTTTTACGGAGCAAGTAGAACAGCAGGAACAGGCCGGCCAGTGTGCCTAGGATGATATATTTGTAGTCTATCGCAGGTGGCGCTTCGGCGGAAGCGTCCGAGCGGGCGGTGAGCAGTTCGTAAAAGAAATGCTCGATGTTGTCGTATTGCAGGAAAATGGTCAACAGGATGCTCAGCCCGAGCATGATCACGTCGATCGCGCGCTCCATGATGACCGTACCCAGGAGTTTGCTCACCGGAAGGCCTTCCGCCTGGTTCAGGGCTGTACACCGGGCGATCTCCCCGGCGCGGGGGATGACCAGGTTGGTGATGTAGGTGATCGTGACGGCGTTTATCGAATTGACCTTGGATACGTGCTTGTAGCCCAGCGCTTCCAGGGGAATGAGCCAGCGCAGGCCGATCAGCACGAAAGCGGTATACCCGGTGAGGAACGAAAGGGCCACGTAGAAATAATTGGCCCCTTTGATGGCCTGCCAGATGCTCCGCAGATCGAGTCCCGAAAAAGCGAAATACAACAGTGAGAGCGCGATAAGGGGCAACAGCACGAACTTGATCGAGAAAGACAGCAGTTTTTTTATGCGGGGGCTCAGGGCCATATCCTCGGGATGTAATTTTCGGCAAATATAGTGAAAGCCAAGCGTAGAAAATCAAGCGAGCTTGATTTTTATGCCGAGGCGCATCCTGTATTATCAAAATATCGCGAATCTTTCGCGACTTCCCGTGCATCCGGCGGGGTATTTTGCGCCTTTGCAGATCCCGGGCCGGAAATAACGGCACACAGACGTGTTATTGTTTCCGCCTCTCGGGTAATTTTACTAAATTTGTCGCTGATACGCACTAGAAAAATGAGGCTTTCCAAAATCGGGTATTACCTGCTTAAAGGCGTTTCGCGCATGCCTTTTTGGTTTATATATTTTTTATCCGACGTGGCGGGGTGGATCCTTTTCTTTGTGATCCGTTACCGCCGCAAGGTCGTGATGGACAATCTCCGGCTTTGTTTTCCCGACGAATCTCCCTCCTGGCGCCGGCGGGTGGGGCGCCGTTTTTACCGGGGATTCGCCGATACGATGCTGGAATCCCTGAAGATGTTTACCCTTTCCCCCGAGGAGGCCGTGAAGAGAATCCGGTACGAAAACCCGGAGGAATTCGAACGAATGCTCGCTTCCGGACACAACCATATCATGATATTCGGCCATTACGCCAACTGGGAATGGCTGATGTTTACCAAGCTCCTCTACCCGCAGATCAGGGCCGTCGCCCTTTACCAGCGGATAGAGAACGAATTCGTCAACGATTCGGCCCTCCATGCCCGCGAGCGGTTCGGGATGGAGGCCATGCAGGCCAAGCATGCTTTGCTGGGCCTTTCCCGGATGAAAAACGACGGCAGCGCGATGATCGCGTTCGTGGCCGACCAAAGCCCGGCGCGCCACCTGATAAAACACTGGGTGAAGTTCTTCGGCATCGAGACCCCGGTGCATATCGGGGCGCACCAGTTGGCTGTCGCTTTGAAATACGACGTGATATTTCTCGATATGCAGCGCGTGGCCCGGGGCCGTTATACCGTGCGGGCGACCCGGATATATACTCCCGGGGAGGATGTAAAACCGTATGATATCATAGACCGTTTCTTCACCCTGTTGGAACAGCAGATAAGGCACAGGCCGGAAGACTGGCTATGGTCCCACCGGCGCTGGAAATACTGCCCCCGGCCGGATACCGCCGGGCCGCGGGAGGCTGTTGGGAGCGAGGCCGATCAAAAGAAAGAAGATGGAGAAAGAAAGTAGGCCGCTGAGCATAGCCGTAGTGGTGCTCAACTGGAACGGAAGAGCCCTGTTGGAAAAATTCCTGCCTTCACTGGTGCGCTGCAATCACCCGCAGGCAAAAATATACGTGGCCGATAATGCTTCGACGGACGATTCCGTCGAATGGCTTCAAAAGAATTACCCGGATGTGGGTATTATCCGCAATACCGAGAACTACGGTTTTGCAAAAGGATACAACGTCGCACTCAAAGGCCTCCGGGAGGATATTTTCGCCTTGGTGAACTCCGATATCGAAGTGACGGAAGGCTGGCTGGATCCCGTGGTGACGGAATTCGAATCCGATCCCGGCGTAACGGCTGCCCAGCCCCGCCTGTTGGACTATAAGGACAAAACGATGTTCGAATACGCCGGGGCGGCGGGCGGATTCATCGACAAACTGGGCTATCCGTATTGCCGGGGCCGTATTTTTACCGTGATAGAACCGGACAAGGGGCAGTATGCGCAGAACAGCGATATTTTCTGGGCTACCGGCGCCTGCCTGTTCGTGCGGCGGGAGGCATTTGAAACACTCGGCGGTTTCGACGACGATTTCTTTGCCCACCTGGAGGAGATAGACCTCTGCTGGCGCATACTCAATACCGGAGGCCGGATACGCTATATCGCCGGTTCCGTGGTATACCACGTAGGAGGGGCGACCCTTCAGAAATACGATGCGCGCAAGACTTACCTCAATTTCCGCAACAGCCTTTTCACCTTGGTGAAAAATCTTCCGGCCTATCGTATTCCCTATGTGGTGCTGTGCCGCATGGTATTGGACGGGGTGCAGGGCATGCGTTTTATGGCGGAAAAAAGGCCCCGGCATACCTGGGCCCTGGTGCGGGCTCATTTCGCGTTTTACGGCGGTTTTGCCCGGATGTGGCGCAAACGCCGGTTGACACCCCTGAAAACCCGCCGTTATTTTCACGATACCAGCATTGTATTCAGCCATTTCATCAAAAGGAAGAAATATTTTTCCGAACTTTAACCCAGCCGTATGCATACCACGAAAGACAACATACAGGTCTTGTATGAGGACAACCATCTGTTGGCCGTTTCCAAGCGCCCGGGCGACATTGTCCAGGGCGATAAAACGGGCGATGTACCGTTGGTGGAAACGGTGCGGGAGTATATCCGCGAGAAATATCAAAAGCCGGGCAACGTATTTTGCGGACTGCCCCACCGGATAGACCGTCCGACAAGCGGCGTAGTGCTTTTCGCCAAGACCTCCAAGGCTCTTTCGCGCCTGTCGGAGATGTTCCGCGAAGGGCAGGTGCGCAAAGTATACCATGCCATCGTGCCGCTGAAAGATATTCCGGATGAAGGCACTTTGCGGCATTATCTGGTGCACGACGGCGATAAGAACCTGTCGAGGGCCTACAATACGCCCGGACGGGAGAACGCCAAGGAGGCCATTACGCATTACCGGGTGCTGTCCCGGGGAGAACGATACATGCTGCTCGAGGTGGAAATAGAAACGGGACGCCATCACCAGATCCGGTGCCAGCTGGCACATATCGGACTGCCGGTCAAAGGCGACTTGAAATACGGAGCGCCGCGCTCCAACCGGAACGGCGGTATCGGCCTGCACGCCCGGCGCGTGGAATTCGTCCATCCGGTGAAAGGGGAGACGGTGACGGTCACTGCCCCGTATCCCGAGGACGAGCCGCTATGGCAGGCGTTGGTCCGGTGACCCCGGCGGGACAAAAAGGGACAATGGCCGCCCTGTATGGTAAAATAGAAATAAAAAATACATGGAACAGATCAGCGTATTCGATATCCTCAAGATAGGCGTGGGGCCATCCAGCTCGCACACCCTGGGGCCGTGGAAAGCCGCGCTCCGGTTTGTGGACAGCCTGAAGCGCAAGCACCTGTTCGACCGGGTGGAATCCCTCCGGGTCGACCTGTACGGCTCCCTTTCGCTCACAGGCCGGGGGCATTATACGGACATTGCGGTGATGATGGGTCTTACGGGCGCCGAGCCGCAGACCGTTCCGGTGGACAGCATCCGTCCGACGGTCGCGGCCATTACTCTACAGAGCCGCCTGAAACTCTCCGGAATCCGGGAAATACCGTTTTGTCCCGCGAAGGACATTCGCTTCCAGCCGGAATTCCTGCCTTTCCATTCCAACGGGATGCGCTTTTCGGCATTCGACGCCGAGGGCAAACTGCTGGAAGAGCGTGTGTATTATTCCATCGGCGGAGGCTTCATCGTCCGCGAAGGGGAACGCGCGGCCGTGGTAGCCGCCGGAAAAAAATTTCCGTACCCCATCCAACGCGCTTCGCAGTTGTTGGAATACGCGGTGGACAACAAATGTTCCATCGCCGATATCGTGCTGGAAAATGAAAAAGCGCTGGCCTCCGAAGCCCAGGTGCGCCGGAAACTGCTGGCCATCTGGGATGTGATGCTCCGCAGCGTGTACGAAGGCTGTCATACGCTGGGCGAACTGCCCGGAGGGTTGCGCGTAAAACGCCGCGCCGCCTATGTATACGACCGGATAAAGCCCTACCTGATCTACGACGGTTACAAGGATTGGGCTCGGCAGCTGCGTCGGGTGCGGGCCGATTCGCAGAGCATCTTTACGTGGGTGAGCACATTCGCCATCGCCGTGAACGAGGTCAACGCCTCGCTCGGGCGCATCGTCACGGCCCCGACCAACGGTTCTTCGGGCGTGATCCCGGCGGTGCTGTTGTATTACCTGACATTCGTCAATCCCAAGGCAGGCGACGACGAGATCGTCGAATTCCTGCTGGTGGCCGGGGAGATAGGCAGTATTTTTAAGAAAGAAGCCACTATATCCGCCGCACAGGGGGGATGCCAGGCCGAGATCGGCGTATCGTCCGCCATGGCGGCTGCGGCCTTGTGCCACGTGATGGGTGCCCAGCCCTCCCAGTGTCTTACGGCGGCCGAGATCACGATGGAACACCATCTGGGCCTCACGTGCGATCCGGTGGCGGGGCTCGTGCAGGTGCCGTGCATCGAGCGCAATTCGATGGGCGCGATCAAAGCCATCACGGCGGCCAACTGGGCCATCAACAACGACCCCGATGTGGCGGTCGTATCGTTGGACAAGGTGATAAAGACGATGTGGGAGACAGCCAAGGACATGGATTTTAAGTACAAGGAAACAGCCCGGGGCGGCTTGGCGGCCGAAATACCGGTCAGCCTGCCGGATTGCTGAATAAAATGCCGATATTGCAGAAGATGAAGATACAGGAAAATATATCTCTTAAGCCCTATAATACGTTCGGGATGGATGCCCGCGCCCGGTATTTTATTTCTGTTCACAACGTGGATGAGGTCGAACAGGCGGTGCTTTTCGCCCGGGAAAAGGAAATGCCTCTGCTCGTTCTTTCGGGGGGGAGCAATATGCTCATCACCGAAGACCTCGATGCGGTAGTGCTGCATATGGATATCCCTGGGATCGAGATTGCCGGGAAGGACGGCTCGGATACTTTGGTACGTGCGGCGGCCGGGGAGAATTGGCACGGTTTCGTGCAGTGGACTGTCGGGCACAATCTGGCCGGGATCGAAAACCTGGCTTTTATCCCCGGGCGGGTAGGGTCTTCCCCGGTGCAGAATATCGGTGCATACGGCGCCGAGGCAAAGGATGCGATAGAGAGCGTGGAGGCGCTCGACATACGGACTTTGGAAACGCGGACGATCCCTGCCTTCGAATGCCGTTTCGGATACCGGGAATCGGTGTTCAAACACGAATACCGGGGCCGTTATGTGATCCTGTCGGTCACGTTCCGCCTGCATGATCCGGCAAAATATACTCTGAAGCTGGACTACGGTAATATCCGCCGGGAACTGGAGTCCCGCGGGATTACCGTTCCGTCCCTGGCCGACGTAGTCTCGGTAGTGACGGATATCCGGAAGGCAAAACTCCCGGACCCGACTAAAATTGGGAACAGCGGCAGTTTTTTCAAGAACCCGGTCGTCTCGAAGGCTGTGTTCGAAAAATTGTCGGCAGAGTATCCGAATATTCCGTCGTTCGACCCGGAAAACATTTCGGACGGGCATTATAAAAAGATCCCGGCCGCGTGGATGATAGAACGCGCCGGCTGGAAAGGATACCGCCGCGGCGATGCAGGCGTGCACCGCGACCAGGCCCTGGTGTTGGTGAATTACGGACAGGCTGCGGGGGGTGAAATACTCCGGCTGTGCGACGATATCTGTGCCGATGTAGCGCAAAAATTCGGGGTGGAGATAAGCCCCGAAGTAAATGTGGTTGATAATAAAATGATAGAGGATCTCAGACCTTAAAAAAACATTCCGCAAATGGAAGGAATACTGTTTATTATTTTCCTGTGTTCGGCCGGCCTTCTGGCGGCTTATTACCTGTTGGTACTGCTGGCTTCGCGGGGGAAAAAACCTACCCGTAATGTGCAGGAAGATGCCGAGGGGATATCCGTGGTGGTGGTCAGCCGCAACGGGTTGGAAAACCTGCGGGCGCTGATCCCCTCCCTGTTGGCCCAGAAACACTTGAAATTCGAGATCGTGGTGGTCAACGACCGTTCGTTCGACAATACCGAGATATTCATCAAATCCGTCCAGCGGAATTATCCCACCGTGCTGCACATGGCGACTATTCCCCTTGATACCACGTATCCGTGGGCGGGGCGGAAATTTGCCATTGCCATGGGGGTGAAGGCCGCAAAATACGACCGCATTGTCCTGCTCGATAATACGGCTGTTCCGGCCGGTGAACGTTGGCTGGAGGCGATGGCCCAGGCTTTCGAGGGCGACCGCAAAGAGTTCCTGATCGGGTGTACGGCTGCCGGAAATAAAGGAGGTCTCTATACCGCCTCCGAATTCTGCCGGATGGCCGATTATATGGCGTGGGCCGGAGCCGGGATGCCATTCAGTGCCCGACCGTCCAATTTTGGGTTCCGCAAATCGACCTTCCTGGCCCGCAACGGCTACATGAAGGATATGCGGGTGCCTGCCGGGGAAGCCGATTTCCTGCTCCAGGATTGCGCTACGGGGAAAAATACGGCCATTGTGTGTTCCCGGGACGCACTGGTGACCGACAATTCGGTATCCACCCCAGCCGAACGCCGTGAACGCGACGTGGCCCGTTATGCCGCTTTCCGGCATTACCTTCCTTCCGCCCGGATAAAAGCTCTTACAGCCCCCTTTTTAAAGGTCTTGTTCCTTGTAGCGGCGGCGGCCTGCGGTGTGTTTTTCTGGCCCCGCTGGGAATACTGGGCTGCCCTGGCTGTGCCGGTGTTGCTGTCCTGGGTCACGGGTTGGGTCTGCGCCCGGAGGTTCGTGTACCCGCGGTGGCTGGCGCTGGGAATAATGCTCGATGTGGTGCTTTTGCCCTGGGATATGGTAAGACTGACGGTGGCCTCGGCGCTGCTGCCTAAAGGATGGAAATAGACAAGGATAAACAACTGGTACGGGAAGCACTGGAAGGCTCGCAGGCGGCATTTAATGCTCTGCTGACCATGTATTGGCAGGATATCTACACCTTCCTGGCAGCTAAAAGGCTGTGCCCGGAGGATACCGAAGACCTGTGTATCGAGACGTTTTCCAAGGCTTTTGAGAAACTGGATACTTACGACGAGAATTACCGGTTCAAGACCTGGCTCATCAATATCGCCAAGAACAATTACGTGGATTTTATCCGCCGCAACGCCCCTCTTTTTTCCCTGTTCTCCCGCAAAATGCTGTCCGAGGATATGGAAGCGGCCAGTCTAGATGCCGTAGCCTACGATACGCCGGAATCCGAGATGATCCATTCGCAGGCTTTGGAAAATGTGGCGGCTGCCATGGAATACCTGCGCCCGGCATACCGCCAGGTGATGCGCTTGCGGTATATGGACGACCTGTCCGTGGCCGAGATATCGGAAAAAATGAACATAACGCCTTCCAACGTGAAGGTCATCCTGATGCGGGGCCGACGTTTGCTGCTCAAAGGGCTGGAATGAGATTGGATTGACGATGGACAAGGACGGAGGAAAAGAAAAACGTTTGCGTAAGCCGGAATGGCTCAAAGTCCGCTTGGGCGGCGGAGAGCACTACGGCGGGGTGAGCGGGACCCTGGAACGCGGAAGTCTTCATACTATCTGCCGCAGCGGTTCGTGCCCCAACCTGGGCGAATGCTGGCGCGCCGGGACGGCTACGTTCATGATACTGGGCGATATCTGCACCCGTTCCTGCCGCTTTTGCGCGGTGAAGACCGGTCGTCCGCTTCCCCCGGATGAAGAAGAGCCGGTGCGGGTAGCCCGAGCGGTGAAAGAAATGAACCTGCGGCATGCGGTGGTCACCTCCGTGGACCGGGACGACCTGCCGGATGGAGGGGCTTCGTTTTGGGCGCGGGTCGTGCGTGCCGTGCGGGAAGTTTCACCCGATACGACCCTGGAGACCCTCGTCCCGGATTTCAAAGGCCGGGCGGAGGATATTCGTACGGTGGTGGAGGCCGCTCCGGAAGTTATCTCCCACAATATCGAAACGGTGGAAAGGCTTACTTCCGAAGTGCGTGTGCAGGCGCGCTACCGCCGAAGCCTCGACGTACTTCGCCTGATGAAAGAGATGGGCGCCCCCCGCACCAAATCCGGGATCATGCTCGGGCTGGGGGAGACGGAACAGGAGATATTGGCCACGCTGTCCGATATGCGTAGCGTAGGCGTCGATATCGTCACCATCGGCCAGTACCTGCAGCCTACGCGCAACCATTTGCCGGTACGGGAATACGTTACCCCGGAAACGTTCGCCCGGTACAAGGAGGAGGCCCTGCGGATGGGCTTCCGTTTTGTGCAGAGCGGCCCGCTGGTGCGTTCCTCGTACCATGCTGCCGACCATGTATAACCAGGCGTTCAAACCCTGAAAACGATAACGATATGACCGAACAAATGCTTCCCCATGCCGCAGGCGGCCCCTATAAAATATCCCGGGGATTGGCGGCCCCGTTGGGCGCTACCGTGATGGATGGCGGGGTCAATTTTTCCCTCTATTCCCGCAAAGCCTCTGCGGTGGAACTCCTGCTTTTTACCGGGCCCGAGGATGTAACGCCTTGCCAGGTCATCCGCTTGACTAAGACGGAGCACCGCTCGTACCATTACTGGCATGTGTTCGTCCATGGGGCAAGTGAAGGGCTTTATTACGGCTACCGGGTATACGGCGAATACCAGCCTGCCGAGGGGTTGTACTTCGACAGTTCCAAACTCCTGTCCGACCCGTTCGCGCGGGGCCTTTACGGAAAAAACTACAGCCGGGCGGAGGCTTCCCGGTACGGCAATGACAATATTTCCACCGCTATAAAGAGCGTCGTAGTGGCCGACGGGGGCTACGATTGGCAGGGGGATACCCATCCCCGTATCCCGCTGGCCCGCTCGGTCATTTACGAGATGCACGTGAAAGGGTTTACCGCCAGCCCTACGTCGGGTGTTTCCGGGGTGCGGCCGGGTACGTTCGCCGCTATCGTGCAGAAGATCCCCTACCTGAAAAAACTCGGGGTGACTACGGTGGAACTGATGCCCGTATTCGCTTTCGATCCCCAGGATGCCCCGGGAGGCCTGGAAAACTATTGGGGGTATTCCCCTGTCAATTTTTTCGCTCCCCATTGGGCTTACGGCACGACCGACGATCCGCTGCAAACGGTGCGCGAATTCAAGGATATGGTCAAGTCTTTCCACCGGGAAGGCATGGAAGTTATCCTGGATGTGGTGTACAACCATACGGCCGAATCGGGGGCGGTGGGCCCCTGGCTCAATTTCAAAGGGCAGGCGGCGGCCGTGTATTATATCATGGGGGGCGACCGTTGCAGCTATGCCGACTATACGGGCTGCGGCAATACGGTGAACACCAACGATGCTATCCTGCGCCGGGTGGTGCGCGAATCGCTGCGTTACTGGGTGGACCAGATGCATGTGGACGGATTCCGTTTCGACCTGGCGGCGATCCTTACCCGCGGGCCGGAAGGGGATGTGCTGGTAGATTCGCCGGCATTGGGTTCGATCGAGGTGGATCCGGTACTGGCCGAGACAAAACTGATCGCCGAGGCCTGGGATGCGGCGGGGCTTTATCAGTTGGGTTTTTTTGCCGGGCGCGGCAAAGATAACCGATGGGCGGAATGGAATGGGGCTTACCGGGACGATATCCGCCGTTTCGTGCGGGGAGACGACGGGATGGTGCCCAAACTGGCTGCCCGGGTGATCGGGTCGCCGGATATTTATATCAACGCCACGCGGGACATCAACCAGAGCATCCATTTCGTGAGTTGCCATGATGGGTTTACCCTGAACGATCTGGTGACCTATGCCCACAAGCACAATATGGCCAACGGCGAGGACAACCGCGATGGCATGAACGAGAATTTCAGCGCCAATTACGGCATAGAAGGGCCAACCGACGACCCGGCGATAGAAGCGATCCGGGAGCGGCAAGTACTCAATTTCTTTGCGGTACTCCTCTTTACCCAGGGCACGCCGATGATCGGGATGGGCGACGAAGTGCGACGCACCCAGCAGGGCAACAACAATGCCTATTGCCAGGACAATCCCATTTCGTGGTTCGATTGGGACGACCTCGACCGGCATGCCGATACCCTGGAGTTCGTCCGCCAATTGATCGCTTATGTGCAGGGGCTTTCCCTGTACGAACTCCACCGGCTGATAAAAGTGGGCCACGACGACAAGAAACCTTTCCTGCTTTGGCACGGCCCGCGGTTGAATAATGCCGACTGGACGCCCTATTCGCATACTCTGGCCATGGAATTGGTTCACCCGGAGAAGGGCGAGCACCTGTATGTGGCCTTCAATATGTATTGGAAAGACATTCCTTTCGAACTCCCGGCCCCGTTCCGCGGCAGTTGGCGCCTGGTGGCCGATACGTCGATCCCGGTACAAGACAGTTTTCGGATGACGCGCCTGACGGACGCGCAGAAATACACTGTACGGGGGCCTTCGGTACTTATCCTGTCCGACCTGCCTGAAAAGTAGCCGGATCGTTTTCCCGGCCGCTTCGGGATATTTTACCCTTTTCTTGTTTGCCTGTACAGGCTTCCCCGCGCGGCTTGCGTTAAGGGGGAAGGTTGGCGATTGCCGATAGATGGCCGTCCGGCTGTTTTTTCGTATCTTTACAGACTGCATTTACCGCAAAGACCATGAAAGAGAAAGAAGAAGAAACAATAGATATATACGGCGCCCGGGAGCACAACCTGAAGAACGTCGACCTGTCCATTCCCCGCAACCGCCTGGTGGTGGTGACGGGTCTTTCCGGGTCGGGAAAATCGTCCTTGGCTTTCGATACGATATATGCCGAAGGGCAGCGGCGCTATATGGAGACTTTTTCCGCCTATGCCCGCCAGTTCATCGGGTCGATGGAGCGTCCCGACGTGGACAAGATAGACGGGCTTTCCCCGGTCATTTCCATCGAACAGAAGACCACTTCGGGTAATCCCCGTTCCACCGTCGGGACGGTGACCGAGATATACGATTTCCTGCGCCTGCTCTACGCGCGGGCCGCCGACGCTTATTCCCCGGTGAGCGGCCAGCCGATGGTCAGCCATACCGACGAACAGATATGCGAGCTGATAAAACGCGACTACCAGGGCCGCAAGATGATCGTGCTCGCCCCTGTGGTGCGTTCCCGGAAGGGACATTACCGGGAGCTTTTCGAAAGTATCCTCAAGGCCGGATTCCTCAAGGCCCGGGTGGACGGGCAGATCGTGGACGTGACTTCGGGCATGCGGGTAGACCGCTATAAAACACACGATATAGAGATCGTGGTAGACCGCCTTTCGTCTCCCGAGTCGGACGGGGGCCGTTTGGCCGAGGCCGTCCGCACGGCCATGTACCACGGGGAGGGCACGATGATGGTCGAGGATTTCGTGAATGGGGAGATACGCTACTATTCGCGGCACCTAATGTGCGCGGAGTCCGGCATCTCTTACCCGCTTCCGGAGCCGAATACCTTTTCGTTCAATTCACCCAAGGGGGCCTGTCCCGAATGCGCAGGGCTGGGGGAAGTGTTGCTGATCGACATCAAAAAGGTCATACCGGACGATAGCCTGTCCATAAAAGCGGGCGCTATCGCGCCGTTGGGCACGTACAAGAACACCTGGATATTCCAGCAGATAGATGCCATTGCCAAAAGGTATGGTTTCAAACTCGATGCCCCGGTGAAGGATATTCCTCAGGAAGCGATGCGCGTGATCCTAAACGGGGGCAGCGACCGTTTTTCGCAGCTGTCCGATGCCGGGGTGACGCACGACTACGAAATAGATTTCCAGGGGATAGCCGCTTTTATCCGCGAGCAGGCTGAGGATACCGAAAGCAAAACGCTGGCCCGCTGGGCGCGGGAGTTTATGAACGAAGTGGAATGCCCTTCGTGCCACGGTGCCCGCCTGCGCCCCGAATCGCTCCTTTTCCGCATCGGAGGAAAGAATATTGCCGAAGTGGCAGCCCTGCCGTTGTCGAAACTGCCCGTCTGGTACGATGAGGCTTACGCTTCGATGACGGACAAACAGAAGAGCATTGCGGGGGAAGTGTTTAAGGAGCTCAAAGACCGCACCCGTTTCCTGCTGGACGTAGGATTGGGATATCTTTCGTTGGCCCGGGGCTCCAAAACCCTTTCCGGCGGCGAATCGCAGCGTATCCGTCTGGCTACCCAGATCGGCTCGCAACTGGTAGGGGTACTTTATATCCTGGACGAACCGTCCATCGGCCTGCACCAGCGCGACAACCATCGGCTGATCGATTCCCTGAAGAAACTCCGCGATACAGGCAATTCCGTGATCGTGGTGGAGCACGACAAGGACATGATCCTCGCGGCGGACGATATCGTCGATATCGGCCCTGCAGCCGGATTATACGGCGGAAAAATAGTATGGCACGGTACGCCCGGCGAACTGCGCAACGCCCGAACGCTGACAGCGGATTATATCAACGGTATCCGGGAAATACCCCGCCGGAAGTCTCCGCGTCCGGGTAACGGGAAGTCGTTGCGCTTGGTAGGCGCGAAGGGCAACAACCTGAAAGACGTGACGGTAGACTTTCCGTTGGGAAAGATGATCTGCGTGACCGGCGTGTCGGGCAGCGGAAAATCGACCTTGGTGAACGATACCCTTTATCCGATCCTGAACGCCCATTTTTTCAATGCGCTTAAAAAACCGCTGGCGTACGATAAAATAGAGGGGCTGGAAAATATCGACAAAGTCATCGCCATCGACCAGTCGCCGATAGGCCGTACCCCGCGCTCCAACCCGGCGACCTATACCGGAGTGTTCTCGGATATCCGCGCGATGTTCGCCGAGGTGCCCGAAGCGCGTATCCGGGGTTATAAAGCGGGCCGTTTCTCTTTCAACGTCAAAGGCGGGCGCTGCGAGGAATGCCAGGGTTCGGGCCTGAAAACGATCGAGATGAATTTCCTGCCCGATGTGCATGTGCACTGTCCGGTATGTCACGGGAAGCGCTACAATCGGGAAACGCTGGAGATACGCTACAAGGGAAAGTCGATCTCCGACGTGCTGGATATGAGCATCGAAGAGGCGACGGGCTTTTTCGAGCCTATACCATCCATCTACCGCAAGATAAAGACCTTAAAGGATGTGGGCTTGGGTTATCTCACGCTGGGCCAGCAGAGTACCACGTTGTCCGGCGGGGAGGCGCAGCGGGTCAAACTCGCGACCGAACTTTCCAAAAAAGATACGGGAAATACGTTTTATATCCTGGACGAGCCTACGACGGGCCTGCACTTCGAGGATATCCGTGTGCTGATGGATATTCTGGGTTCTTTGGTGGACAAGGGAAATACGGTGCTGGTGATCGAACACAATATGGACGTGGTAAAACTGGCCGACCATATTATCGATATAGGTCCGGAAGGGGGTGAAGAAGGCGGATACATCGTCGCCGAAGGCACTCCCAAAGAGGTTGTGAAAAAAGGCAAGGGCTATACCGCGCCGTTCTTGAAACCCGAACTGGGCCTGTAAAATCTGCTAATAATAAAACATCCCGGCAAATCAGGCCGGGATGTTTTTATTTTGGCCAGCACGGGCATGACGAATTGAGAATAGCTAATCTGTGTTTTTTTGACAAGAATTGTTTCTTACTTTTATCTTGTTAACTTATAACTGGTATTCAGCATGAAAAACTTGCCGTTTTTGGCTGTATTTGCGGCAGTCCTTTTTTCCGCTTGCAACGCAGGACAGAAACCGGCCGGCAGTTTCGACACACCTGTAGAAGTCCGGGCAGACAGCATCGCCGTCCACGAGATTTTTCAGCCCAGCTTCTTTTTCAATACGGCCAACTGGAGCGCCGTGGGGGACAAAGCCGTTATTATGAACGACGGATCGAACGATTCGCTCGTCTATGTCTACCGCCTGCCCGATTTCACATTCCTCTACGCCGGTATCCGGGCGGGTAACGGGCCGGAAGATCTGCATAGTTCTTCTTATATAGTAATCCCCCGACAGGCGGATTCCCTGATGCTCTTTTGGAATCCCGATGTTTTAGGGATGTATGCCACGCTTACTGATACGGGATTTGTAGTGGGTAGTCGGGTTACTAAAGATACTCGTTCACAGCGATTGGAAACAATGCCTCCGGCGGATTCCCTGCAAGTGGAGTTCCGTCACGATGTGCCCGGGCAACTGGTTCTGTACGACTTGGAGCATAACGGCTGGACCGATTCCGTCAGTGTGGCCCATCAGCTCTACACCGTAAAAAGGTATGGGTTTTTCGACGTTTACCGGAATGTTCCATCTATCATCGGCAACGGTACGCTCTACGCGGCCGTTTATCCGATTACGGGCCGTATAGAGTTTTACGACGTTTCTACGGGGAAATTCATCCTGAAAAATACGGTCGTCGGGGACGACACCCCGCCGGAAGAATTGAAAAAGAAGGATCTGTCCGATGCTCCGGTGTACGTCCAATTAGCTTCGGATGGCAAATACCTCTATGTGCTGGAGTCCCTGCGCCGGGAAAAGAAGATCACGGATTGCAATATCCTCGTGTACGATTGGAACGGCAATCCGGTAGGCAAGTACCATCCGGACAAGATGCTGAACGCGATATTGGCTTACCAGGGCAAAGTCTACGGCTACAATAAGGACATGGATTTCGAGCAGGTATATGTTTTTGATTTAGGATTATAAAACCCGATTTCGAAGGCATAAAAAAGAAAACCGCGCCCAACGGGCGCGGTTTTTGGGGTTTATCGGGAACCGTATTATTTTACGGTAGCCATGTACTCGATCAGGTCGACCAGCTTGTTGGAGTAACCGATCTCGTTGTCGTACCAAGCGACCAGTTTCACGAAGTGGTCGTTCAGGGAGATACCGGCTTTGGCATCGAAGTTGCAAGTGCACTTTTCGCCAACGTAGTCCTGGGAAACGACTTCTTCTTCCGTGTAGCTGACGATGCCCTTCATTTCGCCGTTAGCGGCGTCTTTCACGGCCTGGCAGATCTCGGCGTAAGTCGTCGGTTTTTCCAGAACGGCAGTCAGGTCGACAACCGATACGTCGGTGGTCGGCACGCGCAGGGACATACCGGTCAGTTTGCCGTTCAGTGCGGGGATCACCTTGCCTACGGCCTTAGCAGCGCCGGTGGAGGAAGGGATGATGTTGCACATAGCCGAACGGCCGCCGCGCCAGTCCTTCATCGAAGGGCCGTCAACGGTCTTCTGGGTAGCGGTGGTAGCGTGGACGGTGGTCATAAGGCCTTCTTTGATACCGAACTTGTCGTTGATGATCTTAGCCAGCGGAGCCAGGCAGTTGGTCGTGCAGGAAGCGTTGGAAACGATATCTTCGGAAGCCTTGTAAGATTTGTTGTTCACACCCATAACGAACATGGGGGTGTCGTCTTTCGAAGGGCCGGACATAACGACTTTCTTGGCGCCAGCCTGGATGTGCTTGCCGGCGAGTTCTTTGGTCAGGAAAAGACCGGTGGACTCTACGATGTATTCGGCTTTCACTTCGTTCCATTTCAGGTTTGCCGGATCACGTTCTGCCGTTACGCGGATCACGTCGCCGTTTACGATCAGGTTGCCGTCCTTTACTTCGACGGTACCGTCGAACTTGCCGTGTACGGAGTCGTACTTCAGCATGTAGGCCATGTACTCGGGATCGATAAGGTCATTGATGCCCACGATCTGTACGTTGGGACGGTTGATGGCAGCCCGGAATACCAGACGGCCGATACGGCCGAAACCGTTGATACCAATTCTTACTTTTTCCATGATTTTAAATGTTTTATGGTTCTTAAATTCTTATGCGTTCATAATATTGGCCACCCGGCGGAACTCTTCGATGACTTCGTGCGTACGTTTCACGTCGAAATCGTTCTTCAGGTCGTAGGCTACCGTGTTGTCCCGCAGGGGAGTGTAGGCCACTTTGTTGTCCCTTACCCCGGCTACCTGCCCGTCGAGGCCTTTCGTGAGGCCTTCTACGGCGGCTACGCCCAGGCGGGTGGCCAGCACCCGGTCTGCCGTGGTCGGCGAACCTCCTCGCTGGATATGGCCCAGGGTCGTTTCCTTGATGTCTTTTTCCGGCATCCGTTTTTTCATCTCGTCGGTGATAATACGTACCCGTTCCCCGATATTCTGCCCGTTCTCGGACACGATAATGATAGAGGAACTTTTCTTGCGGCCTTCGGCTTCATGGAGTTCCCTGACGATATCTTCGTACAGTTCCTCCCCGTCGGGGATGATGCTGTGGTTCTTCTCGTCCTTTTTGGGGGGCATGATGATCTGCTCCGCACCGGTAGCTATGCCGGTGTAGACGGCTATGTAACCCGAACCGTGTCCCATTACTTCCACAAAGAAGATGCGGTCGTGCGAGGCGGCGGTGTCGCGGATCTTGTCGATGGCGTCCATCGCGGTATTGATGGCCGTATCGAAACCGATCGAATAGTCAGAGCCGTATATGTCGTTGTCGATCGTTCCGGGAATACCCATTACCTTGAGTCCGGTCTCCTGTTGGAGTTTCAGCGCGCCAGTGAACGAACCGTCGCCACCGACAACAATCAGGGCGTCTATTCCGGCGTCTTTGGCGTTCTGGGCGGCCTGTTGGCGTACTTCCGCGAACTTGAACTCTTTGCAGCGGGCCGAGCGGAGGAAAGAACCTCCCTTGTTGATGATATTGCCCACGCTGCGGGGGCCGAGTTCGATGAAATCTTTTTCCAGCAGGCCCTTGTAGCCCTGTTCGATCCCTATGCACTTTATGCCGTAAGAGGCGCATGTGCGTGCTACCGCGCGGATCGCGGCGTTCATCCCCGGAGCATCTCCGCCCGAAGTGAGCACACCTATGCATTTAATATTGCTATCTGCCATGATGCGATGTATGTTGTATTTGTATTTCCTTCGTCTATGGGTATCTCGAAAAGACCCACGCAAAGTTAGTGAATAATTGCGGAATTACTCTTAAAAAATAGTTAGATTTTAATGCCCGGAACCTTTCTGCGGGCCGCCTGCCCCCGTGTCAGAACGGGAACAGGAGCGGCAGTACGAATACCATGACGATACCCATGATGATCTGCAAAGGGAGCCCCACTTTGATATAGTCGGCGAACGTATACTGTCCTGCCGGCATCACCAAGGCGTTGGGCGGGGTGGAGAACGGCGAAGCGAAACACATGCTCGCTCCCACGCTCACCGCGAAAAGGAAAGGGTAAGGGCTTACGCCTATTTCAATGGCCGATGCCAGGGCGATAGGGGCCAACAGGACGGCTGTGGCGGTATTGCTGATGAACATCGTCATCAGGGACGTGGTGAAGTAAATACCTGCCAAAAGCGCCAATGGGCCGTACTGGCCGAGTCCGTTGACCAGCGATCCGGATACCATTTCCGAGGCCCCGGTCTTTTCCAGCGCCAGGGAGACCGGAAGCATGGCGGCTATCAGCACCACGCTTTCCCAGTTGATCGTTTTATAGGCGGATTCCACGTTGCGGATACATCCTGTGAGAACCATCAGCACGGCCGCTATCATCACCGCCGTGACGGGCGCAATCGGGATAAAGTCGAATACCATGCTGGCGATCATCAGCAGCATGATCGCGGCGGCCAGCGGGGCCTTGTAGTCCAAGGTAACTTTGGCGGCTTCGTCCAGCGGCTGGCCCATTACCACCCATTCGGACTGCGCGTCCGACAGGCGGGAAATATTGTCCCACGAGCCCTGTACCAACAGTACGTCGCCCGAATGGATCTTGCGGTCTTTCAATCCGGAAAGGATGTATTCGTTACCGCGGCGGATACCCAGCACGTTCATGTCGTAATTATCCCGCAGCCCGGAGTCTTTTATAGGCTGGTTGATCAGGCTCGAAGTAGGCATGATGACGATCTCGGCGATACCGATATCGTAAAAATCGAGGCTGTTCACCGTTCCCGTGCCCTCCGGGGTATGGGTGTCCAGCATTTCCAGGCCGAAATCGTCGGCCAGGCGGCGCACGTTCCCAAAATCCCCCATTATATAGGCGATATCGCCGTCCTGCAGGATAGTATCGGCGGCCAGTTTCTGGCTGACGGACTTCAGGAAGCGGGATTGGGAAGACATTACCCGCCGCACCTCCAGTACGTTGAGGCCGTAACGGCTGCGCACGGTCATGTCGATCACGCTTTTGCCGGCGGCGGACGAATGGCGGCTTATTTTTACCCGGAACAGGTTGTTGGACAGCTGGTATTCGCTGGCAAGTTCTTCGAGCGATTTTCCGCCTTTTTTCTTTTTGTTGCCTCCGCCTTTTTTGGAAAGGAACAGCTTGCTCAGCGGGATCAGCACGACGATACCGACCACGATACAGATAGCGCCGATGGGTGCGAAAGAAAAGAACGAGAGGGGTTCGTATCCCGCGTTGGTTATCACGTCCTGGATCACCAAGTTGGGGGGCGTACCGATCAGGGTCAGCATACCGCCCATACTGCTGGCGAAAGCCAACGGCATCAGCAACCGGGAGGCGTTCATGCCCGAAGACATCGCGATACTCACCACGATGGGGATCATCAGGGCGACGGTGCCTGTGTTGCTCACGAACGCGCCGATGGCGGCGGTGACGATCATGATGAGCAGGAACAGAAGAAGTTCGTTCCCTTTGGCCAGTTTGAGGATCTTTCCGCTGATGCGTTTGGCCAGCCCGGTTTGGAAGATGGCCCCTCCGACTACGAACAGGCCTATCATCATGATGACTATCGGATTGGAAAATCCGGTGAGGGCCTCTGCCGGGGTGAGGATCCCGAATACCACCAACAGCAGCAGGGCACATAGGGCCACCACGTCGGAGCGGATACGGCCGTTGACGAAAAATACGGCCGACAGGGCCAGTATAGCGAGGGTTATATACATAATTTACGCGCAGTTTGGGTTAAAGGACTCGCTTTTCATACAAGGTGAGGCAAAGATACGAATGTTATGTAATGCAAGTGTTCCCCGAATGTTATTCAATCCTTAAGAAGCAGGAATTCCATCGTGTCCTTTCCGTCCGCATAATCCTCCAGGGAAGGGCTTTGAGCATCGCCGAACGGCAGGTACCCCTCGCCTGTAACGCATTGCAGTTCATCATGGTGTTCTTCGATATACCGGTGTACGTCTTTTAGATTGGAATACCGCTGGTATCCTGCCACTCCCAACGGGGCGGCGAGGCCCTCCTGCGGAGCCAGAAGCAGCGGTCCGGTGTCGTAGATGCCTTCCGTACCAGCCATCGCGAACATCGCCCGGCGGTAGTCGTAGTTATTGCGGTATTTAGTGTGGTCCATTACACCGGCGTATTTCTGTAAGGCCCGGGCCAGGCGCTCCAGGTCGAAATCTTCCGGGATGAAAATTTTAGAGACGCTGCGGCACCCCATGCCGAAATACAGCATCATGTCGTCTGCCAAACGGGATAAATCTTCGTCCGTAGTGTTTTCGCCGACCACGCCGATGCTGTAGCGCGAATGGCGCAGCAGAGCGGGGATATCCCGGAAATAGTATTCGAAATAGCGTTCCGTGTTGTCACTTCCGGTCGCCACCACGGCATCGACACCTTGTCGGATGATATCGTGCGAAATACGGAGGTTATCCGACAGGGAAGGTTCTGCTTTCTGTAAAAAATCCGTAACGAACGAGATAAGCGCCGTATCGTCCTTCGACGGCTTTACCGTGGCGCGGTGACCGCTGAGGTATGCGCACAGGATGTCGTGCAAGCCCACCAACGGGATATTCCCGGCCAGTACCAGCAGCACCTCCTTTTTTTGTGACGCCAAGGGGTATCTTCCGATCCATCGGGCGATGTTCGGAGCGGTCAGGGCTTTTCCCCATTGGTGGGCAGCGTACAGGACGTTGTCCCGGGTGAACCAGGTGTTTTTTTGCCCGGCTTCTTCCATCGCCCGGCTGAAAAATTCGTTGTCCGGGGCACTGCGGAACATTTCTCCGGCGCGGGCAACGGCCGCTATCGCTTTTTCGCGTTCCTGTAGGGTCATTCTGTGTATTTTTCGAGGTAAAATTCCATTATTTCCCGGATATTGGGGTAGGTATCTTTCAGGGCTTGCCGGATTTCCCCCGCAGCCAACCAGCGGGCCACTTCGATTCCTTCTTCGGCTTGTGGAGCGGTGGATAGTTCATCCGTCGCCATGGCGTACCAGCGCGTGTGCTTGAGCGCCCACTTCCCATCGAGGATATAGGCATGGTGGGAGGTGTCGACGTACCCTTCTATTTCCAGATGGTCGAGGCCTGTTTCTTCCGATACTTCACGCAGGGCGTTCTGCCCGCCCGTTTCACCGGGTTCCTTCCATCCTTTGGGCAAATCCCAACGGCCCCACCGGCGTATCATCAGCACCTTGCCGGTACTTTTGTGGCGTACGATTCCGCCCGCAGCCTCTATGTGGCGGAAAAAACCGTCGAATATTTTTGCCAAATCCTGCCCTGTAGTGGAAAAAAAAGCGATTTTTGCACTACCTTTGCCGTAGCAGTCCTCTATCAGCGCTTTTAGGCGATCCAGCGCCGGATCCGTCACGACGGATATCCCGTCTGCCGGAAGCGACTGCGGAAATATAACGAGGTTGTTGTTGAAATAGATCTTATACATAGATAAAATGCTTAAAGACAAGGAAACGGCCGTCGCTACGGCGAAATACCTGCTGGATATCGAAGCGGTACGCCTGCAACCCGACAATTATTTCACGTGGGCCAGCGGTTGGCATTCGCCGATATATTGCGACAACCGCCTGACGCTTTCGTATCCGCCTATCCGGACGTTCCTGGCCGAATCCCTGGCAAAGATAGTGCAAAACAGCGAAACCCGGCCCGATGTGATCGCCGGAGTGGCAACCGGTGCGATCGCCGTCGGTATGCTGGTGGCACAGGAGCTCGGGCTCCCGTTCGTATATGTACGGCCCGAACCCAAAAAGCACGGCCGGGGCAACCAGATCGAAGGCCGCCTGGAGGCCGTACAGAAAGTCGTAGTGATAGAAGACCTGATAAGCACCGGGGGCAGCAGCCTGGGTGCTGTGGAAGCTTTGCGGCAGGGTGGCGCCGAGGTGCTGTATATGGCCGCCATCATGACCTACGGGTTTGATGTGGCGCGGGAAAATTTTGAAAAGGCCGATGTAAAACTCATTACATTGTGCGATTACGATACCCTGTTGGGGGAAGCCGCCCAAATGGGGTACGTCCGTCGGGACGACCTCGACCTGCTGGCCCGCTGGCGGGAAAATCCGTCCGAGTGGAAAAAATAAAGGCAAGAGAACGATTAGAAACCTAAAAGGAATTGAAATTATGAGACTGGAAAGCCCCGTAAGCGAAGTGAACAAACCGCAGGAGAAAGTCTATGCTGCGGTGAACGATGTCGATAAATACAAGGAATTCATGCCCGATGCGGTCAATTCGTTTAAAACCGGAGAGGATTTCGGTATGCCCTGGTTTGCGTTTACCATCGGGGGGATGCCGGAGATAAAATTGGTACGCAGCGTGGCCGAGCCTTATTCAAAAGTGGTCTTCGCTACGCCGATGGGGGCCAAGATATCTTTAGAAGTCCATATAGAGGCGCTGGCTGAAGACCGTTCTGCCGTAAAAGTGGCTATCGAAGCCGACGTAAACCCCATGCTCCGCATGATGGTGGAACGCCCCCTGCGTAAGTTCCTGGACGACATATCGGCCAAGATACGGGAAGTAAAATAAAAGCGGCAAGGGAGAGCCCCGGTATACAGGCCCGTACTTTCCGTACGGGCTTTGGTTTTGCCGCCGGGAATATAGAAAACAACAAACAGGACTAAATGTTCGGGAAATATCTGGCTGGTTACGGGCATGTGTGGATAGGGATCGCCCTGGGCGCTTTGGGCGGGTTCCTGTACTGGAAATACGTGGGGTGTATCGATGGGACATGTCCGATTACGTCTTCCCCTGTATATAGTTCGCTGTGGGGTGCGGCGGTGATAGGCTTGTTGTTCGCCTCGGTTCGCCGGAAACCCCGCAAAAGCAAAGGCGAAGAATGATTTTGTGCAAAAACGGCAATGATATAGAAGGATGTTGTACCTGACACTTTTTTTGACTTTCGTAAAGATCGGTATGTTCACTATCGGCGGCGGATATGCCATGATACCCTTGATCGAACGGGAAATAACCCGCCACGGTTGGATGACCCAAAAGGATTTCGTCGAACTGATGGCTGTCTCCCAATCCCTGCCGGGCGTGTTCGCGGTCAATATTTCCATATTCGTGGGATACCGGCTCCGCAAATTCTGGGGCAGTTTCTTTTGCGCGATGGGGACCATCCTGCCCTCGTTCGTCATCATGCTGGCTATAGCCATATTCTTCCAGGCGTTCCAGGATAATGTATGGGTAGTAAAGGCCTTCGACGGGATACGCCCGGCCGTGGTGGCCCTGATCGTGATACCGTGTATCAACGCTGCCCGGACGATAGGCTTGCGGGGGCTGCAATGGTTTATTCCGGCGGGAGGGGCGCTGCTCATCTGGAAAGCCGGGGTATCACCCATATGGATCGTGCTGGCCGGGATAGCGGGAGGCATGGCGTATACTTTGTGGCTGAAGGACAAACTTAAAACCGGGGAAGAACGATGATCTATCTGCAATTACTATACGTATATTTGAAAATAGGGCTTTTCGGCTTCGGAGGGGGGTATGCCATGCTGTCCCTCATCCAGCATGAAGTGGTAGACCGTTACCAGTGGCTGACCCTGAAAGAGTTCACCGACCTGGTGGCGATTTCGCAGATGACGCCCGGGCCTATCGGGATCAACAGCGCGACGTATATCGGTTATACGGTCACGGGCAGCGTATGGGGCTCGGTGGTGGCGACGGTAGCCGTGTGCCTGCCTTCGTTCGTACTCGTACTGACTATATCCTATTTCTTTGCCCGGTTCCGTGCCAATAAATACGTGAAAGCGGCGTTTTCCGGCCTGCTGCCGGTGTCCGTGGGACTGATAGCCGCAGCAGCCCTGCTGTTGATGAACAAGGAAAATTTTATCGATTATAAGAGTCTTCTCATCTTTGCGGCGGCGTTCCTGCTGACGTGGAAATTCCGGGTGCATCCTATTCTGATGATATGCCTGGCCGGGGTGGCGGGGATATTGCTCTACTGATCTTTTCCGGGGCTTCCTTTTCGGAAGAAGTCCGAATTTACCCGATAGACCGGAGTAATTCCGGAGGTAATCTACGCGTCCTGGCTTTTGGGATAGCCGGATGTAAGGCTCGGTGAATCGCTTAGATAGAAAAACGTAAAGGATATCGGAGGGCCATAAACCGGGGTTGAAGATCGGATTTTAAAAATGCAAAAAGGCGCAGTCGGAAGACTGCGCCTTTTTTACAGCGTCGATAGCTCTAAAATATTGTTATGATCTTTTGGCTTTCTTTGCTTTTTGGGCCTTCGAGGCTTTCACCTTTTCCGGTTTTTCGCTTTTGGCGGCTTTGATCTTCGTATCCTGGGGAACGTTGACCAGGGTAAGCTCGTCCATGATATTCTTGGCGCCCATGAACTTGTCGATCACGAACATCACATAACGGATGTCCACGCTGATGGTGCGCTGGAGGTTCGGCTCGAACTCGATATCGCCGCTCATGGCCTCCCAGTTGCCGTCGAATGCGATACCGATCAGTTCGCCGCGGCCGTTGATCACCGGGGAACCGGAGTTACCGCCCGTGATATCGAGGTTGGACAGGAAGCAAGTGATCAGCTGGCCCTTTGAATTGGCGTACTGGCCATAGTCGCGGGCCGCGTTGAGGTCGAGCAGTTTCTGCGGCACGTCGAATTCGATGTCGCCTTTCTTGTATTTCTGGGCTACACCGTCCAGGGTGGTTTCGTAATGGTAGGTCACACCGTCCTTCGGATCGTAAGGAAGGATATTTCCGTAGGTGACACGCATCGTGAAGTTGGCGTCCGGATAGAATACTTTGCGTCCTTCGTAGGCTTTGAGCAGGGCTGCATGGAACAAGCGGTCGGCCCGGTTGAATTCGTTGCGTATTTGGGAGGTCTCCTTGTTCAGTTTGACGTACTGCTCGTAGTACGACTGGAATACCTTGATCAGGATATCGTCTTTCAGCTTTTCAGGAGCGTCTTTGGCCATTTTCTGGAATTCCGCCGGCGTGAAGACCACCGATTTTTCCATTTCCTTCTTCAGGGCTTCTACGCTTCCGGCCTTCTTTATAGCCGCCTTAAGCGTATCGGGGAGCAGTTCTGCCGGTACTTTCTTGACGATGTGTTCCATCAGGTCGACAGCCAGTTTCTTTTCCAGTCCGATATCGATGCGTTCGTAAGATTTGGTGATATTCTCAATCAATCGTTCGCGGGGTTTTTCCGGAAAGGTAGGATTGTTGAGCGTGCTGGCTACCAGGCGGCCGAAGTTCCCTATCTGCGATCCGGACAAACCGGCCTGGAGCAGGTATTGGATAGCGGCCGTAGAAGCGGCGGTCTGGGCATAGAAGTCCTGCATCGTATCGAATATGGTACCGTACACGGCTTTGCGAGCCTGGTCGCCGTTGATCCATTTGCCTACTTCGGCTTCTATTTCGCGTTTCTTCTGGGCGGTTTTGTTTTTGGTCAGCGCGCCGATCATTCCGATTCGGTTTTTCCAATAGTTGGAAGTCGAAGCGAAAGACGAGGCGTAGTTCAGGCGCACCGTATCGTTGGCGGCCATCGCTTCGCGCATGATTTGCAATTTGGCGTCGCGGGCATCCACAAAAGCCGGGTATTCGGTGTTCACCAGGAAATCGATACCCCACGAGGTCAGGTAACGCTGCGTAGTGCCAGGATAACCCATGATGAAGCAGAAGTCGCCTTCTTTCTTGTCGCCGATGTTGATGTTGAAATGTTCTTTCGGCTTGTAAGGCACGTTATCGGCGGAATAGTCGGCCGGGTTGTTGTCCTTGTCGGCATAGATGCGGAACATCGAGAAGTCGCCCGTATGGCGGGGCCACATCCAGTTGTCGGTCTCTCCGCCGAATTTACCGATCGACTGGGGAGGGGTGCAGACCAGGCGGATATCCTTGTATTCCTGGTATACGAACAGGTAATATTCGTTGCCTTTGTAGAAGCTCTTCACTTCCGCACGGTATTTTCCTTCTTCGGAAGCCTGTTTTTCGATCTCTTTGGCGACTTTTTCGATAGCGTCATACCGTTCATCCTCCGTCATATTGGGCGTAATGGCTTCCTGTACGCGGTTGGTCACATCCTCCATGCGTACGAAGAAAGTAACGACAAGGCCTTTGGCGGGCAGTTCCTTGTCCATCGAGGGAGCATAGTACCCGTCGCGCAGGTAATCGTGTTCCGGGGTCGACAGGTCGGCGATCGCGCCGAACCCGCAGTGGTGGTTGGTCAGCACCAGCCCGTTGGCCGAAACCATCTCGGAGGTACATCCGCCGCCGAAAATAGGCACGGCATCCTTGAGCGAGGAATGGTTGATGCTGTATATTTCGTCCGGGGTGAGCTGCAGGCCATGTTTTTGCATGTCTACGTAATTCAGGCGTTTTATGAACACCGGCAGCCACATTCCCTCGTCGGCCTTTGCCTGGCCGGGAAGAAGGATAGCGGCAGCGAGAATGATTGAAAGGAAGAGTTTTCTCATTGCTTTGATTTTATGTGATTTTCCAGAAGGCAAAAATACGGATTTAAGTTAAGAATCAAAGTTCTGTCAGTCTTAAAATATATCCCCTCCTCCTTTTTTTTAACCTTTGGGCCATTGCCGGGGCCTAAAACGTTTTATTACGTTAAAATATATTTAAAAAAGGCTGCTTGTTAGCTGAAACCGTACAAAAAGCGTATTATTGCATAAGAGAACGAAAGTTAAACAACCCAAAAAAAGCATAAGACAATGGAAGAAAACACCAACAACAGACCGTCCTATTCTTCCTCCGAGGAGGAAAGGGCCCCGCGCCGCCGACCTGCGGCTGTGCTGATATTACTAGGCGTGCTGCTGCTAGCGGCGATCGTATATATTTTCTACTCCCGCTCCCAGTACAACGACATTATAGAACACAACCGTCAACAGGCCATCTCCGAACTTGCTTCGCTGCAGGCCGATTACGATACCCTGTACGTGCAGGATTCCCAGCTGAAGATCGAAGTGGACGAAGCGCAGAAACACATCGCCCTCTTGCAGGACTCGATGGTGAACTACAAGGCAAACCTCAGTCTGCTCCGTTCCTACGAACGTCAGATCAAGCGCCTGCGCGAGGAGAAGAAAGAACTATTCCATGTAGCGGACTCGCTCAACCGCCTGAACAAGGTGCTCATCGCCCAGCGCGATAAAGCCGAGGATTCGCTGCGCAAGACTTCTTCCCGCAACCAGGAACTGGTACAGGAGAACGTCCGCATGCAGCAGGATATCAAGACGGCTGCCACGCTCGAAGCCCGCAATGTGAAAGCGCAGGCTATCAGTGTATCCAATTCCGGCCGTGTGACCGATACCGACCGCGCACGCCGTACGGACCAGATCCGCGTTTCGTTCACCGTGGCCCGCAACCAGTTCGCCCAGAGCGGTAATACGACCGTTTACGTGCGTGTGGTGTCGCCTACCAAACTGATCGGCATCGAAAAGGGCAACAATTACTTTGTAGTCGGTGAAGAGCGTATGCAGTTCAGCGGCGCCAAGGAAGTGATGTACGAAAACCAGGACCTCGACGTCAGCGTATTCGTGGACGGAGTGCCGGGTGATTTCGTGGAAGGAAAATACCAGGTATACGTATATGCGGGAGGCAAGGAAATAGGCCGTACGCAGATGCTGCTGAGGTAAAATAATATTTACGCTTCAAACAAAAGGGCCCGCTGAAAAGCGGGCCCTTTTGTTTAGCGTTTTTAGCCGGTGTTCGACTTTGGCCGGATTGCTATTTTTCCGCACGACCGGATCAATTTGTACGGTCTGCATAATTGTTCAATAGATTGATAGATTAAAGAAGGATTGCCTTTGCCCGGGAGGACTATCCGGAAAAGAAAAGCCGCGGCCAACGGCCGCGGCTTTTCGTATGGATTGTGTCCGGGCTTTAGCGGTACAGCGGTCTGCATTTTTCGGCCAGCCAGCGGGCATCCTCGCCCGAGAGCAGGGGAAGTACCTTTTCCAGTACCATCGCATGGTAACCGTTGAGCCATTCCAGTTCTCCATCGGAAAGCAGCGGGACATCTACCAGCTTGGTCTCGATCGGCGCCAGAGTGAGGGGTTCGAAGCCCAGGAAGCGGCCGTTCTCGTTCTCGAAAGCCTCGTGAACCGTAATGCAGTTCTCTATCCGGATACCGAAGGCACCGGCTTTGTAATAACCCGGTTCGTCCGAAATGACCATTCCGACCTCGAACGGTATGCCGGCAGTCACTCCGCGGTTGCCGAAACTGATGGGGCCTTCGTGCACGTTCATCGCTGCGCCTACGCCGTGACCCGTCCCGTGGCCGTAATTGTATCCCAGCGCCCACATCTGGCAGCGTCCTACCGCATCGAGCTGTGTGCCGCTGTACCCGTACGGAAATACCAACCGTTCGAGCGCGATATGCGCCTTCAGTACGGCGGTATAGGCCTTTTTTTCTTCAGAAGTCGGGGTGCCTATATATAAAGTGCGGGTGATGTCCGTCGTGCCGTCCGTATATTGTCCGCCGGAATCGATCAGCAGCATGCCGCTTCCCTGTATCTTTTTGGCCGATCCTTTTTTCGGGCTGTAGTGTACGATCGCCCCGTTGTCGCGGAATCCTACGATAGGAGCGAAGCTCTCGCTGATATAGCCGGGCTGTTTGGCGCGTATTTTACCGACCAACTCGGCCAGGTCGGCTTCGTCCCAGCCGTTCTTTTCGGACTCTTCTTCCGCCAGGCGGTAGAATTCGGCCAGGGCGATGGCGTCTTTGAGCATGGCGCGGTGTTCGCCCTCTATCTCCGAAGGGTTCTTGATGCATTTCATCATGACCACCGGCGACGTACTTTCGATGATCTTCACCCCCTGGGGGACGAGCGAACTATGGTAAGCGGAGAATTTGGCCGGGTCGACGCACAATGCGCCGCCGGTCTGGGCGGCCAGCCATTTTTCCACGTCCGCATAAGGGCGTACTTCCACGGCGGCGGATTGCAGGTAGTTCTTCACTTCCGAGGGCAGTTTGGCCGCATCGATGAACAGGATGGCGTTTTTGGACGTGACAGCCAGGTAAGCATACGTGACCGGGTTGAATGCCACGTCGCCGCCCCGGATGTTCAGGGCGTAGGCCACTTCATCCAAAGCGTCGATCAGGATGGATTCGGCGCCTTTTTCAGCGATGAACTTCCGGATCTTGTCCATTTTTTCCCGCGCCGAAACGCCGGACGTATGTATGTCGTGTACGTACACGTCGGTCACCGGCATACCGGGGCGGCCTTCGGTCCACACCTGGGCCGGATCGAAGTCCACTTTCAACTTTATCCCTTTGCCGGCCAGTGCGTTTTCCATGTACCGGGTTGAAGCGCGGGAGAACACCCGCCCGTCCACACCGACCACCGATCCGGCAGGCACATTCCCGGCGACCCAGGCCACCCATTCAGGCTCGGTCTGCACCTGGAGTTTATGGAGTTTCACTTCGTTGCCGGACAGTTGCTGTTCCGCCTGGAGGAAATACCGGGAATCCGCCCAGAGGCCCGCGTGATCGGCGGTAACGACCACCGTCCCGGCCGATCCGGTAAAACCGGATATCCAGGCCCGCAGGGCGAATCGGGGAGCGGAATATTCGCTCTGGTGCGCATCGGAGGAGGGAATGATCACGGCATCTACTCCCGCGGCCTTCATAGCCTGCCGGAGGGCTTTTATCTTTTCGTCTGTCGTCATGGCATATTGTTTTTATGTGTTGTACGGAGTATGTATCCTTTCACATCCTGTGATAGACAGGAGGCCGGTTACAGCCGGTTAAAGGTAGCGAAAAAATGCCGTTGTTCGTCGTTTTCCGTAAAAAAGATGTCCAGACCATGCTCAGGGATTTTAAAAGGGCAGAGGGGGCTTCGTGTGATTTTAAGGTTCCGCTATGTTTTTGCGACAGGATAAAATCGTATTTTTGCCCGGTAACCAACAGAAATATATCGCATCAT
Source organism: uncultured Flavobacteriales bacterium (assembly GCA_959608625.1). Classification (GTDB taxonomy): domain Bacteria; phylum Bacteroidota; class Bacteroidia; order Flavobacteriales; family UBA1820; genus Merdimorpha. The sequence goes on from CAUHQV010000017.1 coordinate 44,919, forward strand.
GCCCGAACTTTCCGTCCTTCTGCTTTTCGCTGCCATTCTTTTTATGACGGTCAAAGGATTCCGCGACCCGGTCTTTTTCCGCAAATACCTTTTCGAGGTAAGCGACGTGAAATACAAGAAAGAATACTACCGCCTGTTTACCAGCGGGTTTTTGCATGTGGACTGGATGCACCTGCTGTTCAATATGATTACTCTGTATTTCTTTTATACCATACCGTTTGCGGTGATGGGCGAGGTACGGTTTTTTATCCTTTACTTCGTTTCGCTGGGACTGTCCGGGTATTTCTCGTACGTGGTCAACAAGAACAACAACAACTATGCGGCCGTCGGTGCCTCGGGCGCCGTATCGGCCGTGTTGTTTTCGGCCATTATCCTGAACCCTACGCTGAAACTCATTATATTTCCCATACCGATACCCATTCCGGGCTATATATTTGCGGTAGCCTATTTATTGTTCACTATGTACGGGATGCGCAGTTCGCTGGGCAATATAGGCCATTCCGCGCATATGGGCGGGGCTGCGGCCGGTATCCTGCTGACAATCCTGATGGTACCCAAAGTGCTGACCGTCCACCCCGTGATGACGCTCGTCATTTCGGCGCTGGTGGTGGGGCTGATCCTCTGGGAACTGAAAAGACGGAAATTGTTTTAGCTCAGGCAAGTGTAGATCGTCCCGTCTTTCTCGAACACGACATCTACGTGCTCGTGCATCGAAGTGGACAGCGAAAGGCCTTTGAAATCCACTTTTACGGGGTATAGCTTGTGGTTGCGGTCGACCAGTACCGCTGTGTTGAGTTTTTTCAGGGGCACCGAAAGCAGGTGGCGGATGGCATGCACCAGCACGGTCCCGCTGTTGAGTACGTCGTCTACCAGCACGACCGGTTTACCGGACATCTCCTTTAACTCCGTATCCATTTCGAACGGGGCATACAAATCCTTTTTATTTACCTTCAAACATACCAGACGGACATCGCCCTGCGTGATCTTTTTCAGCTGTTCGGCGATCAGGGCAGCTATGCGGTAGCCGCTGTTGGCCACTCCTACGATGTAGACGGTCTTCTCGCCCAGATTCGACTCGTAGATCTGATAGGCTATCCGGCGTACTCTCAGCCGTATGTCTTCATCCGAAAGGATAATGTCTTTTTGCATTTCGGCGTATTTTTTAATAAGTACTTGCAAAGATAAAAAATAGTATCGGTTTCCCCGGAAAATAATTACTTTTGCATTAGAAAAACCTTACGGAGAAAAAAATGAAAAAAGTCCTGCTTATTGCATCCGTGATACTGGTAGCGGTATCTTCCTGCAATTCCAAACCGGATATGACCCTGTCCGAGGAAAACATAAAGCACGAAATATGGTCGGATCAGAAAATATTCGACCTGCTGCCCGACAATGCCCGGATGGCTGTCTGCGCCTTTAACGGCTCCCACGAAATCATCGATTCGCTGTCGTCCCTGTTTACCGATTGCCACAGTACGGTATTGACTTACCGGGGAAAAGCAGGGTACATCCTGAAGGATAATACCACCAACTGTCAGACGATAGGCACGGCAGACGACCTGATATACTATGAAAAGTCCGGCGTGCCTGTCCTGCATTTTATCCAGCGCTACCTGCCGTCGATGGACATAACCATGCAGACACTCGTTCTTTTTGAAAAAGGGGAGTACAAAAATGCGTTTTCCCGTTCGGTGGGAGGGAATATGCCGGCCCTTCTTTCGGCTGAGCAGTTTACCACCTACGAGCCTATGCTGGGCGAACACCGGGTGGATAAATACGAAAAATAACGCGTTATAGAGAGCCAGGGATAATGGATACCGGTCAGCTTCTCACTATCCTCGACCTTTCCGGAGTCTGGGCGTTCGCCGTCTCCGGAGCCCTGACGGCCATGCAAAAACGCATGGACATCTTCGGGGTACTCATCGTCGCCTTCGGAACCTCTTTTGCCGGCGGTACGATCCGGGACATTCTGATAAACCGTCCTGTGTTTTGGCTGCACAACGAGACCTACCTCTATATCCTGTTCATTTCGGTGCCGGTAGCGGTTTTGTTCCGCAATTACCTGCAGTACCTGCGCAAAGCCCTGTTCTTTTTCGATACCATAGGGTTGGGCGTGTATACGGTGATAGGCATCCAGATCGGGTTGACCTGGGGGTACAGTCCGATGCTCGGTATCTGCCTGGGTACGCTGACGGCCTGCTTCGGCGGGGTAGTGCGCGACCTTTTGTGCAACCAGATCCCGTTGATATTCCACCGGGAAATATATGCGACCATCAGTGTGGTGGGCGGTGCCGCCTATACCGTGATGATGCACCTGGAGGTTCCGGAGAATGTCACCACCCTCGTAACCCTTTTCAGTATCATCACAGCGCGGTTCCTGGTCGTGCGGTTCAAATGGTCCATGCCGGCTATCAGCCTGCATGACAATATGCCCCACGCTTAAGGCGATTTTGCGTAAAGACCACGGTTCTCGCTACTCGCAGAACCGTTTTTTTTTGTATATTTGAATATATGTAGAGAACGCCGAACGCCATTCGAACTGGTTTGAAAGTAGCCCAAGCGGATCCTATTACCTAAATAAAATACAGAGAGATATGAATGCAATAGATGCCAAAGCCGAGGAATTCCTCAAGAAGTACATCGATACCCCGTCTCCGACCGGATTCGAGTACGGCGGCCTTAAATTGTGGCTGGACTATATCCGGCCCTGCGTAGACCGCGTTTTTACCGACGTGTACGGTACCGCGGTAGGGGTCGTCAATCCCGACAAACCCTATAAAGTGGTCATCGAGGGACATGCCGACGAAATATCGTGGTTCGTGAACTATATATCGTCCGAGGGGCTCATCTATGTGGTGCGCAACGGCGGATCCGACCATATGACCGCCCCGTCCAAGACGGTCAATATCCATACCGAAAAGAACGGCATCGTACCAGGGGTGTTCGGCTGGCCGGCGATCCATACCCGCCTGAGGGCCGGTATCGCCAAAGAAGAGACCCCCAAAGTGGACAACCTGTTCATCGACGTGGGTGCCTCCGACAAGGCCGGGGTGGAAAAACTCGGTATCCAGGTGGGGGACGTGATCACGTACCCCGACGAATTCTTTGTGCTCAATGGGGAAAGGTACGTGGGCCGTGCGCTCGACAACCGGATGGGGGGCTTTATGATAGCCCGCGTGGCGCATATGCTGAAAGAAAACGGAGTGCAGCTGCCGTTCTCCCTGTACCTGGTCAATTCCGTACAGGAGGAAGTGGGGCTCAACGGTGCGCAGATGATTTCGCGGACGATCGTCCCCGATGCGGCCATTGTGACCGACGTGACGCACGACACCTCCACGCCGATGATAGACGCTAAGGTGGAAGGCGATGTGCGCTGCGGCCGCGGCCCGGTGATTTCCCGCGCTCCGGCGGTACAGAACAACCTGCGTGCCGTGGTGATGGAAGCCGCCCGGAAGAACGATATCCCTTACCAGCTGGCTGCCCATTCGCGCAGCACGGGTACGGATACCGATGCGTTTGCGTTCTCCGGCAAGGGGATCGCTTCGGCGCTCATTTCCCTGCCGCTGCGGTACATGCATACTACGGTGGAGATGGTGGCCAAACAGGACGTGGAAAACACGATACGCCTTATTTACCAGACCCTGCTTTCGATCGAAGCGGGCGAGGATTTCCGGTACATAAAACTCTGAGGGTGGCAAAAGAAACGCTTTATCCCCTGGCTTTCCGCCCGATCTTCAAAGACAAGATATGGGGTGGGGACAAGATCCGTTCCGTGCTGGGAAAAGAGTATTCCGGCCTGCCCAACTGCGGGGAGACCTGGGAAATATCCGCCGTGGAGGGGAATATATCCGTCGTTTCCACAGGCCCGTTGGCGGGTAAAGACTTGCGGAATTTGATGGAAGAGTACGGGGCAGCCTTGCTTGGCGGAAGGGTGTTTGCCAAATACGGGAAGAATTTCCCTCTTTTAGTAAAATTCATCAGCGCGGCGGACGACCTGTCCATCCAGGTGCATCCGGGGGATGAAATGGCGCGGCGATACCACGGGAGTTACGGAAAGGCCGAGATGTGGTATGTGCTGGATGCCGATCCAGGCGCCCGGCTGATCTCCGGCTTCGTACGGCCCGTTACCCGGGAAGAGTATCTGGAGTACTTCGAGTCCGGCCGCCTGGAGCAGCTTTTACTGAGCGTTCCGGTGGAGAAAGGCGACTGTTTTTTCCTGCCGCCCGGTCGGGTGCATTCCATAGGCCGGGGGATCCTGCTGGCCGAGATACAGCAGTCCTCGGACGTGACCTACCGTATTTACGATTTCGACCGTACGGACGCCGCGGGACACCGGCGCGAACTGCATGTGGAACAGGCGCTTCGGGCGATGGATTTTTCCGCTTCCGGCGATCCGAAAATCCGCTATCGGCAGATGGATGCCGGGATCGTTGCGTTGGTCGAATGTCCGTATTTCGAGACCACCCTGCTGAAGACCGGCGGCCGTTTTTCCCGTGATTATTCGGATACCGGCAGTTTTGTGATGCTTACCTGCGTGGAGGGGAGCGGAAAAATCGTTACCCGCACAGGAGAGACCGCTATTGCCAAGGGTCAATGCGTGCTGTTACCCGCGGAAATAAACGATCGTGTAGAGATCGTTCCGGGGGAGTATATCGAACTCCTCGAAACGTGGGCGAAATGATTTTGAAATTGTACTTTTATTCCGCTTTCTTTTGGAGCAGCAAAAGAAAGCGGAATAAAAGTAGAATAGAAAATAAAAGTTGCCGTTTTAGGCAACTTTTTCATTTAAAAACGATTTATCCTAAGAATTGAGGTTTATCCGGCTCCCGATAGTCTGCCGTTCAAAAAGATTTACCGGTCTGTTTTTTCGAGCAGTTTCAGTAAAGCGTCCGCATACAGGCGGGAATTTTCCAGCCGGGGAACTTTGTTCTGTCCGCCCATTTTGCCCCGCATTTCCATCCATCGGTAGAAAAGCCCTTCGGGCACGACGGTCACCACCGGGCGGCGCAGTGTGATGTCGGAATAGCGTTTGGCCCGGTAATCGGAATTGAGTTCCTTCAGTTTTTCATCCAGCGCATCGGTGAAGAGTCCGACGTCGGCAGGCGGGGTTGAAAATTCCACGATCCATTCGTGCGCCCCTTTTGCGCCCATTTCCATGAATACGGGCGCGGCGGTGTATTCCCGGATACCGGCCCCCGTTTGTGCGCAGGCATAAGCGAGCGCCGTATCCGCGTTTTCCATCACCAGTTCCTCCCCGAACGCATTGATGAACTGCTTGGTGCGCCCTGTGATGACGATCCGGTAAGGTTCGAGAGACGTGAAACGCACCGTATCGCCGATCAAATAACGCCACAAACCGCCGTTAGTGGTGATGACCATCGCATAGTTGACGCCTTTTTCCACTTTCCATAGCGGTACGGCATCCATCCGCCCAGCCATAAAGCCGGCCATCGGGATGAATTCGTAGAATATTCCGTGGGAAGTCATCAGCAGCATTTCCTTGCTGCCGGGCGTGTCCTGGAAAGCAAAAAAGCCTTCCGAAGCATTGTACACCTCGTAATACCGCATACCCGGGGAGGGGATCAGTCGCTGGTATATTTCCTGGTAAGGGGTAAAGTTGATACCCCCGTGCATGAATAGTTCCAAGTTCGGCCACACCTGCGACAGATTGTCAGCGCCCGTTACTTCCAGTACTTTTTCCAGCATCACCAGCATCCAGGAGGGCACACCCGCCAGCGAAGTGACGTTTTTCCGGATCACTTCCTCCACCATCCGGGGCATTTTTTCGTTCCAGTCCGCCAAAAGGGCCGTGGAGCGTTTGGGGGTAGAATACAGGTCGGCCCATTCCGGGGTTTTGGACATCAGGATGGCCGAAAGGTCGCCGGAAAGGATGTCTCCGGCACTTTTTTGCAGGCTTCCCCCCAGCCGCAGGGCGCTGCCGGCAAATAGCCGGGAGTCCGGGTGGTTGGTCAGGTAAGTCGTGATCAAGTCGTAGGCCGCCAGAAAATGACACTCTTTGAGCGATTCGCGGCTTACAGGGATGTATTTGCTCTGGGCATTGGTCGTGCCCGAGGATTTGGAAAAATAGCGGATACGTTCCGGCCACACTATATTTTCTTCCCCGCGCATACAGCGCTCGATGTACGGAAAAAAATCCTCGTACCGGCGCACCGGGACGGTTTGGGAAAATTCAGCGTAACCCATGCCGGATTTTACGCGGTGTTCCTGCCCGAAAGCCGTATCCGGGCATTTTTCCAACAGATAGTCCAGTATCCGCTCCTGCTGGGCCGGCGCATGGGCGGAAAAGTATTCCACCCGTTTGTAGCGGCGGCGCAGGTAATAGGATATCAGACCATTGAGCATACTTGTCGTTTTAGTTTAAACTTAGCAGACCGAACGGATATCCGACAGGATCGTTTCCCCCAGACGGTCGGCTTCTTCCTGCGTTTGGGCTTCGGTATAGATGCGGATGATGGGTTCGGTGTTGCTTTTGCGCAGATGCGCCCAACTGTGGGCAAAATCGATCTTCACTCCGTCGATGTCGGTGATACGTTCGCGGGCGTATTTTTCTTTCATCTTTTCCAGGATGGAATCCACGTCGATATCCGGGGTGAGGCTGATCTTGGTCTTGCTCATGAAGTAGACCGGAAGGGCTGCCCGGAGTTCGGACATTTTCATTTTCTTTTTGGCCAGGTGGGTCAGCATCAGGGCCA
>CAUHQV010000018.1 GCA_959608625.1 uncultured Flavobacteriales bacterium
TTCGATGCGGCACTCGTTCCGGAGCTTGAATTTCCAGCTCCCAGGCCGCCGGGAGTTGCGCTGCTTCCGATCTGAATATCGGTATTGAAAGATCCGCGCTGAGGGGCGGCTTTCACGTCCCAACCTCTGCCATATCCATAGAACATAGATCTATAATAATATATGGAATGCTGGCGCAGGTTGGCCTCATTGGTCCAGAAGTTGGAGTCATCGACAGAATCCAAAGGAGTTCTGTTGAGGAATTCCTTAGTACAACCTGTAACCAGGAGTGTAATAAGTACTATCGGTAAAAAGTATTTCTTTTTCATAATATTCCTATAAGTTTTATATTATAGTGTAAGCTGAAGTCCTATGGTATAGTATTTCGGCAGCGGAGTAGTAACACCGAGCTGTCCTATTGCATAGCCTGAACCAGCCGACATATTACCGGTATTGATTTCAGGGTCGATATCCACCTTCAGATTGTCGATCGTGAAGAGGTTTTCAACCGTGAAGTATGCGCGAAGTCTGTTGATGCTGACTTTCTTGGTGAGGCGCTGCGGGATGGTGTACCCGATGGTGAGCTGTTTGAGACGCAGGTAAGCCATGTTCAGCAGGTACTTGTCGTTCTGCTGCCAGTTGCCGTTCGTATAGTCTTCGCGAGACATTGAGTTTACGTTCGGCCAGTAGGCGTTAGGATTCTCTGCGCTCCAGATATTGGTGATGATCTTGGTAGAAGCACCGTTACCGAGCTCAGGAGCCGGCGATACCAGCGGTCCGCGGGACCAAGAATCGCGTTTTCCGATACCCTGGAAGAACAGAGCGAGGTCGAATCCTTTCCAGTTCAGGTCTACGCGGAAGCTGTATTCCCATCTGGGCATCAGGTTACCAATCACTTCACGGTCTCCCGGATCCTCTATAGTACCCGAACCTCCGTTGATGTCGCCATCGTTATCCAGGTCTTTGTACTTGATCATACCCGGACGCGGAGCAGCCAAGTTGCTCTGGCTGTTATAACCGGGTTTCAGGCGGTAAGCTTTGTTATAATACCAAATAGCGGTTTCTCCTTCAGGAACCGACTGACCGCTGTAGTTGGCGATTTCTACGAAGTCGTTCAGCTGATACAGACGGTCATATTTGTAACCCCAGATTTCTCCGTAGGTCTGCCCCGTATACCAGGCGCTGCCTGATACAAGTGAGTTGAACGCATGGGTATCCGCATCTACGTATTTAAGGATCTTGGTCACTGCATCGGATACACCTGCCGTAACGGACATGTTCAGGCCGTTCTTAAAGGTGTGGTTGAAGTCCAGGGCCAATTCGAAACCGTTGGTGCGCATAGTACCGTTGTTTCCTTTCGGAACAGTACCGCCGAAAGTAGCCGGCATGGTTTCACCCGGCACGAACATATCGGTCGTCTTCTTGTTGTACCAGTCGAAAGAAACACCGACCTTATTTTTCCAGAAACGGGCATCCATACCGAAGCCCAGCGTGGAAATACGCTCCCAGGTCACGTCGCTACGGACGTCGCTCGGGCTGCCGTAAGTTTCGAACGGGGTCGTTCCGTTATAGTTACCCCAAGGAGCATTGACCGTATCGGTCGTGTACTTGGTCAACGTCGGGATATAGTTGCTGGAGCCAATGGCTTCGTTACCCAGCGTACCGTAGCTGGCACGGAATTTGAGGAACGATACCACACTCTTGATGCCCTGGAAGTAGTTTTCTTCGGTAATGATATAAGCCAGAGATCCGGATGGGAAGAATTTCCATCTCATGTTTTCCGGGTATTTCGAGGTAGCGTCGTAACGGCCATTCAGCTGAATGATCCACTTGTTTTTCCAAACATAGTCCAAACGGGCAAAATAGCCGACTGCAGAGTTCCAGGTACGGCTGCCGTTAGCCTGCATATCTCCGGAGGCCAGGTTGAAGTAAGGACGATCGACATAAATCAGACCGAATTTCTTCGAGTTGTTCATGTAGTAACGATAGCTCGACGTGTTGAGCCCGACCATAGCCTGGAAATCATGGTCACCCCATGTGCGGTGGTAAGCGGTCTTAGCCGTAAGTTCCACACGGTCGGAGTGAGCGGATTGTTCCCGTACATAGTCCGTACCAGCACCTTTCTCGGTAACCATACGGTAGTCCCATCCTTTTTCCTGGGTAGCACCTTCCGTGCCGGCAGGTACGATCTCTCCGTATTTGTTACGGTAAATAGGAGCTCCGTTTTCATCGGTAATATCTACGTTGGCAGCAGACCAGGTGTCGACATAGCTTCTCCAATATCCCGGATAATACAGGAAACGGTTGTCGGATACGTAAGTTACGTCGATATCGGCCGTCCATCCTTTCAGCAGGGTCAGCGTACCACCGATATTGGCGGTAAGGTTCTGCTTGGTATCGGTCATAACACCGGACTGTTCCATTTCGGAACGGGCGTCACGCGTATTGTAACCATTCCACAGAGCACCCTGCGGGTAATACTGGCTCCAACGGAGGGCATACCACAGTGCGTCGTTAGAAACGCCATCCTGGTTGTTGGGGTATTCTTTTTCGGTCTTGGCATATCTCATAGAAGCACGGGCCGTAAAGAATTTATTGACCTTCGTGGTAAGGGATATGGAAATGTTGTAAACCGCAAAGTTATCCTTCGATACATCCAGGAAACCTACCTGGTTGGTGTAACCCAAACCGATGTTGTAGGTCGTATTTCCGGTGTTTCCGGAAATGGAGATGTTTTGTTTGATCGTAGGAGCGGAATCCTTGTAGATGGACTCATATACGTCGTACGTTCTGTAGGCGAGGTTCATCATGGTAGAGGTACCACGGGTCGTCTTGGTTTCCCAGTCACGGCCGTATACCATCGGTTCGAAGGTGCTCATGCCACCGTACTCGTTCTGCCACCATTTAGCTCTCTCGAGTTCGTCGAGAGCCATATACCAGTAGAAACCAACGTAACTGTTCGTTTGGTCGGCACCGCCGGAGGCCATGCTACGACGGCTCAGCGTATAGTCGTTGAAGTACTGATATGCTTCAATAGCACCCAGTTTAGGCATTTGAGTCGGTTTTCTGAAAGCGACAGAACCCTGATAGGTCACACTTACCGAACCAACCGGTTTCTCAGAACCGTTTTTGGTCTTGATAAGAATCACACCATTGGCAGCTTTCGTTCCGTAGACAGAAGCCGAAGCAGCATCCTTCAGGATGGAGATGGACTCTACGTCATCGGGGTTAAGCAGCGTGATGGTAGGAATAGGCACGTTGTCCACCAGGATCAGCGGGTCGCTGGCACTACCGGTTACAGAAGAAATCTGTCCACGGATACGGAACTTAGGATCGCTACCGAGTTCACCGTTGGCGATGGTAACGTTAAGTCCCGGGGTGGTTCCCTGAAGGGCGCGGCCGATGTCGGGAAGAGGACGGCTGTCCACCGCCTTTGCTACGTCCACAGTTGCCACGGCAGCGGAAAGGTTCTCTTTCTTCTGCGTACCGTAACCGATCACAACCACGTCTTGCAGCATTTCTGCATCCTGGTTGAGCTGTATGGTCACCGTAGCTCCAGGCTGAACGTTTACCACCTTAGTTTTGTACCCCACGAAAGACACCTGAATCTGCGTCTTTCCTGCGGGCAGGGTAAGGGTGAAGTCTCCATCGAAATTTGTCGATGTTCCAACACCTTTTACACCGGGTACAGCGATATTCGCTCCGGGAATGGTTTCCTTCGTCTGTGCGTCGATAACCTTTCCCTTGATTGCCTGCCCCCAAGAAACTATTGAGAACAGACAAAAGATTAATAATATTAAACGCTTCATTAGTGTAAGTTTTTAACTTAAATAATTTGGAAAGTGTTGATTTTCATTATAATATTTCCATTGGATCTATTGATAGTATCCGTCCCTCTATCAGAGTTATCCACGCTCTTCCATCAGGTCCTTCCACTATCTTGTTCGCGGCGGAATTACCCGCATCGAACGTCCATTTTACGGCCCCGGTCTTACCGTCCACCGCAAATACCTGTCCGCGTCTGTTGGTCAGGAAAACGATCCCGTTTTCCATCTCGGCAGGCGGACACGGAGTGTGTTCGTAGCCGTATTTGCAATCCGAAGCCCAGACTTGCTCGAAATCGTCCGAAACAGCGGATGCGCAAATAAGCACATCATTCATGGTTTTTGCGTACACTCTCTCCCCGTCCTTTGACAGACAAAGAGATTCGCGTACCTTATTAAGGTTTGTTCTCCAAAGTTGTTCTCCGTCGGCAAGATTTATCGCCGTCATTCTGTTGTCGGGTGCTACAATGATCACCTTTCCATGACTTACCACCGGAACTACGTTGCCGGGAGAATAAAGTTTCTGAGCACTGCCGTTGGTCCACTTCCACGCCACATCGCCCGTATTGGCATCGATGCAGTAGAGGTATTTATCCCAACAACCTGCCAGAATTTTGTCTCCGGCTATAGTGGGGCGGCCTTGGAAAAGACCGTCGCCAATTTTCTTTTTCCATTCTATGCGGCCGTTCTTGCAGTTGAATTTCACGAATTCACCGAAACTGCCACCTATATATCCGTATCCTTTTTCATCGGCCACTCCGTCTCCGGGAACCGCAGAGCCCATATTGAAACTCCATAACTTTTTCCCGTTCTTTCGGTTATAACCGGCCACTTCGCCGTCCGAATTGGCCGACACGACTACTCCCGCCCCCATAAAAGGAGTGGAATAGATCGTACTGCCTTTATCGGTGGCCCAAAGGATCTTTTTAGTCTTTATATCAAGGCATTTAAGCTGTCCTTCGGAAGTCCCATACACAATTGTATGATCCGAAGGGAAGCAAACTCCCGTATATACGGAAGCCGAATCCTGGTAAGAAAAAGGAACTCTTACCGGATCGTTCTGCGGCGCGTGGTAAACGCCCTCGAAAACCTCGCCCACGCCCGAACGGTCACCTGTCTGGGGGATAACCCAGCCGAGCTCTTCCGCATATCCGTTTTTTTCCTGGTGCTTAGCGATACGGATAGAATCCGTAGTAAATACCACGGAATTGTAAACTCCGTTATCTGCCGGCTTACCCAACATCGTGGTAGCCATAAAACCAGGAATTCCATCATAATTCCGCAACTGGAATACATGATGGTGTCCGTTTATATGTAGAACCGTATTGTATTTCTTGAGAATGTTAACTACATCCTTGTAGTTGGAAAGGCCTTCGCCCAAAGGATAGTGGGCGACCGATACCACTTTTTTACCCAGCTTATAACGCTTGGAAAGCTCCTGATCCAGCCAGATGATATCCTCTTTCTTCACAGCCCCGTCTCCCATTTTCATGTAAGGGCCTGTAGAGTAGCCTATAAAAATATAATCGCCCGCCTCGACAACGAAACGGTCGTTCTTCCAAAGTTTGATGATAGTCTGGCAGGCACTCTCCGACCAGTTGGTCTCGTGGTTGCCCGGCACAAAGAAATAAGGCACCCTGAGGGCCTTTAACTTATTGTATACATTTTCGAGTTCGGCATCCGAACCCACATTGGATACGTCTCCGTCCACAATAACGAAAGCATAGTCCGACTTGTTCACATTCTCGACCGCCTGCGTCAGATTTTCATCCGCAGGGGCTCCCGGAGATATGTGCAAATCGGTAAATACCGCTACCCGCAACGTATCGCCAGCCTGTATCTGCGCCCCAAGGCACAGAGAAACAAGCGAGAGAATAAATAAGAACAAACCTTTTAAACCTCTCATTGTGTTATACTTATGTTAAAATACACACCAGACTATATCCTGAACAAACCATGAACACTTTACAGAATACTGTCTGAACAAAGATACATCTTAAAATGTAATTAATACACCATAAGAGTTCCGGTGTTTAAAAATTTAAGTATTTTTTCGACAAAAACACAATATTAACACACAAACAATCATAATTAACTATTGTAACACTGTTAAAGTGCATGTTTATCTGTTATTTGAAATGTTAAAACGGTTAAATTCCTGTTGCAAGGACATACAAAACGAAGCAAAAGGGAAAATCGACCACGATATCGGCTGAAAATCAGACTCATAAAAGATAGTGTATAAGGATACTTTTCCGGCAAAGACGATCGGGCAATATCTCCGTAAAAAATCTACCTGAAATTTTTTAGCGGGCTATCGGCAAAATACTTCCGGGTGACCGGCAGCCTGATCCCCATTATCTCGACCTGATTGCCATCGAACCAGTCTATCTTGTCGATAGCCACCGTATAAGAACGGTGTACCCGTACAAATCGCCCGGCAGGCAGGGACGCCGTAAAATTCCCAAGCGTATTGTAAACCAGAAAACTTTTCTTTTCGCAAACGACTTTAATATAATCCTTTACACTCTCTACATAATATATATCCTCAAATGGGAGTCGGAGGAACTTTTTATTCACTTTAATAAATGTGTATTCTTTTGGAGGCCCAGCCATTTGCCGGGCAGAATAAAAAGACATTTGTTTTTTTAGGCGTTCCAGACAGAGAAAAAACCGTTCCGGGTTGCATGGCATCACCAGATAATCGGATACCACCGGGACTTCATAGCTTTTAGCCGCATATCTCCCGTCGGCCGATGTAACGACTACCGGAGGAATATTCTCTATCGATGTTTTTAGAAGAGGGAGAAAATCCGTGCGGGACACTATCCGGTCGTCGATAAAAAGGACGTCCGCCTGAGCCGGGCCGGCCGAAAGCCACTGTGGGAAATCGGGAAAAGCGGCGGAAACGGAAAAATCAGGAATGTCCCCGAAAAAATCTTTCAGGGCTTCGATCCACAAAGGATTGGATGACAAAACGATAACATCTTTCATAGTCGGCGGGATTTTTCCCGGTACAATTTACGATTATTTTAAATTATCCGTGCATTTGACGATGCTTAATCAACCCAATGGGCAGAAACAGGATTTTCACATAAGTATTTCCGTTTGTACAGATATTTATTGCAATAAAAGAGCTAAATTTGCCTGGAGTGTCCCCGGGACACCCATAGCGAATTCCTAACACATCGACCGAGAAAAATGGAAAAGAAAGAGCGCATAAAGTCCATCGACGTACTGCGGGGGCTTACCGTCGCAACGATGATCATGGTAAACAACCCCGGTACATGGGGCGCGATCTATCCTCCGTTAAAGCACGCTCCGTGGAGCGGGTGTACACCCACCGACCTGGTGTTCCCGTTCTTTATGTTCATCGTCGGGGCTTCGATGTGGTTCGTTTTCAGCAAAGCCGGTCATAAGTTCGCCGGCGGCCTTGGGAAAAAGGTGATCGTGCGCGCCGTGATGATCTATCTGGTGGGATTCCTTTTGGCTTGGTACCCGTTTTTTAACATACCGATAGAAATGGCGCCGCATAGTTTTCTGGGCATTGAATTTTCTTTCCCCTCGATGAAAAATCTGGAGACGATCCGTATTATGGGGGTACTGCCCCGCATCGGGTTGGCCTACGGCCTGACCGGGCTGCTTATTTTGGGACTTAAGAAAGTAAAATATATCCTGATTGCCGCAGCAGTCATCTTGTTGGGATATTGGGCCTTGCTGCATATCTTCTATACCGGCGAAGGCTTCATGGAGCTCACGGGCAATGCCGCCCAGCGTTTCGACCTTTGGATACTGGGTGCTGCACATATGTATAAAGGATACGGGGAAGTATTCGATCCCGAAGGCCTGCTCTCCACCCTGCCGTCGATGGTGAATATCATTCTGGGATATATGGCCGGCCGTTGCATCGCCATGAATCAGGACAAACTGAAAGTGAGCCAGCAACTGATGTTCTGGGGCGCTATCGGGGTAATGGTTGCCTTGGCGTGGGATTACGCATTCCCTATCAACAAGCCGATGTGGAGCAGTTCGTACGTACTGTTCTCCTGCGGATGGGCCTCTATCCTGCTGGGCATGTTCATTTATATCATAGATGTGAAACGCAAAGACCGGTGGACCAACCCGGCTCTCGTATTCGGGATGAACCCGCTGTTCATCTTCGTGCTGGCCGGACTGGTAGCCAAAACACTCGCGATGATAAAAGTACCGTACGACGGAGGAATGATCGCGATGCAGCCGTTTTTGTTCAAGACCATTTTCATCCCGTTGGGTTCGATCTTTACGGACGACCTGCGGTTGGCGTCGCTGTTCTTCGCCATTTTCTACATCGTGCTGTTCTGGCTGATCGCGCGCATCCTGTACGTGAAAAAAATATTCATAAAACTCTAAGTCTTTCATCCGTATGAAAAAACTTTTTCTTCTGTTACTCCTGCTCCCCTTGGGCCTTTGGGCGCAAAAGTCCAAAGTAGAGAATGCCGATGCCATGACATGGGTGGAAGGCGGGATCAACCGGGCGGATCGTTCCCAGAAAAAGATCACGCTGGTCTTTACGTCCGACGGATTTGTGGACGGCTACGAAACGATCAAATCCACCCTCAAAAAACACAATATAAAAGGCGCTTTCTTTTTTACGGGCAACTTTTACCGCATTCCAGCCTGTGCGGCGATGGTAAAAGCCCTGAAAAAAGACGGACATTACCTGGGCCCTCACTCGGACAAACACCTTTTATGGTGCGCGTGGGAAAAACGCGACAGCCTGCTGGTAGACAAGATACAGGTATACAAGGATATCATGGACAACTACGGCGAAATGGCCAAATTCGGCATCAAGCTTAAAAACGCCCCGTTCATGATCCCTCCGTATGAATATTACAACACGCAGACCGCCGTCTGGGCGAACGAACTGAGCGTACAATTGGTCAACTTTTCGCCGGGCACCAGTTCCAACGCGGACTATACGACCCCCGATGCCAAGAATTACCTCTCCAGCCAAACCATTTACGACCGCATTCTGAAATACGAACAGGATCAGCCGGACGGCCTGAACGGATTCATGCTGATGGTACACTTCGGAGTAGATCCCCGGCGCACGGATAAATTTTACGACCGGCTCGACGAGCTGATCACCGAACTCCAGTCCCGGGGGTACGAGTTCGTCCCTATCACCGATCAGATCAAACTAAAAAAGAAATAACCACTTTATAATACTATCGACAAACAATGAAAAAAGCA
Source organism: uncultured Flavobacteriales bacterium (assembly GCA_959608625.1). Classification (GTDB taxonomy): domain Bacteria; phylum Bacteroidota; class Bacteroidia; order Flavobacteriales; family UBA1820; genus Merdimorpha. Next base: position 9,036 of record CAUHQV010000018.1, read on the forward strand.
TTATTTGCCACCGTCCTGCTATGCGGGATGCTCCTGGTCGCCTGCGGCGGCCCGAAGGTGACCGGTTGGATACGCATCAACCAGTTGGGATACCTTCCCCAATCCGACAAAGTAGCCGTATTCCTGATCCAGGATTCGGCGTACGCTAAAAAATTCATCGAAATCAAAAATTTTGAGGTAAAAGATTCCGCCACGGGTAAAACTGCGGGAAAATTCAAAGTCGAAAAGGATTTCGGCCCCTGGGAACAGTTCAACAATACGGTCCGCCTGAATTTCTCGGCATTCCAGACTCCCGGCTCCTATTATTTGGAGGCCGGCGGTGTGAAATCCCCCTATTTCAAAATAGGCACCAATGTATACGACGGGACGGCAGACTTCCTGCTGAACTACATGCGTCAGCAGCGCTGCGGATGGAACCCGTATACCCAGGATTCCTGCCATCTGGACGACGGCTTCATCGTATCCGACAATCGGCGCCTGGACGGTAAGCACGTGGATGTAGTGGGCGGCTGGCACGATGCCACCGACTACCTGCAGTACTCCACCACTTCGCTCAACGCGATCTTCCAGATGATGTTCGCTTACCAGAATAACCCGGGCGCTTTCGGCGACCAGTACGATGCCAAAGGTATGCCGGGTGCCAACGGTGTTCCCGACATTATCGACGAGATCCGCTGGGGCCTGGACTGGGCTCTCAAGATGAACCCGGAGAAGAACCTGATGTTCAACCAGATAGCCGACGACCGCGACCATATCGGTTTCCGCTATCCGGCCAACGACCCGGCCCGCTACGGCCGTAAAACTCCCGACCGTCCCGTATACCAGGTGACGGGCGTACCTCAGGTACGAGGCAAGTTCATGAACAACACGACCGGCGTATCCAGCACGGCAGGCAAATTCGCTTCGACCTTTGCCCTGGGCGCCCAGATCATGCGTGAATACGATCCCGAATATGCTGCCAAGCTCCAGCAAAAAGCCAAGGAAGCCTACGAATTCGCCCAGACCAAACCGGGCGCTCAGCAGACAGCCAGCGTCGTATCCCCCTACATCTACGCCGAGGACAGCTGGGCGGATGATATGGAACTGGCCGCCATCCAGCTCGATTACCTGGGCCAGGGAGGCGAGTATTTGGCCGATGCGATCAAATACGCAGGCATGGAGCCTGTGACCCCCTGGATGGGAGCCGACACGGCCAACCATTACCAGTGGTATCCGTTCGTAAACCTGGGCCACTACTTTGTGGCGCAGAACGCCAAAGGCGCTGAGCGCGACACGGTCATCGCCTATATGAAGAAAGGCCTCGAAGGCATCCTGAAACGCGGAGAAACCAACCCGTTCCTCAACGGCGTTCCGTTCATCTGGTGCTCCAACAACCTCGTGGTAGCTGCCATCACCCAGTGCCGTCTGTACGAACAGCTTACCGGCTCGAAAGAATTCGCCGAAATGGAAGCTTCGCTGCGCGACTGGCTGTTCGGCTGCAACCCTTGGGGTACTTCGATGATCGTCGGAATGCCTTCGTGGGGTGACTACCCGGACGATCCGCATACTTCGTACCGCGACGGCGGCAAGAAACTGGCTGCCACTCCCGGCGGACTGGTGGACGGCCCGGTGTATCTGAGCATCTACAACCAGCAGATCGGTGTGCGCCTGTCCAAAGAAGACGTCTATGCTCCGTTCCAGACAAGCATGTGCGTGTACCACGACGACTTCGGCGACTACTCGACCAACGAGCCGACCATGGACGGCACGGCCAGTCTCTCGTTCTACCTTTCCTCTATGCAGGAAATGGGCAAGAAACAGGCCGAAGCCAAATAATAAATATCCGAACATTCGGATTGATCCGGCCCTGTCTTTCGACAGGGCCGGATTTTTATTTAACGTCGTGATTTTTATACTGTTAATGTTTGATTCGATCATTTTATCCCGCTGTATTTTTTCCCAATCAAAAAAATCTCCTTACTTTTACCCCGCAATGGTTTCCGCCGCCAAACCCCTGGCCACGGAATGAAAAGGGAATGCCGTGCAAATCGGCAACAGTTCCCGCTGCTGTAAGCTCTTTTCTCCGCAAGGAGATATGTTGTCCGATTCTTTATAACCACTGGCCTTCAGGGCTGGGAAGGTATCGGACAGGAGTAAGTCAGAAGACCTGCCACTGCATAATCAGAAGATTTGACGCTTGCGGAGAACGAGCTGGATCTGCGGATATTTTTTCACGCCTTTTTTGCACGGACATCATCCAGTGGCTATTGGTACGCTTTTCCCGCCGCCGTCTTTTCTTCTGTTTGGATTTTTAAAAATCAATTCCCTTTAAACCAAACAGATATGAAAAAAAAGCACACAACAAACAAGGAAACTTACCAGGCCCCTTCCATCACTGTCGTGGAGGTAGCCGTAGAACAGGGCTTCGCGGCCACAGGTGGCACGAACCCATGGAACCCGGGAGGCGGTTTTTAACCGGAAGAAAGAAATGAAAACAAAACTTTCCCTGGCAGGGCTCGTCATAGTGGCGGGACTGCTCGCCACCGGTTGCAGCAAACAGGAAAACGGAAACCATACGGGCCGTCCGAAAGACGGAACCGACCGCTACATTACCCTCGATCTTTCGGTATCCGGACAACAATTCCCCACCAGCCGCACTTCGCTGGAAAACGACCATTCGCTGTCCTGGGAACTCAATGACAGTATCGCCGTCTTTGCCGAGGGCGTAAGTGCCAGTTACCGGAAAGAAAGGGACGGGAATCCCGGTAAATACCTGACCAAACGCAAAGAATTGATCAATTTCGCCCTGGCGGCCCATCAAGCGGACGGAGCGGCCGCTAAATTCCAGGCCCCTGAAGGGCATGCGGACGGTGATTACGAATTCTTCGGTTTCCACTGGAAAGTGAGCGGTTCTTATCCGGCAAACACCCGCAATTTCTACGCGTATTATCCACACGGCGAAGAAAAACCGTTTGTAAATTACAGCGGTTGGGATAAAAAATTCCCGTTATCGCTCCCCAACGAGCAGACACAGGCCGGCAAAAGCGACTTCGGGCATCTTTCAGGGTTGGATATACTCTACGCATCGACCACCTTTACCCTGCCCGAGGGCACAGCCAACAACGACGAAGTGGCCGTATCGCTTCAATTCGACTTCCGGCACCTTTTCGCCCTGCTCAAATACGAGGTGACCAATGCCACCGCAAGCCCGCTGCGGATAGACCGCATCGCGCTCGACGCAGGGACACAGCCCATCGCAGGAGATTTCCAGGTAGATGCCGAAACGGGGAATAGGACGGTAGTCCAACCCGCATCGAGCATCGTGTTGAACTGCAAGGACGGATTTACGCTGTCCGCCGGGGAATCGGTAACCGTTTACATGGTCGCTGCACCGGCTACCCTGTCCGGTGCGATTGTCCGGGTGGAAACCGACCGGGGAGAACAGGAATTCCCGGCCAACGCCACGCTGGCAGCCGGAAGTTATTACACCAAAAACATCTCGGTAAATGCTCCCGCGCAGACCTACACATTGAAAACAGCCGATTTCGAGGACATCGTATCGAGCGGGCAAAGTAAATTCCTGGCCGACGGGCCGTTCGGGGACAACATCGACGGAAAGAATACAAATTACGCTCCGTACACCGACGCGGCTACGGGTCTGGTTTTCTCGCTCAACAAAGGGGCTTACCAGCCGGCCAGTTACGATTACCACCGCATCGGCGGAGGCTTCTGGGGGTCGAACTACAACGACATGACCACCGGTGGTGTGCTCAACCATTCGAGTGTCTGCTATTCCGACCCGGGAACGGGGAAAGGCGGATACGGCGGCTCGGAATACTTCGCGGTATGCTACGAATCGACCAGCGGGGGTATGAACTATACCAATGCCCGGATCGCTTTTGAAACGGCGGATACGGAAAAAGTATTCGACCACCTGTGGGTGAACAATAACACATTTGCCGTACTCGATATGGAAAACGGCAGTTCCCTGATGGCAGGCCCCTTCTCCTATGCCCTCAAATCGTGGTGCAAACTCATCGTAACGGGCGTAAAAGCCGACGGCACCGATGTGGGCAGCGTAGAGTTCTACCTGGCCGATTTCCGCACGGCCGGCGCTAAAGGGATCGTCAAAGAATGGTCGAAAATAAACCTGGTTCCGCTGGGGAAAGTCCATTCCCTGCGCTTGAGCATGGAAAGCTCCGATACGGATGAATTCCTCGGCACTCCGGCCCTGAACAACCCGGCCTATTTTTGTATAGACAATGTGACGGTCCGCCTGTAAAACCCTTTTTGTCCGAACAGAACGGGGCAGCGGTTTCCCGCTCCGTCATCAAAGTCCGGCCCCGCCTAAAAGCGGGGCCGTTTTATTAACGTTTATTCCAATCCCTTTTCAATCTTTGCCGACATACGTCAATCTACCCTGACTATGAAAATCTATGCGCACAAAAAAAGCGCCGCTATTCGCGGCGCTTTTTTACTAACGGGAAAATCCTATTTGTTCTTAGGTTTCGTACAACGATCCACTAGATACACGAGCGACTGGTAAGGGATACCGCTGTTGGTATTCAGCCCGATCTCACACGTGCGGGAGTTTGAATACCCGCTTCGTATGCCTTCGGCCTCTATCTGTTTTTTCAGTTTGCGCAGGGCAAAAGCGTTCATCTCCGGATAGGTGAATCCCCGGTCGCCGGCAAAGCCGCAACAGCCTACCTCGGCCGGTATGAATACTTTTTCGGCGCAGGCTTCCGCTACCCGGCGCAGGACATCGCCCTTGCCCAGTTTTGTCATGGAGCAGGTCACATGGATAGCCACCTTTTCGGGTACTTTGGTAAATTCGAGACGATCCATCAGGTACTTGTCGATGAATTCCACCGGCTCGTACATCTTCACACTTTTTATCTTCTTGAGCATACGGTACAGGCACGGGCTCTGGTCGCAGATGACCGGATATTTGCCGTTTTCCGAGGCTTCCAGCAAAGCGGCCTCCAATTCGGCCGTTTTGCGGTCCGCATCGGCGATAAATCCTTTGCTCTCCCAAATAGTCCCGCAGCACAGGTTACCCATATTTTTGGGGAAGATCACCTCGTAGCCGGATTTGGCCAGCAGGCGGGTGAATACCTGATGGAGCGGCTCCTGGTCGGGATCGCCCTTGGCAGCCCCCATTACCTGGTTGATACAGCTGGGGAAATAGACCACCTTTTCGGGATTGGACGCTTTCACGGGCGGCTGTACCGGTTTGTCGATCCCTTTGGGCATCGCCGGCGTCCAAAGCGGGAGCGCATTGAAAGTGATCTTGCGGGCGCCCCGGGCCACGGAACTCATCAGCGAAGTACCCAGTACACTATGCGCCCCATTGACGAACTTGAGCCCCACGCGCATCGACGATGTGACGGTCGAAAAATGATCCGCCACCCATTTGGCGATCTTTTTGGCCGTATTCCCGGCCTCGGCCTGACGGATATCCTGAATGAGTTTGCCCGTATCGATATTCACCGGGCACGATGTAGCGCAAAGACCGTCCTTGGCGCAGGTCTCGTTGCCGAAATATTGGAACGCCTTTTCCAGTTCGGCCAACAGTTCGGGGTTTTCCCCCGTATTCTTCAGCCGGGAAACCTCCCGCTGGATAACCGTACGCTGGCGGGCGGAAAGCGTAAAACCGTTAGTTAGGCAGTTCACCTCGCAGAAACCGCATTCGATACACTTATCCACATGCGGGTCGGTCTCGGTAAGGGTCTTGAGGTTTTTGATATGGCAAAGCGGGTCGTCGTTGAAGATCACGCCCTCGTTGAGCCGACCATCGGGGTCGAACAGCTTCTTGACCTCGACCATCACGTTGTAAGCTTCGTCGCCCCACTCGTGGCGCACGAAAGGCGCGATATTGCGGCCCGTACCGTGTTCGCCCTTGAGCGACCCATCGTAGCGGTCCACCACGAATTCCACGACGCTGTCCAGTAGTTTCTGAAAGCGTTTCACTTCGCTTTCCGTAGCGAAATCCTGGTTGAGGATGAAATGGAAGTTCCCTTCGATGGAGTGCCCGTAAATCACGGCATCCTCATACCCGTGTTCGGCCAGTAAGGTCTGCAATTCGGCGACCGCCGTAGGCAGCACTTCCACCGGGAACACGATATCCTCGATCAGGCAGGATGTGCCGTTGGGACGCATAGCGCCCACGGCCGGGAACACTCCGGAACGGATGCGCCAATAATTGGAATATACTTTCGGGTCGGTCGTGAATTCGATGGGATAAAGCGTTTCCAACGAGCTGACCGCCTGGCGGACGTGCTCGATATTCTTTTCAAGCGTCTGCTGATCCGAAGCCTTGGTCTCCAGCAGGATCGCCGTAGCGCCGTCCGGAAGGTCTTTTATGAATTCCGGGATACCGTCATTGTTCTCTACCGAGCGCAGGGCGCCGCGGTCGAGCAGTTCGGCCGTATCGACCGGCAGGGGTTTGAGATTCTGCACAGCCTTGCAGGCGTCGACGATGTTCCCGAAATAGAGCATCGCACTGGCCTTGTACGGGATCAGGGGAAGGGTATCCATTTCCACTTCGGAAATGAACGCCAGCGTCCCTTCGGAACCCACCATCAGGTGGGTGATGATATCGAACGGATCGTCGAAATGGACAAACGGATCGATGGAAAGACCCGTCGTGTTCTTGATGCTGTATTTTTTCAGGATACGGTCTGCCAGGGGCTTGTTAGCCCGGATGGCATCGCGCATCTCGATGATCTTGGCGATAAAATCGCGGTGCGTATGGAGGAATTCCTCCCGGGAGACGTGTGAGCCCGTATCGAGTACCGTGCCGTCCGCCAGGATGATACGGATCGAACGGAGAGTGCGGTAAGAGTTCTCGTTGGTGCCGTTCATCCCGCTGGCATTGTTGGCCACGATACCGCCTATCATCGCGGAGCCTACCGAGGCCGGATCGGGGCCTATCTTCCGGCCGAAAGGCTTGAGTATCTGGTTCAGCCGTGCGCCGACGATGCCTGCCTGGCTGCGGATGACCTTGCCCCCGTCCAATACTTCGTATTTTTCCCATCCCTCGGATACCAGCACCAGCACGGAATCCGTAGAGGCCTGCCCTGAAAGGCTCGTCCCGGCAGCCCGGAAAGTAACGGGAACCTTATGCCGGGCGGATGCGGCGAGAATGTCGCGTAATTCCGCCTCGTTGAATGCCCGGACGACCACTTTGGGTACGAACCGGTAAAAACTGGCGTCCGTCCCGTAAGCGAACGTACGGAGCGGGTCTGTATAGATGCGCTTGGGATCGACCGACTTTTTGATGTCGTCTATAAAATTCTGATACGATGCTGATAACATTTTATTACTCCTCCCTTCTCTGTTCTATCTCAGTTATTCTATCTTGAATCCGTAGCACGCTCCCGACAGTACGTCGTGAGTCGCCCCGGTCACGCTGGCCAGGCAATTGGGTTGATTGAGCACGCGACGCAGTCCCAGGAAAGCGAAAATAAGGGCTTCCTTGAAATCGATGATGTTCTTGGCCGGATGGATGAACTCGATATCCGCATAGGCTTTTACGCGCTCCAGCATATACACGTTGTACGCTCCTCCACCGGTGACCAGCACGCGGCTGCCAGGGCGGAAATTGCGCGCGATCTGGTACGAGGAATGCTCGGTCAAAGTGGCAATAAGATTTTTGAATTCGTCCTTGCAACCTTCCACCAACGGCATCACGTTCTTGTCGACCCATTCCTGGGCGAGCGACTTGGGCGGCTGGCGATGGTAGTATTCCAACGCGTTGAGCGCGTCGAAAAGTTCTTTGTTCACCTTGCCGGAACGCGCCGTTTCCCCGTCCTTGTCGTATTCGTGGCCTTTGGTGCGCATCAAACGGTTGAGCACGTAGTTGGCCGGGCAAAGATCGTAGGCGATGCGTTTGCCCTGCTCGTTGTCGAACGAAACATTGGCAAAACCGCCGATGTTCAGGCAGTAATCGTATTCCGAGAAAAGCAGTTTGTCGCCTATCGGCACCAGCGGTGCTCCCTGTCCGCCGAACGCCACGTCGAGCGTCCGGAAATCGCACACCACCGGGATGCCGCACGTGGCGTACAGGTGAGCACCGCTGCCTATCTGGAGGTTGTACCCCAGGTCGGGACGATGAAAGACCGTATGGCCATGCGAAGCGACGAAATCCACCTCGGTAATGCCCTGCTCGCGGACGAATTCCTTGACCTTCTGGCCCAGGTAACGGCCGTATTCGGCATCGAGGGCCGTAAGCGCCTCCCCGGATTGGTAGAAGGACATTTTAAGGCTTTCCTTCCATTCGGGGTTGTACGGTTTGGTATCCGCTTTTTCTATTTCGTATTCCCATTTTCCATTTTTGTCGCGGAATACCACATAGACCATGTCCAACCCGTCCACCGAGGTTCCGGACATCAGCCCTATCGCTTTGGCCTCGTTTTTTGCCATTGCTTCCAGCGTTTTAAACGCGGACGACCGCCCGCCAATGCGGGCGGTCGTCCTTGTATTTTACACTGTTATTCTTTCGTGGCCTTTCCGAATCCTTTGTCCACACCCAGTTTGCGGTACAGCAGTACCGACGGGAGCGTACCCAGGATGACCACCATCCAGAAGAACCATTCGTAACCCAGCGCCGTGACGGTAAACCCGCTGATAGCCTTCGGCCAGATGAGCGAAAGGGCCATCAGACCCGAGCATATCGCATAGTGCGACGTGGCGAATTTTCCCCGGGAAATATACACCATGTACATCGTGTACGAGGTGAACGAGAATCCGTATCCGAAGTAACCCAAGCCCACTACGATGCCTACCAGGGCAAGGCCCATCGTGCCCAGTTCATGCACGATCCCCGGATTCATCGAAAGCAGGATATAGCCGATATTCGGTAGGTTGAGGATCAGGATCATCGGCAGCAGCCAGAACCGGAGTCCTTTTTTCGCGATCGCGAAACCGCCGACGATACCGCCTATGATGAGGGTTATCACCCCGATCGTCCCCTTGATCAGACCCTGGGCCTCCATCGGGATCTGCAATCCTCCGTTCTCGACCGAATCGGTAAAGAACGAGGGCAATATCTGCAGCAACTGCGCTTCTCCCGTTCGGTACAATACCAGGAACAGGATACCCCATACGATATTGGGTTTTTCCATGAAAGTCACTACCGAGCGGCCGAACTCTTTCATGATACCGCCGATGGTCTTCACGTCCACCCCTTCCTGTGCGGCACGGTGCGGATCCTGGGGGAATGCCCAGAAATTGTAAACAGCCGTCACGAACGTAATGCCCGCCAGCACGAAGAACGTCACCTGCCAGGCCCAGAGCATCTTGTCGCTGAGCGGGAGAGCACCTTCCCCGGCCACATAACCCACCAGCCAAAGCATACCGCCGTCCACCAACAGCCAGCCCACACGGAAAGCCGTGGAACGAAGTCCCACCCAGATAGACTGCTGGTTGGGGTTCAGGTTGATCATGTACATACCGTCGGAAGCCACGTCGTACGTAGCTGCCGAAAGGGCTATCAGGACAAAAGGTATCAGCGTATACGCGAATATCTTGCCCGAATCCGCCCCTAAAGCCGGAACCAGCAGCGCCGTAGCGGCAAAACCGACGCCCACGATGATTTGCATCCACATGGCCCACCACTTCTTGGTCTTCAGGATATCGACGATAGGGCCCCAGAGAGGCTTGATAAACCACGGAAGGTACAAAAGGCTCACGGCGATACCCGACACTTTCGGGTTGACGTTCATCGCGATGTAGAAATACACGATGAGCGACTGCATCACCGTATTCGGTATGGCCTGGTAGAAATAAGCCGTGGGTACCCATTGCCAGGGTTTACGCTTGGTAATAGTAACGGCAATGGCCTCCTCGGCCGGCTGTGCTTGTTGTGACATAATCGTTATTTTTTATTCGTTACTTTAGTTTTGCTTACTTTGACCGCGATCTCCACCGGGGCGCTCTCGACGTTGTTGCGCGAAAGGGCCGTCACGGCATAAGTGTATTCCCCGGCCCCGGCGGTTTCGTCCAGATAGGTCTTTTGCTTGTCGTTCCCGTAGGGGATCTTGGCGATAATAGCGGACGGGGCATTCAGGTCTACGGCCTGTCCCTTGGCGAACCGGTAGACCAGGTAATTCATCAGGTTGTCCGAATAGGCGGTATCCCACGAGAGTTTCACCAGATGAGCCATGCCGGTGGCGGAAAGGTCTTTCGCCGCGGCGGGCGCGGTCATATCGTGCCAGGGCATCGGAGGAACCAGCGCCAGATATTTGTACTCGGCGGCTTTCAGCGCCTGGTTGAGGCCTTTTTTATTTTGCATGAACACTTTGGTACTCCAGAAGAAAGTACCCTGCACTTTATCGGGCATTTTGCGCTGTTCGGCGATCTCGTACTGGAGCTCCGGGGTCTCGTTCCACATCGAAAGCCCGACGTACAGGTGGAATTTCTCCGGCTGTGTCAGGTTCGACCACCAAGAAAGCACCTTGTCGTAATTGGCGTTCTTGTTGGTAGTGGGATAGTACAACTGCGGGGTTACGTAATCGATCCAGCCCTTGTCCATCCACAGTAGGATGTCGGCGTAGAGATCGTCGTAGTTCGTCTGCTGGACGAACGTCTCCGATCCGCGCGGATCTTTCGAAGCGTTACGCCATACGCAGAACGGACTGATCCCGAATTTCACCCACGGTTTGGCCCCACGGATAGTCCGGCTGAACTCTTCGATGAGCAGGTTCACGTTGTGGCGGCGCCACATATCCCTGTCCTTGAAAAACGGCTGGCCGTATTTGCCCCAGGAAACCGAATCGGGGAATTCAACGATATAGGATTTCCCTTCGGCGTCCTTGGCGGCCACCTTGTAGGGATAGAAATAATCATCGAAATGGATGGCATCCACGTCGTAACGTTTCACCAGGTCGAGGAGCATTTTGTTGGCGAATTCACGGCACTCGGGGATACCCGGATCGAAATACCATTTGCCCCCGTATTCGACGAACCAATCGCGGTGCTTCCAGAACTCATGGGTAGAAGCGAACTGTGTGGAATCCCCGGCCATCGACACCCGGTATGGGTTGAGCCAGGCATGGAATTCCATTCCGCGTTTATGCGTCTCTTCGATCATGAAAGCCACCGGGTCGTACAACGGATCCGGGGCCTGTCCCTGTACGCCGGTGAGGAACTGGCTCCAGGGTTCCACGTCCGACGGATAGAAAGCATCCGCCGTGGGGCGTATATGCATCACGATCGCGTTAGCGTTCTTGGCGGCCAACGTATCGAGGTACGCGATGTATTCAGCTTTCTGCTGCTCGACGGAAAGGCCTTTTTTGCTGGGCCAGTCCATATTGCCGACCGAGGCCACCCATCCGGCCCGCATCTCGTATTTCGGATGGAGGTTTTGGGCGCACAGACTCAGCGAAAATACTGCGAGCAGGGCGACGAGCGTATTTTTTACGGCGTTCATAGCCTGCACGCTTATTTTACTTTGACTTTGGATTTGGACACTTTCACCGTTTCGGCTACAGCCGGGCTTTCGACATTGTTGCGGGAAACGGCGGTCACCGCGTAAGTGAACTCCCCTTTCCGGTTTTGTTTGTCGTAGTACGTCATCCGCCCATCGTTCTGGTAGTGTAATTTGGCGATGATAGCCGAAGGGTCGGATACGTCGACAGGTTGTCCCTTTTCAAACTTGTACACCAGGAAATACATCAGGTTGTCCGAATAGGTCGGCGTCCAGGATACTTCGACGATAGGCTGGCTGCCGCTTACCGTAAGGTCGCTCGCGGCCAAAGGCGCGGTCATATCGTGCCAGGGCATCGGCGGTACGAGTGCCGGGTATTTGTTCAGGTTCCTGAGCATCGGGTTCATCTCCCGGCCGCTCTCCCGGTCTTTCGCATTGCGGAGTACGGAAGCGGCGTTCCAATAGAACGATCCCTGCGCCTGCTCGTAGCCTTTGGCCCGGAGCATATCGATCTGGCGTTCGATCTCGTCGGCCCCGTTGCCCATCGAGTGTCCGATATACAGATGGCGGCCGTTGGAATATTTGATCCACCAGTCGAGCAGGATCGGGTAATCCACGATCTTCTTGCCTATCTTCCAGTACAATTGTGGGGTCACGTAATCGATCCAGCCCTTCTCGCTCCACAGCAGGATATCGGCGTAAAGGTCGTCGTAGTTCTCCACACCGGCCTGTGTATCGGAACCGCGCACCGGGTCGGTCGATTTATTGCGCCATACCCCGAACGGGCTGATTCCGAACTTCACCCACGGTTTTGTCTCGCGGATAGTCTGGGAAAGCATTTTGATGAGTTGATCCACATTGTTGCGGCGCCAGGCGTCCTTATCTTTGAAGAACGGTTTGCCGTACTTTTCCCAGGAAAGCGAATCGGGAAAATCGACCACATAGCTCTTGCCCAGGCTGTCCTTGGCGCTGACCTTGTACGGATAGAAGTAATCGTCGAAATGGATGCCGTCCACATCGTACCGGTTCACCAGTTCCCGCACCACCTCGTTGGTGTATTTCGCACTGCCGGGATTTCCCGGATCGAAATACATCTGCCCACCATAGGTGACGAACCATTCCGGGTGTTCCTGGATAGCATGCGTATCGGCGAACTTCGTGGTGTCGTTCTGGGCGATACGGTAAGGGTTCAGCCAGGCATGGAATTCCATCCCGCGCTTATGCGCTTCCTCCACCATAAAACCCACCGGATCCCACAGCGGCTCGGGAGCCTGCCCCTGCACACCCGTCAGATAGATACTCCAGGGCTCCAGAGCGCTGGGGTAGAACGAATCGCCCGTAGGGCGTATCTGCATGATCACCGCGTTGGCATTTACCGCGGCCAGCGAATCGAGATACACGATAAAGCCTTTTTTCAGCTCCTCCTGCGTCAGGCCTTTTTTGGCCGGCCAGTTGATATTGGCTACGGAAGCCATCCATCCGGCACGCATCTCGTACTTCGACGGCTTATTCTGAGCTCCTGCCAGCAGAGCAGAACACAGGACGGCGGCCGTGAGGAAAAATCTTGTAATTTTCATGGGTTGTAGTCGTATTGGTTTATTTCTTCAGGTTCTTGTGGTAATAGGCTACCGCCTTGCGCACGGAACCCTCCTGGAGCAGAAGTTTGTTGGCCTCTTCGTACGACAGGGCGGGGGCGCCCAAAAGGACCATCTTCGTGCCGCGATCCACCAGTTTTTCGTTGGTGAGCTGCATATCCACCATGCGGTTGCCCACGACACAGCCCATCTGGATCATCAGCGAAGTGCTGATCATATTGAGCATCAGTTTCTGCGCCGTACCCGATTTCATGCGGGTGCTGCCCGTGACGAACTCCGGCCCTACTACGGCCTCCATAGCAACCTCGGCCTCTTCGGCGATAGGCGATCCCGGATTGCAGGCGATCGCGCCGGTGAGGCATCCGAACTTGCGGGCTTCGCGCAGGCCGCCGATCACATACGGCGTGCGACCCGATGCCGCGATACCTACTACGATATCGTTCGGAGTGATATCGAACGCCTGAAGATCTTTCCAGGACTGGTCGAAATCGTCTTCGGCCCCTTCCACGGCATTGCGGATCGCTTTGTCGCCGCCGGCCATGATACCGATCACCACCCCGGCAGGCATGCCGTACGTAGGAGGGATCTCCGAAGCGTCGACAATACCCAGACGGCCCGAGGTGCCGGCGCCGATGTAGAACAAACGGCCACCTTCCTTCATGCGGGGAAGCGCCTTCTCCACAAATTCGGTGATAGCCGGAATGGCTTTTTCCACCGCCAGCGGAACGGTCTTGTCTTCCTGGTTGATGCCGCGCAGGAGCTGTTCCGTGGTCATTTTGTCGAGGTCTTTATGGTTGGATTCCGATTCTGTTACGTATTTCATCTCTTTATTTTTGTGTGTTATTCTTTACTTTCCCGAAAATCGTTTTACTCCCCTTTGTGGTGCTCTATCAGCAGATCGATAGGTTTCAGGGCGATCTTGTCTATCCGGATGTCGTATTCTTTGGCTACGGACTCTATCACGTCGCGGTAATAATATCCGACCGAACCGATGATGCGCACCGGCATTTTGCCTTCCTTGCAGAACGGCACGATGAAGTATTCGAAAAATTCGCGGAATTCTCCCACCAGCATGCTGTGTATCGGCTCCGTATCCTTATGTTTGGACACGAAAGGAGAGAACGAAGCGAAATATTTGTTCGGGCGTTCTTTTTTGTACACGCTCTCGATAATATTCTTGTACTCCACCCCGTAATCGTTTTCCAGCTCTTCGACCACTTCCTTGGGCAGCATGCCGCGCAGGTACAGTTTGATCAACTGCATACCTAGTACGGCCCCCGACCCGTTGTCGCCGAGCATATACCCCAGCGAAAGAGGAGTCTTCACGATCGTTTTGCCGTCGTAAATACCGGCATTGGCCCCGGTTCCCAGAATACAGGCGATCCCTTTTTCCTTTCCGTAGAGGGCGATCGCAGCGCCCACCAGGTCGGTATCCACCTCCACATCCTTGATGTTGGGGAACAAACTGCGGAAACATTTGCGCAGGCGCTCCTTGTTCACCTCCAGGCCGCATCCCGATCCGTAGAAATAAACGCCCGTCACCTGCTCCGCATCCACGTCCGACAAGGCGCCGTAGATGGTCGTTTCGAGGCTTTCATCGGTAAAAAACAGGGGGTTGAGCCCTATCGACTGGAGTCTCTGCACAGAGCCGTCTATGACGGCCCAGTCCGTTTTGGTAGAGCCGCTATCTGCTACTAATATCATATCTTGTAGTTGTTTGAAAATTAATCAATGGTGTCTGCCGTACGCGGATTTTACGCATTCCCGCAATAACGTACAAATGTAATAAATATACCGGGTACCGCGAAGCCGTTTTATCAAAAACAGACCTCCTGTGCGTTTTTTAACTATCAATTGAAAATTACATTCCCGTCCGGGGTACACATCTTCTTCTTTTCGCAACGGATCGCCCCGAAAAATGCAAAAAACACACCGGCGACCCTTGCCGGATTGGAAAATTATTAGTTCCTTTACTTGCTTTTTCTGTCCTGCGTACGGTCTGAACCGTTCTGGCAGAACCGCCGTTACAGGCATCGGTATTCGCTAAAAACACTTAAATAAATATTAATCAAAAACATAACATTCAATGAAAAGGTTATTGTTGTTATTGGTCTTTGCGACGGGCTTTTTCTCCCTGTCGGCCCAGAACAAGGATCCTGAATTCGTCAAATACATGAACAGTCCGTGGGTGGACTCTGTATTCAAAACACTGTCGCTGAAAGATCAGGTCGGACAAATGATTTTCGTAGAACTGCGCCCGAGCAACACCTCCACCGTGGTAAAAGCCCTGGATGACGCCCAGAAATTGGGTGTAGGCGGCGCCGTGCTTTTCAAGAGCACGCTGCCCGAAGCTGTCGCCCTGACCAACAGCCTGCAAAAAGTATCCAAGACTCCGATGCTTATCGCCATCGACGGCGAATGGGGATTGGGTATGCGCCTGGACGACGTGAGCAATTTCCCGTACCAGATGGCCCTGGGCTCTTTGAAAGACAACGAGCTGATCTATAAGATGGGACTCGAGGTAGCCCGTCAGGCCAAACGCGCCGGGCTTCACATCAACCTGGCCCCGACGGTCGACGTGAACAACAATTCCCTCAACCCGGTAATCGGTTACCGTTCGTTCGGTGAAAACCCGAAAGACGTAGCGGCCAAAGGGCTCGCCTATATCAAAGGAATGGAAGCCGGCGGCATCATCTGCACGGCCAAGCATTTCCCCGGCCACGGCGATACGGCAGTCGACTCGCACGCCGACCTGCCCCTGATCTCGCACGACATGGACCGCCTGAATTCCGTAGAGCTGGTTCCCTTCAAAACGCTGATCGAGAACGGAGCTACGGGTATCATGCCCGCTCACCTGAACGTACCGGCCCTCACCGGTAGCAACCTTCCGACTTCCCTTTCGCCCAAAGCCATCAAAGAACTGGTACGCGACAAATGGGGCTACAAAGGCCTGATATTCACCGACGGCATGGAGATGCAGGGCATTTCCAAATACTACTCGCCGGGACAGGCGGCCCGTATGGCCGTACAGGCCGGCAACGACGTACTCGAACTGGTGCGCGACCCGAAAGAAGCGATCGATTCCATCTACGCCGCCGTACAGAAAGGACAGATCAGCAAAAAGCAAATCGAAGAATCGGTACGCCGCATCCTGGCTATCAAATACTACGTAGGCCTCAACAAATACAAGCCGGCCAACGCCTGGAACATCGTTTCGGACGTCAATTCCCCGGCTTCCAAGCTGCTGATCCGCCAGATGACCCAGAAGACCCTCACCGGCCTTCAGAACAAGGAAAACATCCTTCCCCTGCCTACCGAAAAATACGGCAAGATCGCCGTCGTTTCGCTGCGCAACGGGCAAAGCGACACTTTCTACAACCGCTTCAAGAAATACTTCAAGGCAGACTACTATGTGTTCGATTTCAAAAATCCCCTCACCAAGGCGGATGATATCCTGGACAGCTTGAAAAACTATGACCTGGTCATCGCCGAGATAGGCGGTTTTTCCACCCGTCCGGGCAAGGCCCAGCAGATCGTAGATCCGAAAAAGAACTACACGCTGGAATACGGGGTAACGACCTACCTTCAGCATTTCATGGACCGCCTGACCAAGGAACACGCCAATACGGTACTCACGGTGTTCGGTATGCCTTACGTGATGGACTATATGCCGGCTATTAAGGATGCAAAGGCCGTTCTGTTCTCCCAGGGAGACAACACCCTGGCCCGAGACCTGATGGCTCAGGCCGTTTGCGGGGCCTTCGATGTGGACGGCAAACTGCCGGTCAACACCAAACCGTACCCGATGAACACCAGCGTGGATATCAAAGGCGGTATCCGCTTCAAATTCACCATCGGAGAGGAAGTGGGTATCAACTCCAACAAACTGGAGCACATGGTGGATTCTATCATCTACAACTCGATCGCCAACGGGGCGTTCCCCGGCTGCCAGCTGATCATCGCCAAAGACCAGAAAGTGATCCTCGACCGCAGCTACGGCTACCATACGTTCACCGGACAGGAACCTGTAAAAGACGAAGACCTTTTCGACATGGCCTCCAACACGAAAGTGTGCGCCGCCCTGCCGGTTTACATGGAACTGTACGACCAGGGCAAGATCGACCTCGACGCGCCCATTTCCAAATACCTGCCGGGACTCAAATTCCAGAAATCGAATAAAAAGGACGTGACGCTTCGCTCACAGCTTTCCCACATCGCCGGTTTCCAGCCGTACCATCCGTTCTGGAGCGACGCTTTGAAAAAGAAGCTGATCCGCAACAAGCCGTCCAAAAAGTTCAACGTACAGATCGACCAGAACCTCTGGGCGTCGAAGAAGATCTACGACTTCGTATACAAGGAGATCCGCGACCTGCCGCTCACCGAGCCTAACAAGATGAAATACTCCTGCCTGGGCTTCGTACTGGCTCCCCGCATCATCCAGAATGTAACGGGAGAGAACTTCCACGATTATGTGGACAAGAACGTATACGCCAAACTGGGTGCCGAATACACCACGTTCAACCCACTCACCCGCGGAGGCTACCCGCTTTCGCAGATCATGCCCACCGAATACGACAAAGTGTTCCGCCACTCGCTGGTACACGGTTTCGTGCATGACGAAGCTTCGGCTGTAGTAGGCGGATATTCGTCGAACGCCGGTCTGTTCTCCAACGCGCTGGGCATTGCCGAACTCTTCCAGATGTACCTGAACAAAGGCACCTACGGCGGAGAATATTTCTTCTCCCCAGAGACGTTCGACACGTTCAACAAGCAGTACTACCTGCAGTACAACAACTACCGCGCCATCGGCTTTGAAAAGGCCACCCCGGCCAACAAAGACCGCACGGTAGAGGCTGCATGGCCCGCTCCTTCCACTTCGCCGGAAGCGTTCGGACACTCGGGATTCACGGGAACCTATGCCTGGGCAGACCCGACTAACGGACTGGTGTACGTATTCCTGTCCAACCGGGTATACCCCACCCGCGACAACAAGGCCTTCGACAAAATGCAGGCTCGCGTCGGGATCCACGAACTGGCTTACCAGCTCCTGAAAGAAGGCCTCCCGAAAGAAGCCATCATCCAGGGTGAAAAAGAGGAGAGCAAGGCCCCGGCCCTGTTCGCCGACTAATACAGGAAGAACATTACTTTCCAAAAAACCCCGCTCGAATTTCGAGCGGGGTTTTTGTTTAGCCGCAATTATTTATGATTCCGAAGTCTTACCCTTGGAATGCCTTTCGGCCCGTTTTTGCGCCAGCAGAGGCGCCAGTTTATTGGCATGTGCCACGGCGTTATCGATATGACTGAAGATGTTGTCCGGGCCGACCATCGCTTCGATACCCATTTTTTCCAGTGTTTGATGTACCTGCGGATTGACCCCGGAAAGGATGATATGAATGTGCTCTTTCTGGGAAGAATGAACGAACGTCTCCAGGTTGTATACGCCCGTGGAATCGATGAACGGGACGCTCCGCATGCGGATAATTCGCACCAACGGTTTGTCTCCCATCCGGCGCATCACATCGTCGAATTTATTGGCCACCCCGAAAAAGAAAGGGCCGTCGATCTCATATACTTCCACCCCTTTGGCCAGGATCGCCTTGTCGCCCTTATTGGCCAATACGTCGCTGTGATGGCGGGTATCGAGCTGTCCGCGCAGCACGGAAACACTGGTCGTCTCGCTCACCCGTTTGACAAACAGGAACACCGCCATCAGCATGCCTATTTCGATGGCGATGGTCAGGTTGAAAACCACCGTCAGGAAAAAAGTCACCGCCATGACCATCACATCCGATTTCGGCCCTTTGAGCAGGGAGCGCACCGTACGCCAGCCGCTCATATTGTACGAGACCACGATCAGCACCCCCGCCAGGCAGGCCATCGGAATATGCTTGGTAAGCCCTCCCAGGAACAGCAGCATCAGCAAAAGCACCACCGCATGGATCATGCCGGCCACCGCCGTACGCGCGCCATTGTTGATATTGGTCATCGTACGGGCGATAGCCCCGGTAACAGGGATCCCCCCGAAAAAGGGGACTACGATATTGGCCGCCCCCTGGGCGATGAGTTCGGTATTGGAATTGTGCCGGTCGCCCGTCACCCCGTCGGCCACCGTAGCGGAGAGCAGGGATTCTATCGCTCCGAGCATAGCGATAGTGAACGCAGCCGGCATCAGCATATTGACCGTCTGCATATCGAGAGTAAAACCTTGCGGCGACGGAATGGAAGTCCCAATGAGAAACCTGTCGCCGATCGTCTCGACGGACGTAATCCCGGCATAGGTTTTCAGCAGATAGACCGCCACCGTGATCACAACGATAGCCACCAGCGAACCCGGCACTTTCCGGGATATCCGGGGGGTAAAAGCGATAATTGCGATACTCGCCATACCTATGAGCGCCGTCCATATATCTACGGAAGCGATATGTTGGAAATAAACGGCCCATTTGGAGAGGAAATCGGCCGGAGCGTCCTTTATTCCCAGCCCGAGAAAATCGCCGATCTGCGTGGTAAAAATGGTCAGCGCGATACCGCTGGTAAAGCCGATGACGATAGGGTATGGAATGAATTTGATGATGGTGCCCAAGCGGAGGAGCCCCATCACCACCAGCATAATACCGGCCATCAACGTGGCCAGCGCCAGCCCTTGCAGGCCGAACTGCTGGACGATCCCGTAAACGATCACGATAAACGCCCCTGTCGGGCCGCCTATCTGCACGGAACTGCCGCCTAAAAACGACACGATAAACCCGCCTATCACGGCCGTGATAAGACCTTTCTCCGGGCTGACACCCGAAGCGATACCGAACGCTATGGCCAGCGGCAATGCGACGATACCGACAATGATGCCGGCCATCAGGTCGGCAGTGAATTTTTCCCGCGAATAGTCTTTTATCGCTTCAAAAAATTTCGGTCTGAAATCTACCTTCATCTTTATCATCTTAAAAAACGGCGCAAAGTTACTAATTTTCCTTTTGTCGTGTTTATACATAAAAAAGCGCCCCTATAGAACAGGGGCGCTTTTTATTAAGACCTTTCGGCCGGTTATTTCCGATGCAGCGCTTTTTCCCTGTTCTTGCTGAAACGCAAGAGGTCGAGCATCACAGGCGTGGCCGTGCAAATGGATGAATACGTCCCCACAAGAACGCCGATACCCATAGCGAACATAAAGCCGCGGATACTGTCTCCACCCCAAATGAAGATGACCAAGATCACTGCAAAAGTAGATACCGATGTATTGATCGTACGGCTCAACGTCTTGTTGATCGCTATATTGGCCAACGTATCTACATCTTTGCGCGGATTGTTCCGCACTTCTTCACGGATTCGGTCGAACACGATCACGTTGTCGTTCAGGGCATATCCTATCACTGTCAGGATGGCCGCGACAAAAGTCTGGTCTATCTGCATAGAGAACGGAAGGATGCCGTGGAGCAACGCAAACACACCGCAGACAATGATCACGTTGTGCACCGATGCGGCGACACAACCGGCGGAATACTGCCATTTGCGGAAACGGAACAGGATATAGAGGAATATTCCCGCCAGTGCGAATACCAACGCCAATACGGTCGACGTTTTGATATCGTCGGCCATCGTAGGACCTACGACATTGGCCTCCATGATACCCAAACCGCTGCCGCTGGTGAATTCCGCATAGGAAAACCCTTCGGGGAAGTATTTTTTGAGTCCCTCATACATCGTACGATCCACCATGTCGTCCACTTCATGGCCTGTTCTCTCGCTCATGAATTTAGTCGAAATCTTCACTTGGCGTTCGGTTCCGAAAGTCTTCACCTCCGGCAATTCATGTTGGCCATCCACGACCAGCACTTCTTGCAGGCTCTTGGCTATCTCTTCGGTCACTACCGGCTGATCGAAACGCACCGTATAGGTACGTCCGCCTACGAAATCGATACTCTTATCGAATCCGCGGACACCCATAGCCAGGAAAGACACTACGACCAATACAATTGATATCGCGTAGAATATATTCTTTTTCTTGACAAACTGGAAATTCGCATTGACGAACAGATTCTTGGAAATGACCGTGAATACCCGCAGCGGACGGCCGTGTTTCACATCGGAATCCATGAGCATGCGCGAGATAAAAATAGAAGTGATCACCGAAGTGATGATACCGATCATCATCGTAGTGGCAAAGCCCTGGATCGGCCCCTTACCGAATATAAACAGGATAAGGCTGGTGAGGAACGTCGTGGACTGCGAGTCGATAATAGACGGCAGAGCATTGCTGTAACCATCCTTGACGGCCTGCTTATCCGTCTTTCCGGCCCGGAGCTCTTCCTTGATACGTTCGTTAATGATCACATTCGCGTCGACCGCCATACCGATGGTCAGGATGATACCCGCAAAACCGGGCAGGGTCAGTGTCGCCCCGAGGGATGCCAGTATGCCAAATATAAACAAAGCGTTGATAAACAATGCTATATCTGCATAGAATCCCGAACGGTTATAGAACAGCACCATCCACACCAATACCAACGCAAAAGCGATGAAGAACGAAAGCATGCTCGCCTCGATGGATTCCTGTCCCAGGGACGGCCCTACCACCTCGGACTGGATGATATGCGTAGGAGCCGGTAAACGACCCGCTTTCAGGATATTGGCCAAGTCCTGTGCTTCTTTCACATCGAATTGGCCAGTGATTTCAGACCGGCCTCCGGTAATGGCTACCTGCACAGTCGGTGCAGAATATACGGTCTGGTCCAACACGATAGCTATCGCATTGCCGATATTGTCGGAAGTGAGTTTCGCCCACATATCCGTACCCCGGGCATCCATCACCATGTTCACACAGGGACGGCTATGTTGGTCGTAGTCCTGGGAGGCATCGCTTATCAGGTCGCCGGACATGATCGGAGCTCCTTTGGCATTAGACCGGATGGCATACAGTTCCATTACCGTTTTATCCTGCTGGGGAGGTTTGTTGCCCCACATGAACTCGGCGTACTCCAGTCCGTATTTGCCCCGCAATTCTATCGCCAGGGAAGAATTCAGAATTTTATTTACGGCTGCCGTATCCTTGATAGGCACATAAGCGACGACTGAAGTCCCCTGCTGGATAGGATAAAGCACATCGAACAAAGGATTATCCCCTTTCCGGATAGAGTCGGGCTTGTCGGCCGCTGCATTTTCAGCTTCTTGGAGAAGTTTTTCAGCAGCTTCCTTGAGCGAATCGACGTTGTCTTTGGTTATTTTCGTAGTCGAGCTGCCTTGTGCAGCAGAATTGTCGGCGACAGCAGGGGCAGCCGCTTCTCCGGATTCTTTCTTTTTCAGGTCGTTCTGTTCTTTCAGCCGGCCGTTAAGCTCGATGAAATACGGGATGATCTCCACCGGAGTATATACAGTCCAGAATTCCAACGCGGCGGAAGATTGGAGAAGTTTACGGACACGCTCGGCATCCGACACACCGGCCAGTTCCACTGCGATCTGGTCCGTACCGGGAAGGCGTTGGATAGTCGGGGACGAAACGCCGAATTTATCTATACGGGTACGGAGAATCTTGTAAGCGCGGTCTACGGCCCCATCCACCTCTTTGCGGACAGCCGCTTTAGCCTGGTCGTCGGTCATATTACCGGTATGCCCGGAAGAAATACTGCCGAATATCTGCGGAGAGGAAAGTTTTACATCCACTCCGTCGGCTTTGGCGATCTCATCGAACTTGCGGAAGAAAACGGTCAGGTAATCCTCCTTACCCCCGCTTTGCTCCTTGGCAGCGATCAACGCCTTATTAAACGTTGGATCCGATGTATTGTTGGCCAGGCCCTTTACCACATCCTCGACGGACACCTCGAGGATCACGCTGACACCGCCCTGCAGGTCGAGGCCTAGCTTGAGCTCGTTATTCTTGATGTCCGAATACGTGTACTGAATAGGTCTCCACGATCCTATCCCAATATTCACTACCGGGTCTGTGGCCGTGGAATCGAAATAATATTGGCGCATTTTTTTAAACGCCGAGTCCCGTGCCGAATTGGTAGCATAAGAGAACTGGTCGGCTTGGGCTATGGCATATTCGTCTGCCCTCTGATCGACGCTCTTGGCCTTCCACGTAAAAAACAACTGGTAAACGCACACTATTCCCAGTACAATAAGGAATAAGCGAATAGGACCTTTGTTTTGCATTATCTTATTTAGTTAGTATGTTTAATTATTCTTTTCAGTGGGCAAATATATGACAATCCCGTGGTTTTTCCGCTTTATTTCTTTCCGGGATGGCCCTTATCCGCCTTAATCTCTTACATATATATCTATCAGTTCCTCCAGGGGAGGATTTTTCAGGAATTTATCCCGCTCTTTGCTTTTTACCGGAAGATATTTATCCATATTCTCCTCGAACAGATTCCAATCTTCACTATCCCTGGGTATCTTGAGGTATTCCCCGCATGTATGCTGCACGATCAGGTATACGTGTTCCCGGCGGCGGTTATCGTATCCCCATTCGCCGTGCACATAATAAGCCACCCGCAAGACATCCTCCCAATAGTAAAGCTCTTCGGAAAACGTCTCCTGGATTTCAAGGGTAAAATAATCGTCGTTGAATTTCAGCATCGCACTTCAAAAATTTCCGATCAAAACCCTTTCTTTTTCAGAAGCGAGGGCAAAAGCCGGTAGAATGCTTCGCGCTTGTACAATTTTTCCGCTTCTTCGGCCGGATATCCGAAATACGTCTTTCCGGCTTCCAGCGATTTGGATACGCCGGACTGCGCCAAAATAACGGCCCCTGTTCCGATCGTAATCCCGGAGGTCATCCCCACCTGTCCCCAGATGGTTACTTTGTCCTCGATAATGTTGCACCCGGCGATACCGCACTGGGCGGCGATCAGGCATTCCTTCCCGATAACCGTATCGTGTCCTACGTGAACATGATTGTCTATTTTAGTACCTGCACCGATAGTCGTGGGTGCCGAAACACCCCGGTCTATCGTACAGGCCGAGCCGATCTCCACATCGTCCCCGATCACCACATTCCCGCTGGACAGAAGCCGGTCGTAGCCTTCGGGACGGTGTTTGTAATAGAAAGCATCCCCGCCTATTACTGCGCCCGGGCTGAGGATCACCCGGTTGCCGATACGGGTACCGTCGCATACGATCACTCCGGCATGGAGCACACAATCTTCCCCGATCTCCACATCGTTTCCGATGAACACGCCGGGCTGAACTATCGTTCCTTTTCCGATCTTAGCATCGGGGGCTATCATGGCCGTAGCGGGTACAAAAGGACAAAAAGCTTTGGTGATCTTATTGAAATCGCGGAACGGATCGCTCGAAATAATAAGGGCCTTCCCCTCGGGGCATTCCACGTCCTTATCTATCAACACTACCGTAGCCGCGCTGCGGAGCGCTTTCTCGTAATATTTGGGATGGTCGACAAATACGATGTCCCCCGGTGCTACACTGTGTATTTCATTGATCCCTGTGATGGGAAAATCGGCCGGGCCTACGTATTTTTCGGCCCCAATCATCGATGCTATTTCCGAGAGAGTCTTCGGTGTGGAAAATTTCATCTTCTTGTCGGAGTATATTACAATTAATGCAACGGCAAAGTTAAACAAAAAGTAGGAAGAATCGATGAACGGCGTTTTAAATTTTGAATGTCATCATTTCCCTTCTTTTCGCCTTGCCCGGCCGGCTGCCGGCATTTTGCATTCCTATTCCCGGTCGGCCCGGATTACGGGGCAGTTCCAGCTAAGAGTGCGCCTTCTTAAGAAGGATCACGGTGTCCGTGTGCTTTGTCGAAAAGGCCGGAGAAGCCGGAAAGCGCATACAGGACACGTTTCACCTCGAACATCATCCCGAAATAAAGATTGGTATTGCGGCGGGAGAATTCCTTGTTTTCCCCGATACGGTCGGCCTCTTTGGACATCACGCGGTCTATATCGTCGCTCAGGTTCAGGATCATATCCCGCAGCGGAACGATCTGACTGTAATCGTTCTCGCGGATCGCGTCGGTGATCTCCCCGAAAAGGGTATCCAGGCGCTTGCCGATCGTGACAAGGGTATCCTTGCGGTACTGTATCAGCGGCTTATGGTTGTTGTCCAGATGCTCGAATGCCGAGGAAGCTATCACGGAGACCGATTCGGTAAGGGCCACCAGGTACGAAAGGCATTTCACATAGTACGCCGCGCGGGGGCCGTTGATATCCTCCGACGAGCGGATCATAAAGAACGTCGAAAAACGCAGTTTTTTTACATTGCTATCCAGTTTGACCGACGCTTTCAAGGCATTGGCCAACACGGATCGGCTGTGCATGTTCAAGCCCTTTATCACCTGGTCCGTCAGGCGCATCGAATCGATCATCACATCGGCCAGCTTCATATCGAACGCCCGTTCCGCCGTGTCGGCATCGGTGTATTCC
Source organism: uncultured Flavobacteriales bacterium (assembly GCA_959608625.1). Classification (GTDB taxonomy): domain Bacteria; phylum Bacteroidota; class Bacteroidia; order Flavobacteriales; family UBA1820; genus Merdimorpha. Next base: position 34,421 of record CAUHQV010000018.1, read on the forward strand.
ATCTGTAGCTCCATCGAAACCTCGGCCGGTGCTTTCTTGGATATTTTCTTGTACAGTTTTACCGCCACGACCGTCATACCCGCCACGATAATGATTGGGATGATGGCATTTATTCCAATGACCTTCAGCAGGATGGCCAGCGAAGCGGCCGACAGGAACGCGATAAGGGCCGTAGCGAACCAGCCCAAGATAACGCGCACCACGCCCGACACCCGGTATACGGCGCTCTCCAATCCCCAGGCCCGGTCGGCCAGCGAAGAACCCATCGCCACCATAAAAGTCGTATAGGTCGTACTGAGCGGCAGCGTGCTGTTGGTTCCCATCGCGATGATGATCGCCGGAACTACCACGTTAACGGACGCCCGCACCAGGTCGAATGCCGGCACGTCACGCTGTTTGATATCTTTTACATACGGGCGGTCGAAACGCCCTTCGATATGTTCACTGATACGGCGGGGAAGCAGGTAGCTGAGCCCCCGACCCAAGTATACCGAAGCCCGCACCATCAGTTTGGAGATGGTGTTGGGGCGGAAACGTTCGTCAGCGCCTTCCGAACGGGAAAGGTCGACAGTGGTTTTCAGTACATTATGCGCTTTTTTGGAGAAAATAAGGGCCAGCATCATGATGATGCCCGCCGCGGCGAGGATAAACACCGGGGTTTTCACATCGGTATTCAACCCGCCCATATACATATCGATATCGCCCGTCTGCCGGTAAAGCCCGAAAGCGCCCAAGGCGGCCAGCGGCACCCCGATGAAGTTCACCAGGTCGTTGCCGGCAAAAGCCATCGCCAGGGCGAACGTACCGGAAAGTACGATCACCTTCAATATATTGACCTTAAATACGGATACCAGAAGTTGGGAGATAAGGGTGAATGCGACAAAACAAATCACCATCAGCAGCATGGAATGGGTATTGATCCATTCCTTCGATTCTGCCGAAATGATCGTCGTGCCTTTAACCCCTTTGAGCAGCAGGAAAAAAACGATCCCCGTCAGCGCCACGCCTCCTATCAGGCCTCCGAGGTATTTCAGGCGGTGCGCATAGTTGAACGTGAGCAAAAAACGCACCAGCCACTGGATAATGACTCCCGCTATGAACGCCACCAATACCACCGCGAATATCCCGGTGATCATCCGCATCGCTTTGTCGTAATTGATATAGTCGCCCAGGGTAGGCAGATCGCCCATAAAAGTGAGGAACGATGGCACGTCCTCCCCGCCTATGATCTTGAATATGGACATGGCTACCGAGGCTCCCAATAATTCGAACACCATCGAAACGGTCGTGGACGTGGGCAGTCCCAGCGTATTGAAAACGTCGAGCAGGATAATATCCGTCACGATGACGGCCAGGTAGATCATCATCACCTCCTGGAACAGGAACATTTCCGGATGGAAAATACCGCGCCGGGCGATCTCCATCATGGAGTTGGAAAAGACAGCGCCGATAATGATGCCCAGAGAGGCTACCGCAACGATGACTTTGAAAGAAGCTACTTTGGAACCGATGGCCGATCCGAGGAAATTGACCGCGTCGTTGCTTACCCCCACTATGAGGTCGAGCACGGCCAGAGACCCCATAAGCACCATCAGGAACAGGAAAATATCACCCATTACGTGCCGTATTGTTTCACGGTGCTAAATAACGCCTTTTCTATTAAGAATTTATTAAGGCTATGTTTCCAAAATGTTAAGTGTCCCGTGCGCAACGGGAAAAATCCGCACGAAAAAGCGCGCCTTTTTTACAAAAGGCGCGCCCGTTTTTAGGAAAAATAAAGGGCCGTTCCCTTACGGGATCATTTCTCTATCTCCATAATCTTATCGTCCTGCTGGAGGCTCTGTCCGGCTTCGACGAAGATGCGTTTTACACGGCCGGAAACCGGGCTCTCGATGCTGTTCTCCATCTTCATGGCTTCGAGCACCATCACCTGCTGTCCGCTGGTCACGTTGTCTCCGACTTTCACGTCTATGCTCAGCACACGGCCGGGCATCGGGCATTCCACCAGTTCCCCGGTGATTTTGTCTTCGGCTTTTTTCTCTTCGGCTTTTTTCTCCTCGACTTTTGCCTCGGGAGCTACGTCTTTCGCCTTGAAAGCTTCCCATTCCTCCTTGCGGACTTTAGTCAGGAAGTCTTTGGCCACCAGCGGGAAAAGTTCGAGCAGGAGTACTTCCTTCTCGTTCACCGCCAGGTGTACCCCGCCGAATTCTTCGAGTACCGGGTTGGGCTGCATCTGGTATTTGGACGTATCGTAAGGCACTTCCTCGGGCGAACCGGTGATCTTGCGGCGGAATTCCGGATCGATCACTACCGGGGTTTTCCCGTATTCGCCTTTCACCAGCCCTACGAACTGGTTGGAGGTATGCGTGTATTTCGGTTTGCCGGCACGTACATCCAGCGCGCAGTTCACGGCCTGTGCACCTACGATCTGGCTGGTCGGGGTTACCAACGGGGGAAGACCTGCAGCCAGACGCACCTCGGGGATCAGCTTCATGGCATCTTCGAGGATATCCTCGGCTTTGAGGGCCTTGAGCTGGGCCACCATGTTAGTGTACATACCGCCGGGTATTTCCGCTTCTTTCACCAGCAGGTTCGGGGCGGCGAATCCGAAGTAAGCCTCGATCTTCTGGCAAACCTCGCTCAGCTTCTCGAAATCTTTGGCGTTGACCGCAGCCACAGCCTGGTCGATCAGGGCGTCGGCTTCGGCCGGAACGTCGTTGACCGAGAACGCTTTCGGGAATTTTTTCACCGCGTCGAACGCCTCGAGTTCCTTGCGGATCCCGTACAGGCCTTCGTTGATCTTGGCCACCGCATCCATATTGATGTCCATCTCGACGCCCATTTTCTTAGCAAACACGTAGACCAGCTCTACGGCCGGGGCAGCGGGGCCGCCGGCAAAGTTCCAGATGTTGGTGTCCACGATGTCCACCCCGGCAGCGATAGCGGCCACTACGGACGAAAGGCCGTAGCCCGGGGTCGAGTGCGTATGGAAATCCACCGGAACGGAAAGGTTGCTCTTGAACAGTTTTACGAGTTCATAAGCGCGTTGGGGAGGGATCAGGCCGCTCATGTCCTTGATGGTAATCATATCGGCACCCAAAGCCTCCATTTGTTTGGCCTTGTTCAGGAAATATTCGTCGGTGAAGACTTTTTTCGGGGGTTTCGGCCCGCCGAACATCGCTTTGATCTTCTGTCCGAAAGTCATCGGGGGATACTGCGGATCGATCGTGTAGCATACGGCGCAGTCGGCGATGCCGCCGTACTTACGCACGTATTTCACCGTGGATTTGACGTTGTCCACGTCGTTCAACGCATCGAAAATACGCATGATACCCAGCCCCGACTCGATCGCATTGCGGCAAAAACCTTCAATGATCTCGTCGGTGTAAGGCGCATAACCGAACAGGTTGCGTCCGCGGGAAAGGGCCGTCAACTTGGATACGTCGCCGATCTCTTTTTTGATCGATTCCAGGCGGGTCCAGGGATTTTCGCTCAGGTAACGCATTACCGAATCCGGAACGGCGCCGCCCCATACCTCCATGGCATAGAACTTGGCATCCTTGTAATAACCGATAACCCGGTTGATCTGCTCCTGGCTCATGCGGGTCGCAAATGCGGACTGCTGGCCGTCGCGCAGGGTCAGGTCACGTATAAGAAGTTTCCTTGTCATAACTGCTTTATTTTAAATGTTTTATGATTTTACATCCCTACGGCACACTATAAAATAGTATGCCGCCCTGCAAATATATCAATAAAGAACGGTAGCTCCCACCAAAACAGGACATTATTTTTTCACCGCCACAAATAATATCATCCGGTCATCAAAACCTTTCGCCCGATGAAAAAAAATCACAGGCACAGTAAAAAATCAACCGTTTTTTCAAAAATTATTGTGGCAGAGCAAAAGATTTTTATATTTGCAAACACATCGAATAATCAACACTAATTAACTACACATTTATGAGAGGACAACCTAAAGGCCTTATTGCCGCCGCTCTGGCGAACATGGGCGAGCGTTTCGGGTTCTACATCATGATGGCCTGCCTGTCGCTGTTTTTGGTTTCGAAATTCGGATTGGAAAAGACACCGGCCACTGTCATTTACTCGGTATTCTATGCGCTGATCTACTTGCTGGCCCTGGCCGGCGGCTGGATCGCCGACCGTAAACGAAATTACAAGGGCACTATCCTCTGGGGGCTCATCCTGATGTCCGTCGGGTATTTCCTGATCGCCATCCCCACGCCCACCCCGGTACCCAATTTCATACTCTACCTATTGATGACCTGTTTCGGGCTGTTCGTGATCGCTTTCGGTAATGGCCTGTTCAAAGGCAACCTGCAGGCGCTGGTCGGGCAGTTGTACGACCGGAACCCGGAATACGCCGACAAGCGCGACACCGGTTTCCAGATATTTTATATGTTCATCAATATCGGCGGATTCTTCGCGCCGTTCATCGCCATCATCCTGCGTAACTGGTGGCTGGGCATTCACAATTTCGCCTACAATTCCGACCTGCCGGCCCTGTGCCATCAGTTCCTGGGCGGGAAGATCACGCCCGAAGCATCCGAGCGCCTCTCCTCGCTGGCCGTTGAAGTAAGCGGTACCGCCCCGGCCAGCATGACGGCTTTTGCCAACGAATACCTCGACGTGTTCAACACCGGATTCCATTACGCATTCGCCGCCGCTATCGTGGCGATGCTTATCTCTTTGGTGATTTTCCTGTTCAACAGAAGGCGCCTGCCCGACCCCGCGCAGAAACCTGTCGTAGTGCAACAAGACACCCCGGCCAAAGATGCCAAGCAAGTACAAATGGACACCCGGGAAATCCGCCAGCGCCTGTACGCCCTGTTCTCGGTATTCGCCGTGGTGATATTCTTCTGGTTCTCGTTCCACCAGAACGGAGTGACCCTTACGTTCTTTGCCAGTGAATACACCGACCTGAGCATGATTGATTTCCGAATAGGACAGTATATCCATATCCAGGGCGCCGAAATATTCCAGTCGGTCAATCCCCTGTTCGTGGTACTGCTCACCCCGGTGATCATCGGGCTTTTCGGCTGGCTCAAGGCCAAAGGAATCGAGCCGTCGACTCCGAAAAAGATCGCTATCGGTATGGGTATCGCCGCCATCGCATTTATGGTGATGAGCCTGGGTTCCGTCGGCTTGCCGTCCAACGAAGCCGTCAAGGAAATGGGTGGCCTTTCGGATGCCGCTCGCGTGACCCCGTTCCTGCTGATCGGCACCTACTTCATCCTGACTGTAGCCGAACTGTTCATCAGCCCGCTCGGCCTGTCGTTCGTTTCGAAAGTGGCACCCCCACAATATCAGGGTATCATGCAGGGTTGCTGGCTGGGCGCTACCGCCTTGGGCAATCAACTCCTGTTCATCGGGACGCTGCTGTACACAAGCATCCCCATTTGGGCCACTTGGCTAGTGTTCGTCGGGGCCTGTCTGATCTCGATGTTCACGATGCTGGGCATGCTCAAATGGCTGGAAAGGGTCACGAAATAGCCCTAAATCCAAGCGATTCTAAAAAAGGCGCTCCGAAAGGAGCGCCTTTTTTAGAATCTTTTGCCCTCATTTTGTTTTATGCTTTAAATTCCATAATCTTATTTCCATTCGGCGGCATCAGTCGCCATCGTCGTCATCCGCCGTCACCTCCCACGGGCTGTACCCCGCTTTCAGGCTCTCGGCCATAAATGGGCCGTCCGTACCCACCTGCACATCCACACTGCCGATCACATACGGACTCGGCAGGGGTGATATTTCCGGAGTGGATACCTGCCCTATCTCCGTGGCCGTTTCCTCGAACGTATGGCTTTCAGTTTGACCGTTTAGCCATACTTCCCTTTCGTAGCGGAGTATTTGGGTCATACCGTTGGCGTCGGAATAACCAATATCGAACGAAACCATCACGAATTGGTCTATACGGTTCTGCAAGGTCTTTGCATCCACGCAGATATGCCGGTTGGCATCTATATAAACCCGTATCCTAAAGTCCACCGTATGGCCCGTATCGGCGAATTCGGCTGTATCGCGGTAATCGTCATATATGCGCACGCTGTACGTGCGTGCCATTTTGCCGGATTCGCGCCATTTTACAAATTGCCTGTCGGGGGTGGTATCCTGCGACGAGAACGTGACGATCTGCCCGTAGGTGGGATCGGGCGGCGTTGCCGTAGCCGTGCCCGCCCCTGTGGGATACGTGAACGCTTCGGCGGTGAAACGCTTCGGCTCTGAGGTGACGGTGATCGTTCCGGCTTTATACGAAGCGATACCATTGTCATTGAATTTTATTTGCGCTACCAGGCCGGTGATCTGGTATCCGGTCTTGCCGGAAGGCATCGAGGTGGTATCCGTAACGGTGTGGGTCTCCCCGTCGCAGACGAACGGCCCGGCCGTGTAGATATACGCATCCGTTGTGCCACCGGTGAAGCGGATCTCCCCGGTCAGTTTTACCCGTACGGTCATTACCTGCTTGTTGGCATGGTAGATTCCCGCCGGTCGGAAAGGGGCGCTTGGTAGGCTTTTGAACGCGATGTTTACGCTCTTGCCCGATACGATGCTCACGGCAACACTGACATTGAGGGATTCCATATACCGGTACCAGGTGCCGTCCCGGTAGATTTCCGTGCCGCCCTTCATCGCGGCCCAACCTTTCAGGTATATTTCACTGCCTATCAGGGAGTAGTATGTTCCGCCCCGATACACTTCGATGGTTTTTGCTTCTTTCGTGGCCATTTTATCAATCGGTTACCGCTACTACAATATCGCCATCCTTGGGCGCAGACGGGCGCGCGAGATAAACGCCGGGCTTCTCGCTCAGTTGCATAACCCTGTCCCCGGCTTTTATGTCGAACTCTGTAACCGTGTACCCGTCCACCGGGGGATTGAGCATTTCGGTATCGACAATATACCCGTCCCCGCCGCATTGGTTGGCGTAGATGCTGTTATTTCGCGCATCGTTGCAGTACACGTCCACGCACCATACGGCGTTCGATTTGCGGCATACCCTTACTTTGCTGATCGGAACGTTGTAGCAGCCGTTAAACTGCTGCATGATAACATCCCTCGGCCCGGCGCTGATAAGGAGCGAAAGAAGCTGTGAAGGGGTATTCCAATAGAGCGTGGCGATGTTTAGCATGACTGTCCCACCGGGATTATCCGCATTTCCTGCTACGTAGATACGCCGCCATCCTACGCCGCTCCATGTCGCACCGGGCCGTACGTAGGTGCGCCGGAGGTAGTTGTTCTGTATGTTCAGTCCGGTGCCGTCCCGGTCGGCCTTCCCGACCGTAAGATTGGGGTAAGCACCACCGTCCACTACGGCGAGGGAAGCAGTGGAGGGTTTTACAGTCCATTTGATATTGTTCCCGGCTGTGTTCACGATGTAATCGTGCGAACGCTGGGTAGAACCCATAATGCGGTTCACCATGATCACGTCCTTACCCGCGTAAATAGCCCCGGACAGGCGGGCGTATACTTCCGGGACTTGTACGGCAATGCAGAGCTTCCCCCCGCGCATATAGGCGAATATTTTGTCGGCATTGGCGGCGGCGGAGTTCCACCAGGTATTATATCCGCCCAGGGAAGATATCATGATCGCGCCGCCGTCCTTGTACGCATAGCCCATAAGAGTGAGGTCGAGTACATAGCCGAAGCTATACGACCCGCCGGTAAGGCGCATGACGAACATGACATTCTCGGTGTCGGCGATGTCGGATATGAGTTCTACGTAGTTATTGGAGTGGCCTATATTGCCGGGGTAAGTCCCGATATTGAGCAGCCCGGCTTCCAGTGTGTTCATTCCGGCGAATTTTTGGGAATCGCCTACGTTCATATTGGGATAGGTGCCTGTCTTAGCGGCATAGGTATCGGGTATCTTATTGCCTTCCCCGTCCGCCGTGGCTTTCCCCACTTTCATAGCGGAATACTCCCCGTTTATCCGGGGAAGGTCCTGCGGGGCCGGGGAATAATCGGTTTCTTTGTTCCCTTGTTCCAGTTGGAAGCGGATCTTGTCGAAGTTCCCCGCCACATATCCGTACACACCTACTCCGACCGCCACTTTGCAATACGCGGCATTATCCGGAATAGTGAACGTTTTATAAGCGATATTGTAATCGCTCGATTCATAGGAAATAAACAGGTAATCCAACGTATAGAACGCGATACGAAAAGACAGTTTTAGGCGCTCCGGCCCGGAGATCACATCGTCCGGATTGATAGAGGCAGTGGCCGTTTTTCCCGCCAGAAAAGCGATATCCTGGTAGTCTTTGGTGACTTGGTTATAGTTGTTCCCGGTGGTGATCGTTCCGTCCGAACCCACGATGCCTCCCTCCCAATTGTCCCGCAGGCTGGTGATGTAGTTCCGTCCGCCTACTTTTACGGCGGTCACCTCGTCTTTCTTGGCGTAGGTCTTGGGGATGTTGTTTCCGTTCTCATCGTTCACGGCCCTTCCGACCGTAAGGTTGAAAGGTAAAATACGCTTAATGATGGATTGGTTATAGCCGTCGGTCGCGGTCGCGCCGAGGATCACATGGGGATTGTCGATGCCGTCCGCTCCATCGTAGCCCAAATACAAGTTTTTATCGCTTTGCAGGTTCATGGCGAGGTTGGCCTTGCTTACCTTAATGGCACCCGATACAATGTCCGCTATCTTTTTGGCAATGCGTCCGATAATGCTATGGAGCGCACCACCCGAAGCAGGTTCGCCGGATTCCTGTACGAAGGTGACGGTGGTGTCCGAGGCGTCGCCGGTTTTGTCGAGTTTGCTCGATAGATCGACTTTCGTATTGCCGATGAGTTCCCACGTGTTTTCCACCCAGATATATTCATCGTGGGTATCAGGAGCTATGCCTTGTTTGGGGATCAGGTAAATTATATTGCCCTGCCCGGTGGCCGGAAGGGCGGAAACCACCTGAAATGAGGCTGTCTTTACCGCGGCGATAAGGGCCTGCACTTCGTCACGGGTATAGGTTTGGATTTTCAGGTAGTAGTTCGCCAGGTCGGAAACAGACTTGGTAATAAATCCAATGTCGTTCGATAGCTGCGAAATTTTGGCGGGGATAGAAGGTTTATTCGACAGATCGTTATAATTCCCGGAGAAAGCTACGGCTTTCAGGTCGGACAAAAAACGGGCTATCTTTCCAAAAGCCACGGAAAGCTTTTCCCCGGTAGCGATATTCACCCGTGTACCCGCTACCGTGAAATCGACAGTATTATTGGAAGCATTCGTGCCGGTAGGCCCGCTGATGGAGATTCCGTTGTCGTTCACCGTCAGGGAGTATTCCCCATTGGGCGACGAGAGAGTGGTTCCGGCTTTTATTTTCAGTCCCTCGCTCTGGGAAAAATACAGGTAATTGTACAGCGACCAGAAAGAATACAATCCATCCGTCCCGATTTTGGTCAGGGCACTGGAACCGGCGAAATAAATATGCCCCCGGTCGGCGGAAGATTGTCCTGTGATAGCCACGGACAACTCTGTCGTAAGAATAGGAAAATTGTTTTCCCATCCCTCCGGCCGTCGCTCCCAATAGATCCGGTCCGTAGATTCCATTACGAACCGTATGCGGTAATCCCCTGCGGCCGCTACATAGATATTCCTGTCAAAATACCTGGGCGAAGCGATTGTTCCGTTCCCTGAGGGCCGGAATGTATCTATCGGCTCGTAAGTACCTTCCCCCGTTTTTCGCAAAACCTCGCATTTATACTCATTGGGTTCCCCGTCCACGGGAGCAAAATAAGCTTCGCCGCCTTCGACCGGAGAAAGGGTATCATTCCTGCCTGCGGCCAGGGAAAATTTGAGTATCCCGGGATATTCGACGGTAAGGTCTTGAAATGCCGTTGCGGTCGAGTACACCGTGCCTGTGACCGTTGTATTGGTAAAAATCCCTGAGGCTGAGGCTCCGCCCGATACGTTTATTGCCTGTCCCGATTTAGGAGAAATGAGGTCTGCCAGGGATTCTATATCCTCGTTCTGAAATACAATATGACTATCTACTCCCTGAAGTAAATTTCCCTGGATTTTAAAGTTAGCAATACTCGCGGCACCCGCCACTACCTGATCGGCGTCGATCAGGCCGGTGTTTATTTTCCCATCGGTGATCAACGTTCCCTCCACGCCTTTGTCGTCCCGGAAAACCGCATCGGAAGAAAAAACGATCCGCCCGCCGATCTCTCCCTTGTCCAGGTCGAAATAAGCCTTACCGGCTGTGGCAGAGATGCGGCCGGTGGTGATCTCCCGGCCGTTTATCGTACTGCTGCCATACGTAAGGGAGACCCGCCGGAAACCGTCCTGAGCACTGGAAAGTACCCCTACCGAAAAATGGTAAAAATCCGCATCGGCATCGTACCGCAAAGCCTCGGGGGTTACGACCATCGTCCCCCCGCTTCCCTTCTTTTGGCACCGGGCGTAAATGTGGTAGACCATGTCGTCCTTCAACCCACCTACCTGCCCCGGGAGCAGCGACCACACTTTATTTTCCGTACGGTCCAATCCCAAATGCGTCAGGACACCTTCGGAAAAACCGACCGCCGAGACATCCCCGTTCAGATCGGGCGTAAAGATCACTCCGTCCAGCAGGAACTGCTGGGATAGAGCCCCCACGGCGATCATTTTTGTCTCCACCGTCTCAGGACGCAAACGGCCGTCCACGAAATACCCGTCCGTATCGAATGTCATTTCCAGCAGCTCGGCCGTAGTGCGCAGGTTCCGCCGCGCCCGGGCCGGGTCGGACAAATCGTTTATCTTGATGATCTTCTGGGTGTCTTTCTCGCTCTTCACAATCTGCGTGACTACCGACGAAGGCGCCGAATCCGACAGGCCGAGCGTATAGCCGAACGGATTGTACAAGTCGACCGACACGGACGATATTTTCACCGCCACCGTATGTTCACCCAAACCCTCGCTAGCCACATCTATGAGGTCTTCGTCTTTTATATTGACATAATCCCCGGCTCGGAAAGCCGGCGCATACCCCGCATTGGGGAAATGCTCTTTCACGAAAACAGAATCCATTTCCAGGGCATACGAGTACAGTTTTTTATAAAGCTGCCCGTATTTTTCCAGGGCCCGATCCGCCAGTTTGCTTTCGGCCTCGGCCACATAGGTGTCGGGCAATGCAATGTTGAGCAGCACATACGTATCGCCCGCCCCGATCCGGAACGCCTCGTCGTCCTGCGAAGGATAACGGTAGTCGTTCTCGTCCGTAAAAGGGACGAGGGTGAACGTCTTGGTGAGCGAATTATACCCTGCCAAGGAAAACTCATACCCGCCCAAATTGCCCGTATTGAACCGGATGGTAGGGGTAGCCGACCCCAGGATATATTTGGAATCCCCCTTCTCGTCCTTTTCATTCAGGTCGAACATATCCTGGTCGGTAAATTTCAATTCGTCCGTCCCGTCCACCGCGCTGACCGTTCCCCGGCGGGAAGGGAATATCTCGTCGAAGACTACCGCCCCTTCGCTCAGCCCGAACCGTTCCACCAGCGCATCGTCCTGCACGTACAACCCGTCCCGCACCAAAGGAGAAACATGCTTTTCCGGCAGGGCCAGCCGGCGGCGCCCATCCCGGTATTTGGTTCCAAGATTGCCGGAAGCCCCATAAGCATACAAACGCGTAACTAATGTAGTATCCGCATTCCTGTCCCGGGTAAGTGTATACAGGCCGTTGCCCCGGCCGTATGCGAACACATATTCGTAGACATTACGCCCTATCCGGCCCACCTCAATCACATGGGCCCCGTTCTCCGCTCCGATCCGGAACTCCGCATCCCACTCCTGGCAGACTGTATTGAGGGCTGAAAGCACGTTCTCCGACGAGAACGAAAGGGTTTTGCACTGTTCGTAATCGGGTTTAAAAGCGCTGTCCGCCCCCGTATTCACTGCTTTCCACGCCCAGCTCCCTTTTCCATATACCCGGCACATATTGGATACCAAGAGGTCCATCAACCGGGCAAATTCGCCCGTATAGTCGAACTCCGTCTCGTTCACCGTTTCTTTTCCCCCCGCGAATTCGTTGACCATCACCACCTTCGACAGGTCGTATTTCGCGCTTTCCCACACTACAGTATAGGTCAGGTAGCGCCGGCCCGTGCGCTGGACTTTGGGCGGCGAATTCAGGAAATAGGTCTTGCCTAATACCCGCAGTTTATCGCCTACTGTAAATTCAATGGGTTCTGCGGATTCCACCGTTAGCGTAACGGTATCTTCTCCCATCAGTTCATCTTTCATTACCGCGCTTTTTACCGCACGCAAAGGCTTTTTGCTGTTCAACGGCACAAATGTGCCGTCGGCCTTCTCGATATTTATTTCCGTCATTTTTTCCTGCTATTGATTTTTTATCCGCGCCACGTTTCCCGGGCCTTTTCCCACAAATATAATAATCAAAAAAGAAATAAACAAATTTATTTTCCCGATCGACAGGACTTTTTTAACCATCTGCGAAACCTTTTGCGTAATTTTCGGGTCAAATGTGTAGAAGTTTATGCATTTCTTACTCATGAATTATACTATCGCATGAAAGGTCTTCTAAAAATTTCCCTCTTTTTCACGCTGGAGATAGTCCTGCTGGCCGGCTGTTCACCCGAACCACAGGAAAGAAACACAATCCGTTTTGCTTCCCTCGAGAAGAAAGCGCTGGGCGATTTCCCGGACGAGCGCATAGAATCCCGGACTTTCATCAAATTCGATTCGACCTATCCCTAATTCCTGTTCAACGACGTAGATCACTTAAAAATACAAAACGGCCGCATATACCTGTTGTTCTG